>CAXBKL010000194.1:0-1596 GCA_963976125.1 uncultured Sulfitobacter sp. | reverse complement strand
AAGGCTGGTTCAGGTCCGGGCAGCGGTGGGGGACGGGCCGCTGGTTTATGGTGACTGGAATTGTGGGGCAACCCGGTTGGAGGCAATACGGGTCGGACGTGCGGTGGCCCATCTGGACATCATGCTGGAACAACCCTGCAAGACGTTGTCGGAATGTGCCGCTGTGCGGGCAGGAACCGGGTTGCCAATGAAACTGGATGAGGCCGCCCATGACACGGCCTCCCTGCTGGACGCGCACCGCAGGGGCATCATGGACGCCGTTGCGCTCAAGCTTTCAAAATTTGGCGGAATCTCTGCCACCCGGCGCGCCCGCGACCTGTGCCTGTATCTGGGCGCAAAAATGTGCATCGAAGACACCTGGGGCAGTGACATCACAACGGCGGCGCTCTTGCATCTTGGGGCGGCGACCGACCCCCGTCAGCTTCTGAACGTATGTGACCTGTCGGGATATGTGACACCACGCATTGACCCGGACGCACCTGTACGCCGCGCCGGGCGCATCGCACCGCCGCCCGGTCCGGGCCTCGGGGTCTGCCCCGACCCCGATGTGCTGGGCCGCCCGGACCTGATATTGGATTAGGATATGGCCACCCCATTCAGCACCCCGGTTTCAGCCGAATGTTCATCGGGTCAGGCACCAAACCGCTGGAAAAGGGATTCATGGCAGGGTTTGAGAGCGCAGTCTGGCGCAGATCCGCGAGATCCTGCATGTCAGAGCAACAACCGACATGCGCGGGGAGGCGCCGGACAGTGAAATCACACGCTACGCTACACAGACACCACACTCAGGCCGAATGGATCGCACGCGCACGGGCGGTTTTGCCCGCAGGTGGGTTTGGCAACTTCGACCCCGGTATCGTGATCGCGCGGGGTGCTGGCAGCCGGGTTTGGGATCAGGAAGGGCGCGAATATGTCGATTACCTGATCGGGTCCGGGCCGATGCTTCTGGGTCATGGGCATGGCGAAGTCATGGAGGCCGTGTTGGAGCAATTACCCAAAGGCATGACATTCTTTGCTAACAACACCAAGGGGATAGAGCTGGCCGAGGCGATCGTTGACGCGGTGCCCTGTTGCGAACAGGTGCGCTTTGTCGCGTCGGGCGGAGAAGCGGACATGTATGCCATGCGGCTGGCGCGGGCATTTACCGGGCGCACCCGGATTCTCAAGTTCGAAGGCGGCTATCACGGGATGAGCGCCGAGGCCCAGATGAGCCTTGCCCCCACCCGCGACGTGAATTTTCCGACGGCCGTACCCGACAGCGCTGGCATTCCACAAGATGTGGCGGACCAGATGTTGATCGCCCCGTTCAACGATCTGGGAGCTGTGGCAACCCTGATGGCCGAACATGACGACATTGCCGCAATCATCGTAGAGCCGGTGCAGCGGATCATTCCGCCGCTGCCCGGATTCCTGCAAGGATTGCGTGACCTGTGTGACAGGTATCATGTGCTGTTGATCTTTGACGAGATCGTGACCGGTTTCCGGCTGGCCTATGGAGGGGCTCAGGACCGCTTTGGGGTGGTGCCGGACATTTGCACGCTGGGCAAGATCATCGGCGGGGGGTTTCCGCTTGCAGCCCTTGGGGCCAGCGCCGAG
>CAXBKL010000193.1:0-3305 GCA_963976125.1 uncultured Sulfitobacter sp. | reverse complement strand
TCGACACCCAGAACGCCGACATACTCAAGTGCGTTCAAGATCTTGGCAGCCAAGAGTACCGCATCCATTCGTTGCGCCGCACTCAGGCGTGCAGGCACGGTGGTGGTGTGCAGAATGCCGTCGCGGTGCACGTTTTCACCCGGATCATAGCAGGCAACATCGCCTGAGGGGCTGCGTGCGGCGATGACGGAGACCTCGTGCGTGAAATCGATAAATCCCTCCAGGAGTGCGGCTGCGCCGTTCATATCCGCCAGTGCCTGTGCCGCATCGCGGGCTGTTCGCAAGCGGGACTGGCCCTTGCCGTCATAGCCCAAGCGGCGGGTTTTCAGGATCGCGGGTGCACCGATCCGGCCCACGGCAGTGTCCATCGCAGCGGCGTCCGGCACATCGGCAAAGGGGGCCACGGCAAGGCCAAGCCCCTGCAGGAATTCCTTTTCGGTCAGCCGGTCCTGAGAAATGCGCAACGCCTCGCGCCCCGGTCGGATCGGCACCTGTGCTTCGATCAGGTCGAGGGCGGCGGTGGGGACATTTTCAAATTCGAAAGTCACGACATCACAGGCGGCAGCGAAGGCCCTGAGCGCGTCGTGATCGTCGTAGGGCGCAGTTGTGACGCCATGCGCGACGTCACCGGCAGGCGGCGCGGCACCCGGCTCAAAGATATGGCACCTGAAGCCAAGCCGCGCGGCGGCAACCGACAACATCCGGCCCAATTGACCGCCTCCAAGGATGCCGATTGTGCTGCCCGGTGCCAATGGATCAGTCATCGCTTGGCTCCTCCGGGATTGACGCGCTGAGGGCCGCGCGCCACGCGTCCAGCCGCCCGGCGAGGGCCGGATCTTGCAGGGCGAGGATACCAGCGGCCATCAGGGCGGCATTTGCCGCGCCGGGCGCGCCGATGGCCATGGTTGCCACCGGGAAACCTTTGGGCATTTGCAGGATGGAATACAGCGAATCGACACCAGACAGCGCCTTGGTCAACACCGGCACACCGATCACCGGCACGCGGGTCTTGGACGCCATCATGCCGGGCAGATGCGCGGCACCGCCGGCACCTGCGATAATCACTTGCAGACCACGAGCAACAGCCGATCTGCCATAGTCCCACAACCGGTCAGGGGTGCGATGTGCCGAGACGATGCGTGCCTCATAGGCGATACCAAGATCGTCCAGCAGCAGCGCCGCCTCACGCAGGGTCGCCCAGTCGGATTGCGACCCCATGATAATGCCGACGGGTGGGGTGGTCATTGCGCGCGCCTTTCCGGGGTGATTTCAGAGCGCGCACTATAGCCAAGGGCGCGGCGGGGGCAATGTGTCACGCGATGATGTCAGGCGTCAGACGGTCTTCGATCTGAGCAATCAGATCCTTGAGCCGTAATTTACGTTTCTTCATGCGTTGCAGCGTCAACTGATCCGAGGTGCCGCGATCCGCCATCGCCTGAATGGCCTCATCCAGATCACGGTGTTCACGGCGAAACACCGCAAGCTCGACCTGCAAAACATCGTCGGTCTTCATCGAAAGATCGGTTGGTGCGTTCATGAATGCTGATTCCGCTGATTGCCCTTGGTGTTCAATATAGGGCTTCACCACAATTCCGCATAGCCCTTGCAGAGCCGTTAATCCCACCCCATATTCCATTCAACGGGTTGCCATAACGGGGCCCTAAATGACTGTCGCTTGATAACTAAGGACGTGTCGTATGACAAAACTGACGCTTGGTTCGTATCCCCATCTGCTGGGTTTCGAGCAACTTGAACGGCTTCTTGAACGATCCGCCAAGGGCGGAAACGAAGGCTACCCGCCGTTCAACATCGAACAGACCTCTGACTACAGCTATCGGATCACGCTGGCCGTGGCCGGATTCGCCGATGAAGATCTGAGCATCACTGTAGAGGATCGCCAATTGGTGATCCGGGGGCGCCAGACCGAGGATATGGATGACCGGGTTTTCCTACACCGCGGCATTGCCGCACGGCAATTCCAACGCTCGTTTGTTTTGGCTGATGGTGTTGATGTTGGTGAGGCCCAGATGGAAAACGGATTGCTGCATGTCGATCTGACCCGCGCCATACCGGAAACGATCGTTCAGACCATCAAGATCAAGAAAGGATAACAGGATGGAACCGACAGATATTCAGACGGCTGACCGTACCGTCTATGTAAAAACGATCATGGTCACGGACCTTCCCCGCGAAGTGCGCGCGCAGGCCGAGGGGCTGGAACAGCTTTACGCCGTACATGACGCGGCAGGGCAACAGCTTGCGCTGGTGGGGGATCGCAAATTGGCGTTCCATCTGGCGCGTGAACACAATTATGCGCCCGTAATGGTGCATTGAGGCGCATTTGAGCCTGCACGGGGCTGGTCACTGCCCTGCCTCGAAGTGATGATGAAGGCCGCAGCACATGCTGCGGCCTTTCTTGCGCAGGGGGAAACATGGCGTTTGAGTTTGACTGGATTGATGCCTTTACCGATCAGGCATTTGGCGGAAACGGGTGTGCGGTTGTGCATGACGGGGCGGTGCTTTCGGATGAAACCTGTATGGCCTACGTGCGCGAGACGTCATTGGTGGAATGCACCTTCACGGGACCGTCAGATGTTGCCGACTTGCGGGTAAAATACTATCTGCCCAGCCGCGAGATACCTTTTGCGGGCCACCCGACCATTGCAACGGTCACAGCACTTCGGCACCGGGGCAAGATTGGTGATGGGGCCCTGACGCTGGAAACCGGGACCGGTATTGTTGCCGTCGATCTGAACGGGCCACGCATCACAATGACCCAGATCGCACCGGTTTTCGGGGAGGTTGTTCCGTCTGACCTGGTGGCGGCCATCGGCGGCATTGATCCAGCGGACATTCTGCATCCCCCACAGATCGTGTCCACCGGGCTGCCGTTCTGCGTCACCCTTGTCAGGGACCGTGCGACGCTGGAACGTGTTGAGCTGGATGAGGCGGCGCTGGGCGCCTATTTCGACTATCTGGGTGTGCCCGGCACTGACATGATGGAGCCATATTGGATCACCCGACAAGGGGCGACGGCCCAGGGAGAGACCTACGCACGGCTCTTGCTGGCACCACCCGGCCCTGCCGAAGACCCTTTCACCGGCTCGGCAACTGGTGCGGCGGCGTCCTATCTTTGGGCGCATGGATTGATCGAACAACCGCAATTTATCGCGGAACAGGGTCATGGGATGGGCCGCCCCGGACAGGCAGAGGTGCAGGTGCTGGGGCCGCGTGATGCCATTGCTGGTGTGAACGTCAGCGGACAAGGCGTGGTGGTGATGTCGGGTCAGGTGTATCTGACTTAG
>CAXBKL010000192.1:0-3420 GCA_963976125.1 uncultured Sulfitobacter sp. | reverse complement strand
AATTCCTGCCCGTACATTGCCGTGCGCACCGCATCGACGTCGGCTGTGCCTGCGGCTGTGACCGCGTTCACCCACATGTTGAAGCCGATATAATGCGCCTCCATTGGGTCGTTGGTCACGCGCTCTTCGCCCATGCGCTCTTTCCATGCGGCGATCCAGTCGGCGTTGGCGGGTGTCTCCGCGGACTGGAAATAGTTCCAGGCAGCGAGATGGCCGACAAGATTGCTGGTGTCCAGACCGGAGAGTTCTTCTTCTCCGACGGAGAAGGCCACGACAGGAATATCATCCGCCGAAATACCCGCTGCTGACAGTTCTTTGTAGAAACCGATGTTCGCATCGCCGTTGATCGTTGAAATCACCCCGACTTTCTTGCCATCGGCACCAAGGGCCACGACATCGGCCACGATCTTGGACCAATCGGAATGACCGAAAGGCGTGTAGTTCACAAAAATATCGCCGTCCGGGATGTCTTTGGACTTCAGATAGGCCTCAAGGATGTTGTTGGTCGTGCGCGGATAGACATAATCAGTACCAAGCAACGCGAATTTCTCGATGCCGAGTTCTTCCAGGAAGTAGTCGGTGGCTGGGATTGCTTGCTGGTTTGGCGCGGCGCCGGTGTAAAACACGTTCTTGGAGCTCTCTTCGCCCTCGTATTGCACGGGGTAGAACAGCAGGCCGTTCAACTCCTCGATAACGGGCAGGACGGATTTGCGGCTTACGCTGGTCCAGTTGCCAAAGATGACATCGACGTCCTGAACCGTCAGCAATTCACGCGCCTTCTCGGCAAACAGCGGCCAATCCGACGCGGGATCAACCACAACGGCTTCAAGCTGGCAGCCCAACAGGCCTCCCTTGGCATTTTGCTGATCGACAAGCATCAGCATGGTGTCCTTCAGTGTTGTTTCGGAAATCGCCATTGTTCCGGAAAGGGAATGCAGGACGCCAACCTTGATCGAGCATTCTGCGGCCAGCGAGGGCACGGCGGAACCAAACGTAAGGGCCGTGACAAGAGCAGTGGTCAGTTTCATATAATATCTCCCGCAGGGAGGCGGCCATATCTTGCGCTTGCAAGGCGTGGGGCTTAGCTACTCCCTGCAACTTAAGTGTTGCAAATAGTGTGGCGGCCGCCGTGAGGTCCAATTCATACGGTCGTCACACACCTATTTCCCCAGACGACATCTCGATTCGACGACTGCAGGTGGCGCTAAGTTGCTGCGACGCAGCAACGAGGGCAACTGCTTGACCTGTCAAATTTCAAGATTGCACCGCATTGCCTGAAAATTGGGCAACACGCTCTGTTGTTGCCTGAAAAACAGACATTCATCGCATGTTGCGCAGTATTATTATGCGAAAAGCTGCAAGTTCGCATGGGTTGTGATCGAAAGGGCGTCAGATTGAAATCCATTCGGAGCGAGAAAATTACCCGGTCTTTTGCCATAGATGCGCCGCTTCAAGGCACCATGCAGCCCCGCGCGATGGGGGCTGCGAAACTGGTGGTATATGGAGATGACCTCGGAATGACGCGCCTCAGGGACTTGCGCCAGTCCGGGTCGATGAAGCTGGTTTTCCCAAAGACGTATCAGCGCGGTATTGAGGCGACCCTTGTAAACACCGCAGGCGGCATCACCGGTGGCGACCGCTTCACCCTGGAGATCGAGGCACACACAGGGGCGGTCCTGACCGTGACCACGCAGGCCGCCGAGCGGGCCTATCGTGCGCAGAGCAATGAGATAGGCCGCGTTCACACCAGATTGACGGTTCAGCATGGCGCATTTGTGAAATGGTTGCCCCAGGAACTGATCTTGTTTGACCGCAGCGCGCTGCGCCGTTCACTGGAGATCATCCTTGAGACAGAGGGCAAGTTTCTGATGGTCGAGCCCCTGGTCTTTGGCCGCGCCGCGATGCCGGAGGTTTTGCATGATGTGATGTTCAGGGACCGCATCCGCATCACCCGCGAGGGTCGCCCGCTCTATATTGACGGGGTGGATCTGTGCGGTGATGCCGCGGCCCATCTGGCCAGACCCGCCGTCGCCAATGGAGCGGGTGCCATGGCAAGCATTGTGATGGTTGCGCCAAATGCCCAGAGCACCCTTAAATCTGTGCGCGCCCTTCTACCTGAGACAGCGGGCGCCAGCATGTTGGCCGATGATGTGTTGGTGATCCGCCAGCTGGCCCGCGACAGCTACGACCTGCGCCGCAGCCTTATCCCGGTTCTGCAACATCTCTCAAACAACACTTTACCTACCTCATGGAGGCTTTGAGCCATGCAACTGACCCCCCGCGAAAAAGACAAACTGCTGATTGCCATGGCTGCCGATGTGGCCAGAAGGCGCTTGGACCGAGGTGTGAAACTGAATCATCCCGAAGTGATTGCGTTGATCACTGATGCGGTTGTCGAGGGCGCGCGTGACGGGCGCTCTGTTGCCGAGATGATGCAGGCAGGCGGCCATGTCATCACCCGCGATCAGTGCATGGAGGGCATCGCCGACATGATCCCCGAGGTGCAGGTCGAGGCGACCTTTCCAGATGGAACCAAGCTGGTCACCGTCCACAACCCCATTCGTTGAAGCTGTACAGAAAGAACTGATATGAAATATTTGCTGGCCCTTTTGCCTTTTGTGCTCTCCGCTTCGCTGGCCAACGCACACAGCAGCGTGCAATTGCATCACCATCTCAATGACCCCAGCTGGTTGCCCGTTATCGGGGGCGTATTGGTGATCGCGGCAGCGGCAGTCCTGTCGGTGGTGCGCAAATGATCCCCGGCGAGATTTTCCCCGCCGCTGGTACATTGACCCTCAACGCGGGTGCGCAGGCACTTGCGCTAATGGTGGTCAACACTGGCGACCGGCCCGTTCAGGTCGGAAGTCACTATCATTTCGCGGAAACCAATCCGGCGCTTGAATTCGATCGCACGGCGGCCCGTGGTTTTCGTCTTGATATCGCGTCCGGGACTGCTGTGCGGTTTGAACCTGGCCAGCGCCGTGAGGTTCAGTTGATACCAATTGGCGGCGCACGATGTATTTTTGGCTTTAACAACAAGGTTATGGGAGAGCTATAGATGCCCGTTGAGATTTCCCGCCCGCAATATGCCGCAATGTATGGTCCGACGACCGGCGACCGTCTCCGCCTTGCCGATACGGATCTGATAATCGAGGTGGAACGTGACCTGACCACCTATGGGGAAGAGGTGAAATTCGGTGGCGGGAAGACCATCCGGGACGGCATGGGCCAATCCCAGACCACCCGTGCAGACGGCGCGGTTGATACGGTGATAACCAATGCGCTCATCGTGGACCATTCCGGCATCTACAAGGCTGACGTCGCGCTGAAGGACGGGTTGATCCACGCCATCGGAAAAGCGGGCAACCCGGACACGCAATCGGGCGTCGACATCATTGTCGGCCCCGGCACTGAAGTCAT
>CAXBKL010000191.1:0-3435 GCA_963976125.1 uncultured Sulfitobacter sp. | reverse complement strand
CCTACACCAGGTCAGAAATCAAGATTCTCCACGCTCAGCGCGTTTTTCTGGATGAACTCTCGGCGGGGTTCGACGACATCCCCCATCAGCTTGGTAAAGAGATCGTCGGCCTCGGCCATATCCTCGACCTTGACCTGCAACAGCGTGCGCGCATCCGGGTCCAGCGTGGTTTCCCAAAGCTGATCCGGGTTCATTTCGCCCAGACCTTTGTAACGTTGCAATGACAGACCCTTTTCGCCTTCTTCCAGAATGGCATTCAACAGGTCCATTGGCCCGTTGATCAGCTGCGACCGGTCCTTGCGGATCAGGGTCGCAGGCAGGTCATAGACATCTTGCAGATGTTCGGTGAACGACCCTGACTTGCGCGCCTCGCCGGAACGCATCATCTTGCCGTCCAATGTGCGCACTTCTTCGACACCGCGCAGGATACGCGCCAGCCGGATACCATGATCCTGCGTGATCCGCCCATGCCAGCCGCGTTCATATTCACGCGCAATCAGGTCCAGCCGTTTCGCAACCTTGTCCGCCACCCCTTGCAGGTTCTGATCCACAGCGCCGGGAACAAACGCCCCGGCGATGGCCGCCTGCTCAAGGATATGACGTGGATAATGGGTCGGAAATGCCTCAAGAACCCGCCGCATCTGGCGGGCAAGATCGACAACACGGACCAGATCGGCACCGCTGATTTCCTCGCCATTGCCCTGACGCAGCATGGCACCCTCGATGCCCTGATTGACAAGGTACTCCTCCATTGCGGCCTGATCCTTGAGGTAAACCTCCGACTTGCCGCGTGATACTTTGTAAAGCGGCGGCTGCGCGATATAGAGATGACCGTTTTCGATCAGCTGGGGCATCTGACGGTAAAAGAAGGTCAGCAACAGGGTCCGAATATGCGCCCCATCCACGTCCGCATCCGTCATGATGACAATCTTATGATAGCGCAGCTTGTCTATGTTGAACTCGTCCCGCCCGATCCCGGTGCCCAGCGCCATTACAAGGTTGCCGATTTCCTGACTGCCCAGCATCCGGTCAAACCGCGCACGTTCTACGTTCAGGATCTTGCCCTTGAGCGGCAGAATGGCCTGCGTCTGACGGTCCCTGCCCGTCTGTGCAGAGCCGCCCGCGCTGTCCCCCTCGACAAGGAACACTTCGGTCTTGGACGGATCCTTCTCGGAGCAATCCTTGAGCTTTCCGGCAAGGAAATTCACATCCATCGCGGTCTTGCGGCGGGTCAGGTCACGGGCCTTGCGGGCGGCCTCGCGTGCGTGGGCCGCCTCGATGATCTTGCCGACGACAATCCGGGCCTCGGTCGGGTTTTCCTCAAACCACTCGGACAGCTTTTCGTTCACAAGCCCTTCAACCGCCGGGCGGACCTCTGATGAAACCAGTTTGTCTTTGGTCTGGCTGCTGAACTTGGGATCCGGCACCTTGACCGACAGCACACAGGTCAGCCCCTCGCGGGCGTCGTCACCGGTGAAACTGACCTTTTCCTTCTTGGCGATACCGGAGGATTGCGCGTAGTTGTTGATGGTCCGTGTCAGCGCTCCCCGAAATCCGGCCATATGGGTGCCGCCATCCCGTTGCGGGATGTTGTTGGTAAAGGGCAAGACATTTTCATGGTAACTGTCGTTCCACCACATTGCGACCTCGACCCCGATGTCGTCCCGTTCACCAGTGATAAAGATCGGCTCCGGCATCACGGAGGATTTGTGACGATCAAGATACTTCACAAATTCCTTGACCCCACCCTCGTAAAACAGGTCGGCCTGCAATGGCTCAACGGGGCGCTCGTCCCTAAGGATGATCCGCACACCGGAATTCAGGAAGGCCAGTTCACGCAACCGCTTTTCCAGTGTCTCGAACGAATACTCCAGGTCGGAAAAGGTATTGGTGGAAGCCATGAACCGCACCTCGGTACCAGTCCGGTCCGTGGGGCCGACAACCTTCAAATGTTCGGTGGTAAACCCACCTTCAAATCGCGCGACATGCTCCTTGCCTTCGCGCCAGATGCGCAGCTCCAGCCAGTCGGAAAGAGCGTTCACAACGGATACGCCGACCCCATGCAGGCCGCCGGATACCTTATAGGAATTGCTGTCGAATTTGCCGCCTGCATGCAGCTGGGTCATGATGACTTCAGCCGCAGAAACGCCTTCTCCTTCGTGGATGCCAACCGGAATCCCGCGCCCATTGTCGCTGACGGAAACCGAACTGTCCTCGTGAATTGTGACTGTTACCGCATCGGCATGACCGGCCAGGGCTTCGTCAATTCCGTTGTCCACGACCTCATACACCATATGGTGCAAACCGGAGCCATCATCGGTGTCACCGATGTACATGCCGGGGCGCTTGCGAACAGCCTCTAACCCTTTGAGAACCTTGATGGAATCCGCACCGTATTCCTGCTTGTTCTGCTCTTGCTCGGACACTTGGAAAATCCCTTTTCTTTTGCCCGATTTATAGTGGTTTTTGAGGGGGTTGTCACGCAAATGACACAAGATTTTGTGGCGCGCGGCGGCAGATCAGTCTGCGTTGGCAACCTGCGAGTTTCCGGCGCTCTCCGTGACGATCATCCGCTGTGCATGATCGCCTATTGCCTCAAACAATTCAGGCCCGGTTCCGGTCATCCACGCCTGCGCACCAAGCGTGTTAATCTCCTGGTAAAGCGCGGCCTGCCGGTCCTTATCAAGATGCGCCGCAACCTCGTCCAGCAACAGCAGGGGCGGCGCGCCAAAATCTGTCGCCAGCGCCCGCGCATTGGCAAGGATCAGGGACACCAACAGGGCCTTTTGCTCCCCGGTCGAGCACTCTCTGGCCGGTACGTCCTTGGCTGCGTAGACACCGAACATGTCCGCCCGGTGCGGGCCGATCAGTGTACGCCCCGCCGCCAGATCACGCATGCGGTTGTCCGACAGAGCCGCCCGCAGCCCTTCCATGTCCTCGGGCATGTCGCATTGCAATGCCAGCGTGGCAGTCGGAAATGCTGTTTGCGCCGATCTCTGCGCCTCTGCCAGCGCGCTCAGCGCCTGTTTTCGGCCCCAATGTATCGCCGTCCCCGCTTCGGCCATCCGAAGCTCCAACGCGGCATACCATGACGGTTCCCGTACCATATCCTTGAGCAACCGATTGCGTTCGCGCATCGCCTTTTCATACGCCAGCGCATGTTCGGCATGATCGGGCAAAAAACTGAGCGTCATCCGGTCCAGAAACCGCCGCCGCCCTTCGGCCCCTTCGATCCAGAGACGGTCCATCGCCGGGATCAGCCACAACACCCGCGCGATGCGGCCAAGGGCCGTCTGCGGGGCTGCTTTGCCGTCGATGCGGACCTGCCGCGCTGCGCCGCCTTCGGACCAGACTTCAATCTCGTGAACCTGATGCAGCGAATGCAAGATAGCGGTGATTTTCCAACCGAGTGCTTCGGGTCGCCGGGGCATGTCC
>CAXBKL010000190.1:0-3529 GCA_963976125.1 uncultured Sulfitobacter sp. | reverse complement strand
ATTACTTGAAGACCGCCGGACGTTTGCCGAATTGGGCGGCAATGACTTCCAACTGTTCAGGCTTGCCTATGAGATCGGACTGCAGGCGGGATTCTGCGTCCAGTACGGTTTTGGCATCTTCGGTCTCGGCAATTGCGATCAGGCGCTTGGCTGTGCGGATCGCGGCGGGGCTTTTCCCTGCGATGGTTGTCGCCAGTTCCGTTGCCGCCGCCAGCGGATCATCCGCAATTTCGGTAATCAGGCCCCAGCGCTCGGCCTGTGCCGCCTCAACAGGTTCAGCCGTATAGGTCAGGCGGCGCAGCACGTCCGACCGCACCAGATTTGGGAGCAGCACCATGCCGCCCATATCCGGGACGATGCCCCATTTCATTTCCATGACCGCAAATTTGGTGCCCGGCGCAGCGATACGGATGTCGCAGCCCACCGCCAGTTGAATGCCGGCGCCAAAGCACACGCCATGGATCGCGGCGATCACCGGAATTTCCATCCGCGACCAGATCATCGCGACCTCTTGCCATTGATTTGTGGTGCCTTCTCCATGGGTGCGCGGCATCAGTGCCTCGGAGGGCTCCTTGCCCATCATGCCGGACAATCCGGTGATGTCGATACCGGCGCAGAACGCCTTGCCCTCGCCCGAGATCACCGCGACGCGGGCATCAGATGCGGCGATTTCCTGACTTGCGGCGATGACCGCGTCGATCATGGCCTGATCTACAGCATTCATCTTGTCTGGGCGGCTCAGGCGGACAAAGGCAATGTGGTTTTCGTAGGTGATTGTGACGCGGTCCATGGGATTCTCCGGTTTGCTTGCCCCATGTACACATGATCCGGTTTGCGCCTGCCAGCGAAACGTCACGGCAAATCAGGGAACCAGTCGGTCTATCGCCCGCATCATGCCGAGGCTCTTGTCATAAACCAGTGTCAGTATCCGTCGGGCAGGTGGCTTGGTGACCAATGTCGGCAGGCCACGTACCGCCCCGGCGGCAACAGTGGCGGCGATAAAGCCGCGACGGGTCAAGTTTGCCATATTTGCGCCCCTCCATATTGCGATCCATTCGCATGTAAGGTCCCCTTTGCCGCAGATCAATGTCTTGCCCTGCCCCCTGCGGGTCCTTATCACCGATGCATGACAAAACTCCGCCTCACCCCGCTCGCCAAATCCCTGCCCGCAACCGTCCCGTTTGTAGGACCAGAGGCACAGGAACGCGCCCTTGGCCGCCCGTTCGAGGCGCGTCTGGGGGCCAATGAAAATGTCTTTGGTCCGTCGCCCCTCGCCATCAGCGCCATGGCGGAAACCGGGCATTGGATGTACGGTGATCCGGAGAGTTTTGATTTGCGCGCCGCACTTGCCGCCTATCATGGCACCAGCATGGATCATATCGTGGTGGGCGAAGGCATCGACGGGTTGCTTGGCTACCTTGTGCGGTTGTTTATCGGACCTGGTGATGCGGTGGTCACTTCTGACGGGGCCTACCCGACCTTCAACTATCACGTCGCGGGCTATGGCGGTGTGCTGCACAAGGTGCCTTACCGTGAGGACCACGAAGACCCCGCGGCCCTGTTTGCCAAGGCCGCAGAGGTCAATGCCAAGCTGGTTTATCTGGCAAACCCCGACAACCCGATGGGCTCTTGGCACAAGGGCGCGACGCTGGCGCAGGCACTGGAGACCTTGCCCGAAGGCAGCCTGCTGGTGTTGGATGAAGCCTATGTCGAAACGGCCCCGGCCGGGACGGCGTTGACCCTGCCCTGGGATGATCCACGTGTCATTCGCATGCGAACCTTCTCCAAGGCTTACGGGATGGCAGGGGCGCGGGTTGGCTACGCTATTGGCGCGCCCGATCTCGTCACGGCATTTCACAAGGTGCGCAACCATTTCGGTATGAACCGCGCCGCTCAGGCCGGCGCATTGGCGGCACTGGAAGACACAGATTGGCTGGCACATGTGCAGGCCCAGATCGAGACCGCCCGCCAACGCATTGCCGATATTGCGCGCGAGAACGGGTTGGTTCCCCTGCCCTCTGCGGCCAATTTCGTGACCATTGATTGCGGATTGGACGGCGCATTTGCCAAGGCAGTGCTGGACGGATTGGTGGCGCGGGGCATTTTTGTGCGCATGCCTTTTGTGGCCCCTCAGAACCGTTGCATCCGGGTGAGTTGTGGCACGTCTGAAAATCTGGATGCCTTTGCCGCGGCGCTGCCCGCCGCACTCGTGGGTGCAAAAAAGGGCTGACGGAAACAAAAACTGACCTATAATCCTGTGCGTGGATACCGTCTGAGGCTTAGCATGCGCAACAACAACGACCGGCCCGCCGCCCCGAACTATACCCAAGCCTGCATCGTGATGTTTGGTGTGAACATCACCTGGATACTCATGGTGATCTGGGCACTCTGGGGTCTTTTGGCCGCTGCGGCCCTTGGATGGGGGGTCAATCAGGTCATCAAACGCATCGCGATGGCGCGCGGCTAACCCTCTGCAAGCGCCTGTGCCGCCGCGTCAAGGGCACCTGCACCATGCTCTACCTTCAACGCGCGCATGCCGGTTTCGATCCCGCCCAGCATGCCCATTATCATCTGGCCATTGACATGACCCATATGGCCAAGCCGGAAAAACCCATGCCATGCGTCATCGTCCGGTTCCGCCATGCCAAGGCCGATGCCCAGTGTCAGCCCCAGCTCACCCTCGACCCAGTCACGCAGGCGGGTGGCATCGGGCGATTGCAGGCGCAGAGCGGTGACGGCAGTGCTGCGGTGCGCCCGCTCGGTGATGTTCATCGCAAAGCTGCCCGCATTTGCCCATTTTTCGCAGGCGGCCCAAACCGCAGAGGCCAGCACGCCATGACGGAGCCAGACCTGTTCAATTCCTTCGGCGTGGATCATGTCAAGCGCTGTGCGCAATCCATATAGGTGGTGTGTGGGCGCAGTGCCTGCGTGGTATTGAAAGAACTCCTCGGGGTGGGCACGCGGGGTCCAGTCCCAATACCAGCTGACGCGGGGCAGCCGCGCGCGCGCCGCCTCTGCCTTGTCGTTAAAGAACACAAAGGCCATGCCGGGGGGCACCATCAGGCCCTTCTGGCATCCTGTCACCGTCACATCGACGCCCCATGCGTCCATTTCAAACCGGTCACAGCCAAGTGAGGCAATGCAATCGACCATCAGCAGGGCGGGGTGGCCCACCTCGTCAAGCGCCCGGCGCAGGGCGGGAATATCGTTGAGAACCGAACTGGAAGTGTCGACGTGCACGGCCAGGATGGCCTTGATTTCATGGCTCTTGTCGGCGCGCAGCACTTCGGCGATGCGGTCGATGTCCATTGGGGATTTCTTGCCAAAATCCAGCACATCTACTGTGGCCCCCAACGAGGTCGCCATCTCGCCCCAGCCAATGCCAAAGCGGCCCGTGGCTGGTACCAGCACCTTGTCGCCGGGGGCAATCACATTGCTGAGCGCCGCTTCCCAGGCGGCGTGGCCATTGCCGACGTACATCGCCACCTGGTGCCGTGTGCGCGCCACACGTTTGAGGTCCGCCACAAGC
>CAXBKL010000189.1:0-3735 GCA_963976125.1 uncultured Sulfitobacter sp. | reverse complement strand
ATCCCGGCAAGGTTTTCAAAGGCAAGAAAATGGCCGGTCACATGGGCGCTGCCCGCGTGACAACGCAGAACCTCGAAGTTGTCAAAACCGACAGCGACCGTGGCCTGATCATGGTGAAAGGTGCCGTTCCCGGCTCCAAAGGCGGTTGGGTCACAGTCAAGGACGCGGTGAAAAAGCCGTTCCCTGAAAACGCAATCGTTCCTGCCGCTCTGGCATCCGCTGCCAGAGAAGCCGCAAAAGCCGCAGAAGCACCAGCCGGTGGCGATGCAGACAAGAAAGAAGGTGACGCATGAAACTCGATGTCATCAAACTCGACGGCGGCAAGGCCGGTTCGGTAGACTTGGACGAGGCCCTGTTTGGTCTTGAGCCACGCGCCGACATCCTGCACCGTGTCGTACGCTGGCAGCGTAACAACGCGCAGGCCGGTACACACAAGGTCAAGACGCGCTCCGAAGTGAACTATTCCACCAAGAAGATCTATCGCCAGAAGGGCACCGGCGGCGCACGCCACGGCGCGCGTTCTGCACCGATCTTCCGGGGTGGTGGTGTTTACAAAGGTCCGGTTGTGCGTTCTCACGGTCACGAGCTGACCAAGAAGTTCCGCAAACTGGGTCTGCGTCACGCGTTGTCCGCCAAGGCGAAAGCCGGTCAGTTGGTCATCATTGACGAAGCAGCCTCCGAAGGCAAAACCGCCGCACTGGCCAAGCAGATCAGCTCTTTGGGCTGGAAGCGTGCGCTGGTTATCGATGGTGCGTCCGTGAACGAGAACTTCGCCCAAGCCGCGCGTAATATTGAAGGTCTGGATATTCTGCCGACAATGGGCGCAAACGTATATGACATCCTCAAGCGTGACACTCTGGTGATTACGAAGGCGGGCGTCGAAGCATTGGAGGCCCGTTTGAAATGAGCGCCAAGCACACCCACTATGACGTGATCCGCAAGCCGATCATCACCGAGAAAGCGACCATGGCATCTGAGGCCAACGCGGTAGTTTTTGAAGTGGCGATGGAAAGCAACAAGCCGATGATCAAGGAAGCCGTTGAGGCGCTCTTTGGGGTCAAGGTGAAGGCCGTGAACACGACCATCACCAAAGGCAAGGTCAAGCGTTTCCGGGGCCAGATCGGCCGCCGCAAGGACGTGAAGAAGGCCTATGTGACGCTTGAAGAAGGCAACACGATCGACGTATCTACCGGATTGTAAGATCCCCGACCAGATCGAGACATGAAAGGCCCTCCGTTTTATCGGGGGGCCTTTTGCATTGGCGTGTGTCTATCCGTCGTATCGGAAAAACTGTTCCGTGTTCTGCCGGCGCAGGGCCATGCCGGCCATTGTCCGCATGGCCCCCGATAGATCTTCGGACACAAAGACGCTGGGCCAGCGTAACCTGCGGAAACCTGCATTTTCGACCAGTGTAGCAAGGGTGTTCGGGGTAAAGGCGTTGACATGCTCGACGGGCTGGACACGGTGAAACGCTGCAAAATCGCGGGGCACCGTGATGCCCGTGCAATCGGGCACAGCGATATAAAGAATGCCGCCCGGCAAGAGCCGTTCACCCAGCGCCACGAGGATGTCACGCGGTTCCATCAGATGTTCCAATACCTGTTCGAGGATGATGGCATGAACCTTGCCGCCGCCATCGCGGTCAAAACGCTCAAGATCAGGAAAGATCGGGCTCTTGTTTATGCCGGCGGTTTCGATCCTCGACCGGCTCACGTCAATGCCTGCCGCCTCAAATCCGAACATCGCCGCCTGGGCAATTGTCTCGCCATCGCCACAGCCGAAATCGAGTAGACGGAAAGGTTCCTGGAACCGTCCGGCAAGCAGCTTGTTGATACGCAGGATCAGCTTGGTACGGAAGATTCCCACGGCGAATTCATCGGCGCGACCGTGGTCGGCCTCGAAGCGGGCGACCTGATCGGCGTTGGTCCATTCGGAATAGACGATCGGAATGCCCGCATCGGTCAGGACAAGCCGATGGTAGAGCATCTTGCAACTGTTGCATTGAACCAGGTCAAAAGGCTGATCCCCAAGCGCCGCGCCGGTGTCTGAGCTGTAGTGAAAATTTGCAATATTGTCAGTTACTTCAGGGTCGGAAAATCTGCCGTTCCACACGGATGTATGCGCGGTGGCCCCACAACAGGGGCAGGCGGCCCGCTCGCGAAATGCGAGCGTGCCATCATCCATGACGGGGCCGGGCGCGCAGAGTCTGGGGAAATTCGAGGGAGGGCATGTGGAGATCCTCTTTCTGAATTCAAAAGGCTTTCCCTTGTTAGTGGGTTGGCGGGCGGATGACAAGTTGCGGCCCCGACACCGGACGTGTGCCCAGGTCCGGGCCGGGCCTTGACCAAGGCGGGTGACGCCGGGTTTCCAAGGTGAAGAATGCGCCGGATTTGTCATCTGTGACGGGGATGTTCGGGGACAGATTCCGGGGAAATCCGAATGTCACAAACTGTACACACAGCGTACACCGGGCGTGCATCACCCTGTATCCGGCTTGCGGGGGAAGCTTTGCCGGTCGAAGATGTGGCGATCAGGGAGTGGTGTGGCATGCAACGGGGTGGTGGCCGTGCATGGCAAAGACGCACCCAACGGGCAGGCGGCGCGGCCGCCGTCGCCCGAGATTCGGGGCTGTTGGATTGGAGCCACCGCGATCCGTTTGACCGGATGATTGCGCCATAGGCGTTGCAGGAGGGCGTGGGGGGGGGTGCCCACAAGTGCCTGCCTTAGGGGCTGGTCTGCTGAGCAGTCAGCGACGTTCAAAATCGAGCTTGGCCGCGATTGTCATGAGCCTGCGACCAACCTCGCGCTGGCTTGGGTCGAGTGCTTTTCCTTGGGGGAGGTGGAGAATAGGTTGGGTGTGGCTGTGGGGCCTTTGCGATCACAAAACACTTTGCGGTAGAGAATTTCTTGTTTGTGTATCACAACTGCTTTTGTGGAAGGAAATTTCACCTTAAATGAATTTGTGTTGTGAAAATCCGCGAATATGATTCACAAGGCCTCGCTGTTCGAAGGAGCCATAAATCTTGTCCAGAGGTATCGACCATTATGACCAGACGGATAGCGTCTTTGAGAGCCCCATTTTCAGGAACAGCCGACTGATAAAGAGGTCCGGTATGCCGAAACATATCGCAACAGGACTTACGAAATTGCTCCATGAGGGCGAACTTTTACGGGAGCTTCGTCCAGCAAGTGGACGTTGAGGAGCATTGTTCATGTTTGAGCCTTTGATGGAAATAGTCCGGGCATAGCCAAAGAAAGGGGTCTGAAGCGTGTCCAATCATACTTGACCCCACCCCTCACACACCCTAAACGCACGCTCAGGCAAAGCCCCGGATTCGTCCGGGGCTTGTCTGTTGTTTGTTGTGCCCATCCCGGAGGTGATCCGGGAACCCGATGGCCAGGAGGCCCCGGATCACGTCCGGGGTGTGGTTGGAGGGAGAGGCCCCGGATCATGTCCGGGGCGCGTTGGGGACAGCATCAAACTTACTTGGGCACCTACGGGGGCCTATAACCACGGCGTCGGCAACGGCGTCACATAAGCAAAACGGAAGACAGACAACATGGCACTCAAGTCGTACAAACCGACGACGCCGGGCCAGCGTGGGCTGGTACTGATTGACCGTTCGGAGCTTTGGAAAGGTCGCCCTGTTAAGGCCCTCACTGAGGGACTTACCAAACACGGCGGACGGAACAACACCGGACGGATCACAATGCGTCGCAAAGGTGGGGGTGCAA
>CAXBKL010000188.1:0-3869 GCA_963976125.1 uncultured Sulfitobacter sp. | reverse complement strand
CTTTGGTCCCACCGGTTCCCTTGGTGCCTCCAGTGCCGTTGGTTCCGCCAGTGCCGTTGGTGCCTCCAGTGCCGTTGGTTCCACCAGTGCCGTTGGTTCCGCCAGTGCCTTTAGTCCCGCCGGTACCCTTGGTCCCGCCAGTGCCGTTGGTTCCCTTCGTCCCACCGGTCCCGGAGGTGCCTCCCGTCGGTGACGTGTCATCAGCTTCGAAATTCTCGTCGAACCACAGGGCGAACTCATCACCCTCGACACCACCATTGTAATAGGTTGAAGACTCGTCAAAGGACTGAACCGGCATGATATATTTCCTCGCAATTATGTCTGGGCCAAGGGCCATGAACGGTCCAGAAAACGGACCGCGCCACCTGTCGGGGTTAAGGCCCGGCATGGATTGGTGCCAAAAGGAAACGGGATTCCGGCAATTATTGTGTCGCTGTAGATGCGCAATCTTTGGGGGGCGTCGAAATTGTATCAAATTGGCGAACGCAAACACGCCAGGGCCTTCTGCGCACCATAGAATCGGTCAATTGCCGCCTCAGAAACGCCGCGAAATGCCGTGATAATCCCCTTGATGATGGTGAGAGGGCCGTATGACCAAAGCAAAGAACAAGCGTCTGGCGCAGATTTGGCGTTCGGTGGAACAGATGCTCGATGAGCCTGTTCTCGACATCAAGACGCCGGGCGGTTCGGCGCGGGCCAGTTGCCGGGTCGTGCTGAGAGACCGTACAGTCATCGCCACAAGCCGGCCAAATTTCCGCCGGACCCATGTCGAGGCGCGGGTACTGAAAAATCTGTCCGCAATCTGTCCTCACGTGCCGAAATTCATCGCGCTTCAGGACAATGTTCTTTTACAAAGCGACGTCGGTGGCAAACGCCTGAGCGAGACCGTTCATGCCACCAATCCCGGCCGCCGCAAGGATCTGGCCGCTGATGCCGTTGACGCGATCTTCCGGATTCATCAGGCGTCGCGCACGGCGCTGGACGGCGTGACCTTGCCTCCGCTTGGCAACTCCGACACCTGGATTTCGGCGCTTGTCGAAGGGGCCGAAGTGTTGGACCAATATGGAGAGACGGTCTCGGACAGGCTTGACACTGGGGCCCTGGCCGAGGCGTTGCAGGCCGAACCACGCCAGTTTGTGAAATGGGATTGCAGATCGGGCAATGCCGCCGTCAACCCGGCAAACCAACTGTGCTGGTTCGATTTCGAATATTGCGGCAGACGTCACGGTGCCGAAGACCTCGCCTGGCTGATTGGCGATGAATCATGGCCGGTCTTTCCCGAAGACATGTTTGAGATCGTCAAAGACAATTTTCCAAAATCCGGATTTGGACCGTTGGAGGGCTACATGGACTACCTCGCCCTTTATACCACCTTCCACGCGCTCAAACGTCTTGAACTGGTGCTGGATGAAACCAAGCGGCGCGGGTGGCGGACAAAGGCGCGGATCATCGAACGCGATGATGTTGGACGAAATCCGGAATTTGGCGCAAACATCTGTATCGTGGGGGCCTATTGCGCTGACCGGTCGGCATTGACCAAACCGCTGGTCAATCCATTTCTCCGGGCCGCAAGCCACTTCGCGGACATTCTCTATGGGCGCAGCGATCAGAAATCCGCATAGTCAGCAGCCCACTTTGACGGTCCAGGCCGAGACAAGAATGCCCAATACCCCCTGAGATCAGGCGGCGGAGCCAGAACCTCGCGGCGTAGGGTCAGGGTTTTCCGCCCCTCAGCATCATGTCCGCCGCTTTTTCGGCGATCATCGTGATCGGCGCGTGGGTGTTGCCCGACGGGATCGTGGGCATCACCGACCCATCCGCAATCCGCAGTCCTTGAACCCCATGCACCCGCAGGTCAGGCCCGACCACCGCACCGGGGTCGGTCCCCATGCGTGCGGTACAGACCGGGTGGAAGATTGTTGTGGCGATGTCTCCGGCCGCGCGGGCAAGGTCGGCGGCGCTGGCAATCTGCGGTCCCGGCTTGATTTCCTCTGGCCGAAGCGCCGCCATCGTCTGCGTCGCCATCAATTTGCGGGCATGACGGATGCTGTCGATGGCCACCTGCCGGTCGCCTTCGGTCGACAGGTAGCGCGGGTCGATGTCGGGGGCGGTGCGGGCATCTGCCCTGGTTATATGGGTGCTGCCCCGGCTTTCGGGCCGCAGGTTGCAGACCGATACCGTGATGCCGGGAAACCGGTGCAGGGGTTCACCAAAAGCGTCAAGGGAAAGAGGCTGCACGTGATATTCGATATTTGCGGTCGCAAACTGATCCGATGACCGGGTGAAAATGCCGAACTGGCTGGGCGCCATGGCCATTGGGCCTGATCGTTTCAGCGCATATTCCGCCGCGATCCCGATCTTGCCAAACAGCGAATGCGACCGTTCATTGAGCGTTGATGCGCCATGAATGCGGAACACAGTACGAATTTGCAGATGGTCCGCCAGGTTATTGCCAACGCCCGGTGCTGCGTGGGTCACGTCAAGCCCCAGAGGTTTCAGCACCGCCGGGTCGCCGATGCCCGACAGTTCAAGGATTTGCGGCGTGCCGATGGCACCGGCAGCCAGCACCACTTCCCCCTTGGCGCGGGCGACATATTCACGCCCCTTCTGACGAAACACCACCCCCGTGACGCGGGTGCCCTCGGTTTCCAGCCTCAGAACCTGGGCATGTTGTTCGATCCGCAGATTCGGACGCGATTTGACCGGTGCAATGAACGCCTTGCGCGCGTTCCAGCGCACCCCGCCACGCTGATTGACGGGGAAATAGCCCGATCCCTCGTTGTCGCCATCGTTGAAGTCATCAGTGGCCGGTATCCCGATCTCGGTCGCGGCCTTTGCGACAGTGTCCAGAACCGGCCAGTTCAGGCGCTGTTCCTCGACCCGCAATTCGCCACCTGACCCGTGTAGTGCGGTGGCCCCGGCATGATGGTCCTCGGATTTCATAAAATGGGGCAGAACATCATCCCAGCCCCAGCCGTGATTGCCCATCTGCCGCCACTGGTCATAATCCGCCGCCTGCCCGCGCATGTAGATCATGCCATTGATCGAAGAACAGCCCCCCATTACCTTGCCGCGCGGATAGTCCAGCGCCCGCCCGTTCAAACCGGGCTGAGGCGTGGTCCGGTAACACCAGTCCACCGCCGGATTGCCCATGCAATAGAGATACCCGACCGGCACATGCACCCAGAACCGATTGTCGCTGCCTCCTGCTTCGAGCAACAAGACCTTGTTCCCCGGATCCGCCGAGAGACGATTGGCCAGCACACAGCCCGCCGACCCTGCCCCCACGACGACATAGTCAAAGTCACCCAAAAGATCCGGTTTCGGTCTGTTCATGGTCCAATCACCCTGCCCAACAATCTGTCCATGCGCACCAAACCCCTTGCCGCCGCGCCGCGTTGCCCGGTTACAACCTAATTTGCAGTAACCCGCCCGCCCGACGCCCGATGGCGCGCCGGGCGCGACCAATTGCCCGGCGGCAGGCTCATGACCCGGTCCAGATAGCCGACAATTGCCGGGATGCCAATTATCATATCCGGCGGTCGCCCCCATTTCCGGTGTCCTTCGCCGCATCTCATTCTCGCCAGGACCGGCAAAAGGGGCCGGCGCGCGCCGATGCCCGTCCGCGATGGTTTGTCCCTGTGTGTCCGATACCTGTTGACCCGTGCATGGGTCTGTCCCTAGCTTGTAAAGAACATGCGTGCGCAATTGCGCCTGTCGAGACATGCAGTTGACCGGGGGTTTTCACATGATGCACATTCAGAAATCACTTCAATTCACAGCCCTTGCGCTGACCCTCGGTATGAGCGTTTCTGCGGCAGCGGCGGCAGAACTTGTGATCGGGCTGCAACAAGAGCCGACATCGCTTG
>CAXBKL010000187.1:0-4111 GCA_963976125.1 uncultured Sulfitobacter sp. | reverse complement strand
CCATCCCGCTGTTCATGGCACCGGCAGCTTGCGCGACCGGGGTCAGAACGTCCCCACCCGTCAACCTTTCTCTTCCGGGGAAAGCCCCATCACATATCGAAAAAGATCGTTTCCTGCGGGCCTTGCAGATGAATATCAAACCGGTACGCGCCGGTGCCTGTCGGCACAGCCAGCAGGGTCGGGATGCGGTTTTGATGTTCGATGCGGCTCAGAATGGGGTCAGCGGCATTGGCCTCTTCTTCGTCCTGAAAATACATCCGCGTGTGCAGGCCGATGTTGATGCCCCGCGCAACGACCCAGAAGGTGATATGCGGTGCCTGCATCCGGCCATCCGGAAACGGAACCTGCCCCGGTTTGACGGTGTCAAACGTAAAGGCACCTGTGTCCATATCCCCCGCACAGCGCCCCCATCCGGTGAAATTCGGATCGGCCGTGCCACGGGTTTCATTTGCCGAGGCAAAGAACCCATTTGCATCCGGTTGCCAGATTTCAACCATCGCGTCGCGCAACGGCGTTCGCATGCCGTCAAAGACACTTCCCGAAATGGTGATTTCCTGTCCCCCGACCGGGCCGGTTTTCATGGCCGCACCCAGATCGCCGCCGTAAATGTCGATCCCGGTGAAATTGGGCGTGCACCCGATGTGAACATATGGCCCGGCGGTCTGGCTTGGACTTTCGCGGAGATAGTCGAGTTTCCGGGTCATCACATGCCCTCCGGGCGGTTTTCAAAATAGGTCTGCCGCCTGCCCCGCAGGACAATGTCGAATTTGTAGGCGCGGCTATCCATCGGCACAGTGCGATGCATGTCCAGCAGCCCGGTCAGTGCGGCGACCGCTTCGGGGCTGTTGAGTACCCCCACAATCGGGCACAGCTTGATATGGGGATCCCCCTCAAAGTACATCTGCGTGATCAGCCGCTGGGCAAAACCGTGCCCAAAGACCGAAAAATGGATATGGGCCGGACGCCAGTCGTTCATGCCGTTTGGCCAGGGGTACGGACCGGGCTGAACCGAGCGGAATTCGTAAGACCCGTCCACATCGGTAATCGTGCGCCCGCATCCGCCAAAATTGGGATCCAGCGCTGCCAGATAGCTTTCTTTCTTGTGCCGGTACCGCCCCCCGGCGTTGGCCTGCCAGAATTCAACGAGCGCACCGGGCACCGCGCGCCCCATTTCGTCCAGAACCCGCCCGTGTACGATGATCCGGGGGCCAATGGCGCTTTGACCGGGCTGCGCGTAGTTGTGGATCAGATCGTTGTCCAATTCGCCCAGCATGGCATGACCAAAAACCGGCGAAGTTTCCTCGCTCAATGTCGTGGGAAACGACAACAACGCCGCTTGCGGACTGCGTTTGACGCTTGTCTTGTAGGCTGGTGTCAGCGCTTCAGGCTGCCATCCTCTGTCGCGCGGCACGAAACCGCCTGTTTGTTTGACCGCACTCATCACGTCTCCCATTCCCAGCCATAAATTCAATGTCCGATTTCAACAGTATGTTGCGAATTCAGCAGGCTTGCAAACCGTGATGCGGAATGCCGGGGCCTTAGCCTTTGGATTGCATCAATATGGCAGGCCCACGTAGTTTTCCGCCATTGCCTGCTGTGCCGCCTTGTTTGTGCGCAGGAATTCCAATTCCGCGATCTGCATCTTGAGGTCGAATTCCGACTGATCCGGATAACGGTGCATGAGCGCGGAAAACCACCATGAAAACCGCTCTGCCTTCCAGACCCGGCGCAGCGCCTTTTCGGAATAGCTGTCTATCCCGGCCTCGGACCCGTTTTCGTAGTAATCCCGCAAGCCGTTATACAGATAATGCACGTCCGATGCTGCGGTATTCAGCCCCTTTGCACCAGTCGGCGGGACGATATGGGCTGCATCCCCACACAAGAACAGACGCCCCCAACGCATCGGTTCGGTCACAAAGGACCGCAAGGGCGCAATGGATTTTTCGATTGACGGCCCTGTCACCAGTTTCCCGGCCTGTTCGCTGGGAATGCGGCGCTTGAGTTCGGCCCAGAACGCCTCGTCCGTCCAATCGTCAGGACTGTCGCTGAGCGAACATTGTATGTAGTAGCGGCTCAGCTTGTCGTTGCGCATCGAGCACAGGGCAAATCCCCGCTCTGAATTGGCATAGATCAACTCATCATTTACGGGGGGTGTTTCGCTCAGCACTCCAAGCCAACCAAATGGATAGACCTTTTCGTATTCGCGCCGCACGTCCAGCGGGATGGCCTGACGGCTGACCCCATGAAATCCATCGCACCCCGCAATAAAGTCGCAGTCGATCCGGTGGTGCTGCCCTTCTTTGGTATAGGTGACCTGAGGCGTGCCGGTCTGTGTGTCATGCACGGAAACATCCTGAACCTGATAGACGATCTTGCCGCCCGTCTGTTCGCGCGCGGCATAAAGATCGCGGGTAACTTCGGTCTGTCCATACACCATGACCGGAGTGCCGGTGTGTTCGGAAAAATCCACCCGGAACATCTCTTGCCCATAAGAAATCAGCGTCCCGTCGTGTGTGAACCCCTCGGCATGCATGCGCTCCGCACAACCCGCCTCTTCCATCAACGCCACCAGACCCTGCTCGAGCACCCCGGCCCGGATCCGGCCAAGCACGTAGTCCTTGGTCTGGCGTTCGAGAATGACACTGTCGATGCCTCTGGTGTGCAGCAGCTGCGACAACAACAGGCCGGACGGTCCACCACCGATAATTGCAACTTTTGTTTTCATGCCCGCCCCCTGATTGGTTAGCGCAATCATAACGAGGAAGCGCGCACATTCAATCGGGCGATGTCGCCGCAGCAGTCAGCTATGGAAATAGCCGGAACATCAGAGCCTATTTCAGAAAAGTCGGCTTGATGTGCAACTGCACCATGGCAACATAGGTCTTGTAGCACAGCTTGGCATGGGCAAGCGTTTTTGCATCAAGCTCCTTGCCACGGTCCTTTTCCGCCGCGCGCATCCGCGCATATGCAGCCCCTGCTTGCGTCATGGTCAATTCCTGCGGCTCAATGCCAAGCGCCTTTGCGATCCAGGACTTGGCGTTTTTCTGCGCGGTCTTGATCTCAGTCACCATCTCTACAGCGTCGCGTTCGGTTGTCTCCCCCGCCTCCACGCGCTTGAGCAACCGGCACTTGTAGGTTCTGCAGGTTTCCGGCCGAAGGTCATAGCATTGGCAGGCCCCATCATATCCCAGGCGCGAACATCCCTGTTTCATCCGGATGCCGCCGTTCTTTTCAAAGAAATCCGGGCCGCCCCCAAGACGCGCCCGTTCCTCGGACGATACCGGCACCCGCGCAAAGAGCGATCCGTTGCAGCACAGACTGCACGAGACGCACAAATGGTCTGACATAGGTTGAAACCTCCGCAGTTTGAAATCGACGGGCAACGCAGTGCCTTTGAACCGCCATGACAGCAATCCATATTCCGGATACCCCCATCGGGCCTAACGACAAACGGCGCGCAGACTAAGGCACGCCGCTGTCATTTTCATGGAGCAAAGATCTTACCAGAACGCGTTTTGCAACTCCTCCTCCGGCGGCTCCTGATCCTGCTCGTCCGGCTGGTCGTCCTCTTCTTGCCAATCCCTGCTCAGTGCCGCCATCAGGGCCTCTCCTGAGTTCGGATCAGGTACTTCGCCATTGATCTCGGCGTCTCCGTCTCTTGGGCCGTCGTAGGGGCCGACATTTGTCAGGGAGACGTTGAACTGTTCCCCCGTCAGGTCATCAATCGTCAGCGGCCCGTTCGCCCCCGACAGATAGAAGGTCACTTCCTCACGTGGATGATCCTCTGATCCGGGGTCGAACGATCCTTCGACATCGGTGTCCATGTCGTCTTCACCTTGGCGAGAATCCCCGTCCGGGCTTGATGTCCATTGGACTGGTGCGCGCACATCAAAGGAAACTTCCGAGATGTCGGCCGTCTGTTCGGCCTCATCAGAGACCATGACATTGACCTCCAGCACACCGTTTTCGATTTCGGCGATCCTGACGTCTATTGGCACCTCGCCATCAAGCGTGAAGCTGTTTGTTTCAGCAGTGCCATCGTATGACGGCAATTGCTCCAGCGCGACGCGTGTGCCTCCGGTGCCTTTGGTTCCACCAGTGCCGTTGGTTC
>CAXBKL010000186.1:0-4127 GCA_963976125.1 uncultured Sulfitobacter sp. | reverse complement strand
CGGCGACTTCACCCTGGTCAGTTGCGTCGTTTCCCCCGGCTTTTCCTTTGATGGCTTTGTGCTTGCACCCAAGGGGTTTGATATTCCGCGCCGGTGACATGGCCCTTGCAATGCCCGGCAAACCGGCCCAGAAAAATGTATGGACCACCGCGCATTCATCGCCTCGCTTGATCCCGCCCAAAAGGAAACGCTGCACATTCGCTCAAACGCCAAGGGCCTGCGCCATCTCGCAGGTCACATCGGTATCCTGGTGCTGATGGCCGCCTATATCGCCGGGCAATTGCCCTATTGGGGTCTGTTGCTGCTCCCTTACGGCATCGTCATGGTGTTTCTTTTCACCCTGGCACACGAGTGCACCCATGCCACACCCTTTGCCAACCCTCGCCTCAACGATCTGGTGGGGCATCTGGTTTCGCTGCCGTTGCTGCTGCCCTTTACGTGGTTTCGCTATTTTCATCTGGCCCATCACAAATGGACAAACGACCCCGAACGCGACCCTGAAATCGCCCATCACGGCAGGCCGCAGACCTGGCGTTCCTATCTGATCTATCTGAGCGGATGGGGATATTGGGCCGGCAATGGGGCGGTGATCTGGGGCAATGCCTTTGGCCGGGTTGAGGCGCCCTATCTGCCTTGGCGGAAACATGAGGCGATGCACCGCGAGGCGCGTATTATGCTGGTCGGATATGGACTTATTGCGCTGTCGTTCCTGTTCGGCGACGCCGCGCTCTGGCTCTGGATTGTTCCGGCAATGCTGGGTCAACCATTTCTGCGGCTGTATCTACTGGCTGAACATGGATTGTGCCCCCCGGTTGCCGATATGTTTGAAAATACCCGCACCACCCTGACCAACCGGATGCTGCGGTCACTGGCGTGGAACATGCCCTTTCACGCAGAGCATCACGCCCTGCCGCTGGTCCCGTTTCACGCCCTGCCCGACCTGCATCAACAGATGTCCGCCCATTTGAAATCAGTCTCGAACGGCTATGGTGAATTCTCTGCTGACTATATCAGAGACCTTACGCCCTAGGGTCGCCGCAGGGCCGTCGCCACGTCACTCCGGCACGCTGATAATACCGCCACCGACGCTGGCGCGGACACCGGTTGTCCCCGGACCCGAGGTCGGCAATCCACGCGCAACGCTCACCGCGAGATAGGCAAAAGCCTGTGCCTCAAGCATGTCGCCATCCAGACCTGCGTCTTCGACCGGACCCACCGGACACTCCAGACTGACCGACAACATCTGCATCAAAACCGGGTTGTGCCGCCCGCCGCCCGTCACCAGAACCCGGTCGGGCAGGCTGGGACAATGCTGCATGGCCTCGGCCACCCCTGCGGCGCACATGCCCGTCAATGTTGCTGCCGCATCCGCATCCGACAATTCGCCAACCAGCGCGACCATCTCGGCAAAGTCATTTCGATCCAATGACTTGGGCGGAATGCGTGCAAAATAGGGCTCTGCCAGAAACAGTTCAAGCGCGCCCATCTCCACCTGACCACGCGCGGCCAGTGCACCGCCCCTGTCAAATGGTTGGCCCAGTCGCGCCTGCATCAAATCGTTGAGCGGCGCATTTGCCGGGCCGGTATCAAATGCCAGCAGCGCGCCGGTCTCTTCCGGGGTCACCCTGCGCGGATCAACCCAGGTAAGGTTGCCCACGCCGCCAAGGTTCAGAAAGGCAACAGGCGCCTGCATCCCGGTAAAACGCGCACAAGCATGGTGATAAAACGGGGCCAGCGGTGCCCCCTCCCCGCCGAGTTCCACATCCGCGCTGCGAAAATCCCAGACCACCGGACAGCCCAGCGCCTGCGCCAGCGCCGCGCCGTCGCCAATCTGCAAGGTGCCTTGGTGGCGCGGCGCATGGGACAGGGTCTGTCCATGAAACCCGATAAGATCAATGTCTTCAAAGCCGCTCAACAGATCGAGATGGGCCACCTCGACCACCTGGGTGGCCGCATCAACCTCTGGGCCGGACCATTTTCCGAAGCCCGCCGCAATCACCGCGCGGTCCTGCGCGGTATAGGGGCGATAGGCCGTGGGTCCAAAACCCATGATGTCACGCCCGTCGGTGCGCAACACGGCCGCATCGACCCCATCCAGCGACGTGCCCGACATCGCCCCCAGTGCGCTAACCACCCCTGATTTGCCAATGGCCCTGCTCATCTGTCTCAAGGCCTTTCCCTTTGAGTGCTCTGCGCCTATAGATGCCCCGCAATTCAAGGCAGAGGCAAGTGACCATGACCTACCACCCCAAATCGGATTTCGTCGCTGTGATGATGCAACGCGGCTTTCTCGCGGATTGCACCGATTATCAGGGGCTGGACGAAGCGATGCTCAAGGGAGGAACGCCCGGCTACATTGGCTTTGATGCGACGGCAAAATCCCTGCACGTCGGATCGCTGATCCAGATCATGATGTTGCGCTGGCTGCAAAAGACCGGTGGCAAACCGATCACTCTGATGGGCGGCGGCACCACCAAGGTGGGCGATCCCTCGTTTCGCGCCGATGAGCGCCCGCTTTTGGGGCCGGAGCAAATCGAGGACAATATCGCAGGCATCAAGCGGGTGTTCAGCGCCTATCTGACCTATGGCGATGGACCGTCAGACGCGATGATGATCAACAACGCCGAATGGCTCGATGATCTGAATTACCTCGATTTCCTGCGCGACATCGGGCGGCACTTCTCGATCAACCGGATGCTCAGTTTCGAAAGCGTCAAATCGCGGCTGGACCGGGAACAATCGCTGTCGTTTCTTGAGTTCAACTACATGATCCTGCAAGCCTATGATTTCATGGAGCTTAACCGTCGATATGGCTGTATCCTACAGATGGGCGGATCGGATCAATGGGGCAATATCGTCAACGGCATCGACCTGACACGGCGCGTGATCGACAAGGAAGTTTATGGGCTGACCTCGCCACTTCTGACCACATCGGATGGCAAGAAAATGGGTAAATCGCAGTCCGGCGCGATCTGGCTGAATGGCGATATGCTGTCGCCGTATGAATTCTGGCAGTTCTGGCGCAATACCACGGACGCGGACGTAGGGCGTTTCCTGAAACTTTACACAGAGCTGCCGGTGGATGAATGCGACCGTATGGGTGCATTGCAGGGGTCCGAAATCAACGAGGCCAAAGTGCGGTTGGCCAATGAGGTCACCACGCTTTTGCACGGGGCCGATGCCGCCGCCGCCGCCGAAGCCACGGCACGCGAAGTGTTTGAAAAGGGCGGTGTCGGGGACGACCTGCCCACGTTGACGCTTTCGGATGAGGACATTGGCGATGGCATTTCCATTGTCCAACTGATCGTGCGGGCCGGTCTTGCCGGGTCTGGCAAGGAAGCTAAACGCCTGATTGCGGAAAATGGTGCCAAGCTGAATGACGCGCCCCTGACCGATGCGGGCCTGATACTGGACCGGGCGGCCCTGGCCCGCCCGATCAAGCTGAGCGCGGGCAAGAAGCGGCATGCGCTGGTACAACTGGGGTGATCCGGCCCTCTTAACCACGCCTTAAACAAACCTGTGTTTCATCGGACTTATGTTCGATGAAACCCCTGCGGAATGCGTTTCGCTGATGCAAACGCCTGCATTTGCGCAGGCTTTGAAACTGTGTGGTCAGACCCCTTTGACCCTCTCCAGCGGCGAGATGCTGCTGATCCGGCGGTTTCTGGGGCTGCGGGTTGCGATGTTGCCGCGCAGCGCCCCGCCAGAAGATCTGGAAGCTCAATTACACACCCTCGGCCTGCGCCGCACCCCGGTGATCCTGTCCCCTGACGTGCCCTGTGCCCTGCCACGCGCGGTACCGATCCGGCGCGCCCGCGATCAGATTGTCCTGAAATTGGCGGGGGGCAATGATCTTGCGCGGGCGCGGCTGCATTCAAAATGGCGCAACCAATTGGCCCGCGTCGAAAAACGTCCCGTTCATGTCACCTATGGTCCACTGGACCCTGACCCGCGACATCCGCTCCTGGTCCTGGAACAGGCCCAATGCGCCGAACGCAGGTACCAGAATTGGCCTGCGGCCCTGACCGCCGCATTTGCCGCCGCAGCCCCCCGCCAGACCCACCTTTTCTCGGCCGAATACCGCGACAAGACCGTCGCGCATATGTTGTTTTTGTCCCATGGCAGCA
>CAXBKL010000185.1:0-4372 GCA_963976125.1 uncultured Sulfitobacter sp. | reverse complement strand
TTGGCCCCGGCCCCGGTGGATTGACCCGCGGGCTTTTGTCCGAAGGCGCGCGGCATGTGCTGTCGGTCGAAAAAGATGCCCGGTGCCTGCCTGCCCTTGCCGAAATTACCGGAGCCTATCCGGGGCGGTTGACGGTTATCGAGGCCGACGCGCTGGAGCTTGATCCGCTGTCGTACCTGACGCCGCCAATTCGGATCGTTGCCAACCTGCCCTACAACGTCGGCACCGAATTGCTGGTGCGCTGGCTGACCCCGCCAGAGTGGCCGCCGTTCTGGCAAAGCCTGACGCTGATGTTCCAGCGGGAAGTCGCGGAACGGATCGTGGCCCAGCCGGGGTCAAAAGCCTATGGGCGGTTGGCCATCCTTGCACAGTGGCGCTGCGACGCGCGCATTGTCATGCAACTGCCACCCGGTGCCTTCACCCCACCGCCGAAGGTGTCCTCAAGCGTGGTGCACCTTAACGCGCTGCGCGAACCCCGCTTTCCCGCCGATCCGCAGGTTCTGAGCCGGGTGGTGGCCTTGGCCTTCAATCAGCGCCGCAAGATGCTGCGTGCTGCGCTCAAGGGGCTGTCTCCGGGTATCGAAGACCTGCTGCGCGCGGCGGGATTGACCCCGACCGACCGGGCCGAACAGGTGCCGCTTGAGGGGTTCTGTGCCCTGGCAAGGGTGGTGGCACAGGCGCGGCAAGGATGAGGCTGCGCCTGACCCTGGCCGCTCTGGCGATTCTGCTGGCAGCTTGCAGCACCGGTGGTCCGAGCCGAGGCACCGCGCCACAGATTGACGCGCTTGCGGCGAGCATTCGTGCAACGGACCCCGCGATTGATCCATCAGAGGCCCAACGCGCCGCCCGGATTGCCTATGACTACAGCTATCAGCTGGCGCGCCAATACCGCATCACCGATCCCCCGCTGATCCACAACGCCAAGGTCAATGCCGGACTGCGTCCGCGCGGATTGTGCTATCACTGGGCCGAAGACATGGAACGCAGGCTGGATGCCGAAGGCTTTGCCACGCTGGAGATGCAACGCGCCATCGCAAATTCCGAAAGCCTTTTTCTGATTGAACATTCAACGGCCGTCATCACCCCCAAAGGTGCACCAATGTCGGCGGGGATCGTGCTGGATCCCTGGCGCAAGGGGGGCACGCTTTTCTGGTCGCCGGTCGGGGACGACAAACGCTATGCGTGGGTGCCCCGCGAAACGGTTCTGAAACGCAAGGGGCAAATCCGGTACGTGCAACGCAACGCTGGATCGCTTGCGCCGCTCCCGGCGGATTTTGACGAATGATGCCGGCGTCCTGCACGGTTTCTCAATCGGCATAGCCTGCAAGCAATCTCATTGAGCCGGAACAGCGGTGCCGAACCCATCCATTTCAAGGCTCAGCCTTCTGGCTTCCAATCAGGTTGGGTCGCAAAGGAAACGACCTCCTGCCCCATCCGGTCCCAATGAGGTTTGTCGCGCTCAAAAATGACCACCTCAACCGCCAACCCACTGGCATCGTCCATCGTGCCAAGGGTGAGCGTCAGATAACCGGGCAACCGCGTGTTTTTTCCATAAATCGGGCTGCCGCAATTTGCACAGAATACCTTTGTCACCTGCGATCCCTTGTCAGATGAATATCGGAATTCGCTCAGGTGCCCGCGCATCGCCACAACATCCGAGGCAAACATGGCCCCGATTGTGTGACCTGTCCCGCTCAATCGGCGACATTCCTCGCAATGGCACTGCGCAACAACGACTGGCTGGCCTTTTGCGACATATGTCACGTCGCCGCAAAGACATCTTCCGGTGTATTTTTTCGTCATGGGTCAGACACTACTGAGCGCATCGCACTGTGCAACCACAATACAACGGGCCCTTGCATCGTCGCAGGACACATGATGTGCGGATCGGTCCTGTTGCCAGATCAGAACGCCGCGTTGACACCAATCGGCATGAAAAAAGGCCCCGCTCATGCGGAGCCTGGCTTCATTCTGCGGCTTCGGGTTGGTCTCCGCCCGCGTCCGCGTCCTTTTCGACCTTGGGCTTGGGCTTGCGTCTGGGCGCGCGTTTGGGCTTGGGCTTGCTTTCAGGCGTCTCAACCAGACCACTTTCCACATCAGCTGGCTCGGAGGCGGGTGCCAGATCCGGCTGTGGCGCGTCGCCCTGATCCTTGACCGGATCCTGAGCAACATGCTGCTGGCCACTCTGCTGGGGCTGACCACCACCCTGGCTGCCCTCGCGTTCCTGCCGTTCAGCACGTTCGCGGTCCCGCTCTGCCTGACGCTCGCGGTTCTGGCGTTCCTGTTCCTCGCGGCGCTGATCCTGCTCGCGCTGCGCTTCGGCCAGCATCCGCAGATAGTGTTCCGCGTGCTGTTGAAAATTCTCTGCCGCAACACGGTCATTGGACAGCTGCGCATCGCGGGCAAGCTGATTGTATTTCTCAATCACCTGCTGCGGCGTACCGCGCACTTTGCCCTCAGGGCCAGAGCTGTCAAATACGCGGTTGACGACATTGCCGCCGCTGTGTTGCTGGCGGTTGCGGTTGTTCTTGGACCGGGACCGTGATCTCGTGGACTTCATGAAATGATTTCAGCCTTTGGTGCTGTTGTTCGTTTTAACCGGGCGTCATGCTGAGCAGAATTACCGTCCGATTGTGCGATTTGTTGGGCTTAACGCCGCGCGGGACCGCAAAGAATCCACCGCTGCAACATCTTTGAATAACCACGACACAGGCCCCGCGGCAAGGGCAAAACGCGATTCAGTCCCCCTCAGACGATTATTCCCGCCAAGGCGTGCGGTTTTACGCCGGTTTTTGGGCGCAAACCACGCGGGGGCGACCATCCAGGTCCTGCGCCAGCGTGACGCTACCCCATCCCGCCCTTTCAAAAATACCACAGACCTCGCGCCCCTGCCGCCAACCGATCTCGACCATCACGCGGCCCTCCGGGGTCAGATACCCCTGCGCCTCGCCCGCGATAACCCGGTAGGCAGACAATCCGTCCTGCCCGTCGGTCAGTGCCATTGCCGGTTCATGATCGCGCAGTTCGGGCGCCACATCCTGCATTTCCGGCGCGGCAAGATAGGGAGGGTTCGACACGATCAGATCAAAACGTCCGTCAACGCTGCCAAACCAGTCCGACTGCAGGATCTCCGCCCGCGCCGCCACGCCATGCAGCACCGCATTGGCGCTGGCCTGCAAACACGCCGCCTCCGACAGGTCCACACCCACTCCCCCTGCGGCGGCACATTCGGCAAGGAGCGTCACAAGAATACATCCAGAACCGGTCCCCAGGTCCAGAACCTGCTCGAAGGGCTGGTCCAGCGCCAGTTCCACAAGCGTCTCAGTCTCCGGCCTTGGGTCCAGCACATCACGGCTGATCTTGAAATCACGCCCATAAAAGGCCCGACGCCCCACCAGTTGCGACACCGGAACCCGCACCGCCCGCAACGCCACGAGATTTTCAAACCGTTCCGCGATGTCGGGCGGTATTTCTTCCGGCGCGATCAACGTGATCCGTGCCGCATCAACAGAAGCTGCATGCGCCAGCAACACGCGCGCGTCGCGGGCCGGATCCGGCACACCTGCCGCGCGCAGCCTTGCGGCCGCCGTGGCCATGGCCTGTGCAGCGGTTGTCATGCGTTCATATCGGCCAGAAGCCGCGCCTGCGCATCCGCCGTAAGCGCATCGACGATCTCGTCCAGATCGCCCTGCATGATCGCATCCAGCCGATACAGCGTCAGATTGATCCGGTGATCCGTCATCCGGCCCTGCGGGAAATTATAGGTTCTGATCCGTTCCGATCTGTCCCCCGATCCCACCTGCGCCGCCCGGTCGGCCGAGCGTTCACTGTCGACCCGGCTGCGTTCCAGATCATAGAGCCGCGCCTTGAGAACCTGCATCGCTATCTCGCGGTTGCGGTGCTGGGATTTTTCGGAACTGGTGACCACGATGCCGGTTGGCTCATGGGTGATGCGCACGGCGGAATCTGTTGTATTGACGTGCTGCCCGCCGGCCCCCGAAGACCGCATCGTATCTATGCGCAGATCATTCGGATTGATCTCGATGTCCACATCCTCGGCCTCAGGCAGAACCGCCACAGTCGCCGCCGACGTGTGAATGCGCCCCCCGCTCTCGGTTGTCGGCACCCGCTGCACGCGGTGCACGCCGCTTTCATACTTGAGACGGGCAAAGACGTTCTGTCCGGTGATATGGGCCACCACTTCCTTGACACCGCCCAACTCGGTCATCTGCGCCTCGATCAGATCAAACCCCCAGCCGCGCGCCTCCGCATAGCGTTGGTACATGCGCAGCAGATCCGCCGCAAAAAGGGCGGCCTCGTCTCCACCGGTGCCGGGCCGGATTTCCAACATCGCTGGCTTGGCATCCGCCGC
>CAXBKL010000184.1:0-4440 GCA_963976125.1 uncultured Sulfitobacter sp. | reverse complement strand
ACTGAAACCCCGCGTCATCGGGCGTGGTGGCTTTGAGGGCGCGATTCACATGGGCGTCGCCCAGCACCTCGCGCCGGACCTGCATGCCCCGGTCGACCCGATCAGACATGGCCAACGTCCCTGAGGAAATCGGTCAGCACCCGCGCAAATTCCTGTGGCTGTTCGACACAGGGCAGATGCCCGGCGTTTCGGATCAGATGGAATTTCGATCCGGGGATCAGATCGACGGTTTCGCGCACCATGTCAGGCGGGGTGGACCCGTCTTCGGACCCCGCGATGCCAAGGGTCGGCAGGCGCAGGGTGGCCGTGGTGGTGAAAAAGTCGGTGCCGGAAATCGCAGAGGAGCATCCCGCATATCCATCGTCTTCGCCGCGCACCAGCATGTTGCGCCAGAGTTCGAGTTCCGGGGTCTTGCGGAAACCTTCGGAGAACCACCGCTCCATGACTGCGTCGGCAAGGGCTTCGATCCCGCCCGCCTTGACGGCGGCAATCCGTTCATCCCACATGTCCGGTGTTCCTATTTTCGCCCCGGTGTTCGACAGGACCATGGCGCGCACCATATCCAGCCGTTTGACCGCCAGACCCTGTGCCGTCATGCCACCAATCGACAATCCGACAAAAACGCTGTCCTTGACGTTCAGATGATCCATCAGCTTTTCCACGTCCGTGACCAGCGATCCCATCGAATACGGCCCCGAAGGACAGCTGGACAGCCCATGACCGCGCTTGTCATAACGGATGATGCGCAGCCCGGCAGGCAACAGCGGCAGGATCGGATCCCACAGGCGCAGATCGGTGCCAAGGGAGTTGGAAAAGACCACCGGCGCGCCGTCATCGGGGCCATCCACACGGTAATGCAGGCGGACATCACCAGTATCGAAAATCTTCATTGCGGGTCTCCTTTCATCTGAATCGTTGCCATGATCTGCCCGTGATCGGAGGCAAGTTTGTTGTAGGGGGCTTCGGGGTGGCTGCCATCGGTCAGATGATCGTTGAGGACGCTGAAATAGGACATTTCACCAATCGAGTGGCGCCATTCGGGCAGGAAATGCCGCGACATCAGGATCTGGTCGATACTTTCATAGACGCCACCAAAAGCGGAAGTATAGACCATGTCGCGCAGGGATTTGCGCAAGAACATCTTTTCGGCCGAATGCAGCCGCACGGCGTTCATGCTTTCGGTTATTGTGGTGGCCTCCTGTGCCGAATAGCGGTCGCGTCGGCTCTGGGCGTCATGGCGCAGCATCCATTCGTAGTTCTTGAATGGCACCTCGCCGCTGATGATTTCGGAACTGACCGCGTTTTCGCTGTCGTTGAAATCACCCAGAACCATGACGGGACGGTTCAGGCGCAACTCTGCGATGATCGCCCCGCGCAGCACCCAGGCTTCGGCCATGCGCCGCATCGCGGCACGTGCCGCCCCCAGCGCCCGACCCACCGGATCATAGTTTGGCAGGTCGGCTTCGGTGGCGAAATCTGCGTTCTGTGGGCGGATGAATTCACCAAGCTTGGATTTCAGATGGCAGTTGAAAACGGTGACGACCTGATTTCCCACCGGAACCCGGACCTTGAGAATTGGACGGCTGAGCGTGCGCAGGGTGAAATGGCCGGCATCGTCTCCGTCAAGACCCCCAAACGGGATGTCCAGAGGCGTATCAAGGGCTTGAATCACTTCGGGCGCATCCGCAAAACCCAGCCGGGACAGGATCGCAACACCGGGGCGGCGTTGGCCGGGCGCGCCATCGTGCAGGTTGGGTGCAAAGGCAAGGGCGGCATCGACGTAATCGCCGTAAGCAAGATGCTGAAAGATCGCGCGTTTGCGATAGCGTTTGTCCGGGGTGGGCAGGGCGGCGTCGTTGCTTTGTGTTCCCAGCAGGTCGGCGCGGGATATGGCATCGCGCAGGGCTGCTTCCTCGAAGATCTCCTGAAACCCGACAATGTCCGCGTTCAACGTCACCAGTTGATCGGCAAGCCAGTCCTCTTTCCAATTGTATTCCTCAGGCGTGTAGGACTGAAAACGGTAGTATTCGCGGTCCGGGCCGATCAGGTTCTTGACGTTGAAACTGGCTATGGTGAATCCGGTCATGCAACCGTCTCCAGCGCGCGGGCGAACATCGCGGGGTCAACGTTGCCACCTGAGATGGTTACGATAACGTCATCACCCTTGATTTCTTCCTTGCGGAAGAGAGCGGCCGCAAGGCCGACCGCCCCGCCGGGTTCGGCAACAACCTTGAGACGGTTGAAAGCATGTCCCACTGCCATCAGCGCCTCATCTTCCGACACCACCAGCCCCGGTCCGGCAAGGCGGTACATGATCGGAAAGGTCAGATTGCCCGGCTGTGGTGTGATGATCGCATCACAGATGTTGCCGGAGGTGCGATTGTTGCGCTCGATTCCGCCCGAGCGCAAGGAACGGGCGACATCGTCAAACCCTTCGGGTTCCGCAGGGCGCACACGCAGGCCGGGGGCATCCGCCTCAAGGGCGAGCGCAATACCAGAGGTCAGACCGCCGCCGCCACAACAGACGATGACATCGGCGTTTTCAATACCCTGTTCGGCAGCCTGTTCGGCGATTTCCAGACCACATGTGCCTTGCCCGGCGATCACCAGTGGCTCGTCAAAGGGTTTGATGAGTGTCAAACTCCTTTCCTCGCTCAGCCGCGCGCCAATCTCATCGCGGTCCTCGCTGGCGCGGTCATAAAGGATCACTTCGGCCCCGAAGGCGCGGGTATTTTCGATTTTCAGCGCCGGGCTGTCCGCAGGCATGATGATGACACAAGCCACAGCGTGCATTTTTGCGGCCAGCGCGACCCCTTGCGCATGATTGCCGCTGGAAAACGCGATGACCCCCCTGGCGCGCACCTCCGCATCAAGCGCGGAAAGCGCCGACCAGGCCCCGCGAAACTTGAAGCTGCCGGTGTGTTGCAGGCATTCGGGTTTGACCCAGACGCGCCTGCCCGCCATCTCATCAAGAAACGGCGAACTGAGCAATGGCGTGCGCCTGACATGGCCCGCAAGCCGTGCCTGCGCTGCCCGGATCATGTCGATGTTCATTTCATCTGCTCCAGCCAGCTGTGCAGGGCCGCAACCGCCTCCGGTTCATCCAGAAACGGCACATGGCCGCGACCCGGCACCACGGCGGTGATCATATCGGGGCGGCGGCGCTGCATTTCCGCCAGCGTGTCGGGTGTGAACAGGTTGGAATTGGCACCGCGTATGCACGCCAGCGGCAGGCCCGCCATAGCATCAAAGAAGGGCCACAGATCGAGGTCAGGACCAGCGATCACGGCCTCAATGGCGTCGCGCAACCGGGGGTCATACATGATCTGCAGGCCCGCGTCGGTCTTGGTGTAGTTTGCCTGGGCCATGCGCAGCCACCGCTCGGCCGGGACATCGTCAAAGTCACTGAACACAGCCCCCAACGCGGCGGCGGCATCCTCGAACGTCCTGGAGGCCGGGTTGCGGCCCAGATAGAGCATGATGAATTCCAAGCCCCTGGGATCGACCACGGGCCCGACATCATTCAGTGCCACGCCCAGCAGGCGATCCCTGGCCATTGCGGCCAGCGCCATGCCGTTCATCCCGCCGCGCGAAGTGCCCAGGATCGCAACCTTGTCCAGGCTCAGATGGGCCATCAATTCCAGCACATCGCGGCATTCGACCGGCGGTGTGTAGTTTTGCCAGTTGTCGTCATAATCGGACTGTCCGCGCCCGCGATAGTCCATCATGATGACGCGGTTGCCCGCCAGATGGGGTGTGACATACTCGAAATCGCTGGTGTTGCGGGTCAGGCCCGCGAGGCACAGAACGGGGAGGCCGTCGCCGCTGTCCGTGAAATAGAGGTTCAGGCCATCAGAGGTTGTAAAATGGGGCATTCAGTGTCTCGCTAAGTCTGGAAGAGAAGTGAGGTCTTGCATCTGGTGTTTCGGGTGCCAGGGCAGGCGGTCCATCGGCTCGCCGCTGCGATTGACCCAGACGGTTTCAAATCCGTATCCGGTGGCCGCGGCAGCGTCCCAGCCGTTGGAGGAGACAAAAAGCACCTCCTCTCTGGCGCAGCCGAAATGCGCCCCGACCAGATCGTAAACGGAGGCATCGGGCTTGAAGATGCCAACGCTCTGCACTGAAAGGCTGACGTCCAGCACGGCGCTGATCCCTGCGGATTGCACCGCAGCGTCCAGCATTTCAGGAGACCCATTGGACAGGATCGCGGTGTTCAACCCGCTATCATTGAGCGCGGCGAGCATGGCGGGCACCTCGGGATAGGCCTGCAATTCCCAATACAAATCAAGCAGACGCTGGCGCAGCGCGGGATTGCCGTCATGTCCGGTCTTTTCCAGCGCCCAATCCAGACCGTTCTGCGTCACTTCCCAGAAATCCGTATGTGCGCCCGTTACGGCCCGCAGCCAGGAATACTGCAACTGCTTGAGCCGCCAATGTTCC
>CAXBKL010000183.1:0-4654 GCA_963976125.1 uncultured Sulfitobacter sp. | reverse complement strand
TCGACCTTGAGGTCGGGATACTTTTCATAAAGTTTGGGCAGACGGGGCGCGAGCCACAACGTCCCGAAGCCGGTTGTTGTGGTGACGCGCAATTCGCCGAACACTTCTTCTTCGCTGTCGCGAATGCGTGCTGAGGCGGCGTCCACCCGTTTGGTCATCGCCGAGGTGGCATCAAAGAGCAGTTCACCCTGTTCAGTCAGGATCAGCCCGCGCGCATGGCGGTGGAACAGGTTGGTATTCAACTGTTCCTCCAGCCCGCGAATTTGCCGCGACACGGCTGACTGCGACAGGTTCAGCTTGTCGCCTGCGTGAGTCAGCGACCCCGCATCCGCAACAGCGTGAAATATCCGTAACTTGTCCCAGTCCATTGAAGTTCTTTCTGTTCGCCGTCGACCAACCTATGTTGTTATTCATTAATGAACAGGGGCTGGGGCCAATAATCCAGTCTCCATTTCAAAAAGATGCTATACAGGTCAGCATTAGTGACCTATATGGATCTCTATAGGCCGTCTGCCAAGGCGTTGCCTGTTGTGACTGGGAGGATCGCGATGACCACGCCGAAGATTTCACTGAATGACCGTTTTGATCTGGATAAATCACCTGTTCTGTTGAATGGCACCCAAGCGTTGGTGCGCCTGATGCTGATGCAGTCCGCGCGCGATACGGCGGCGGGGCTGAACACGGCGGGATTGGTCACCGGGTATCGCGGCAGCCCCTTGGGCGCGGTTGATTTGCAGATGGCAAAGGCCGAAAAGGTTTTGACAGAGCATGACATCACCTTTCAGGCCGGGCTGAACGAAGATCTGGCGGCGACCGCTCTTTGGGGCGCGCAGCAGGCTGAATTGCGTGGCGAAGGGAAGTACGACGGCGTGTTTGGCCTGTGGTACGGCAAGGGGCCGGGGGTGGACCGGTCCGGCGATGTGATGCGCCATGCGAATATGGCCGGAACGTCGGTGAACGGTGGTGTCCTGATGGCGATGGGGGACGACCATACCGGAGAATCCTCGACCGTCCTGCACCAGTCGGAATTTGCCATGGTGGACAGTTATATGCCCGTGGTCAGCCCGGCGGGAGTTCAGGAAATTCTGGATTATGGTCTCTATGGCTGGGCGTTGTCGCGGTATGCCGGGGTCTGGGCCGGGCTCAAGACGATGAAAGACACCGTTGAGGTCACGTCGGTGGTGAATGGCGATCCGCATCGGTTGTCCTTTGTGACCCCCGATTTCGAGATGCCGCAGGGCGGGTTGAACATCCGGCTGGTGGATGACCGGATCGTGCAGGAAGCCCGGTTGATTGACTACAAACGCTATGCGGCGGAAGCATTCAGCCATGCCAACAAGATGGACAAGCGCATCTGGGGCAAGCCCGGTGCCAGGATCGGATTTGTCGCGGCGGGCAAGAACTGGCTTGATCTGGTGCACGCGCTCAGCCTTTTGAACATTGACGAGGCCGAAGCGGAGCGGTTGGGCATTACCACCTACAAGGTGGGTCAGACATGGCCGCTGGACATGCGCGGGTTCGATCAATGGGCCGAGGGTCTGGACCTGATCGTGGTGGTTGAAGAGAAGCGCAAGCTGATCGAGGTGCAGATCAAGGAGGCGCTTTTTGACAACCGACAGGGGCGGCGCGTCTATGGCGGAACCAAGAACGGCGAGGAATTTTTTACCGCCCGGTGGGCGCTTGATCCCGTAGATATTGCAGAGAAATTGGGCCGTGTCCTTGTGGAAGAGGGCCGCGAGACCGACGGGATCACAGCCGGGTTGGCGGCGCTGGACGACGCGCGTCGGGCGGACAACGCAGAAGAGATTGCCGCGCGTCTGCCCTATTTCTGTTCAGGGTGCCCGCATAATACCTCGACCAAGGTGCCAGACGGCAGTCGCGCCTATGCGGGCATTGGCTGTCACTTCATGGCGCAGTGGATGGATCGTGACACGCTGGGCTTTACCCATATGGGTGGCGAAGGGGCCAACTGGATCGGGGAGGCACCGTTTTCGACGCGGCCCCATGTGTTCCAGAACCTTGGCGATGGCACCTACAACCATTCCGGCATTCAGGCGATCCGTGCCGCCGTGGCGGCGGGGACAAACATCACCTACAAGATCCTGTATAACGATGCGGTTGCCATGACCGGGGGCCAGCACAACGAAGGTGATCTGGATGCGCCGCGCATCGCTGCGGAACTCAAGGCAATGGGGATCGAGAACCTTGTCGTGGTCTATGACGAAAAGGAAGACGTGGACGCCAAACGGTTTGCCGGCATTCCGATGTTCGAGCGCGCCGATCTCAACAAGGTGCAAGAAGACCTTGCTACCAAAGAAGGCGTCAGCGCGATTGTCTATATCCAGACTTGCGCCGCAGAAAAGCGCCGTCGCCGCAAGCGCGGGCTGTTCCCGGACCCCGACAAGCGGGTGTTCATCAATGAAGACGTCTGTGAGGGTTGTGGCGATTGCGGCGTGCAATCCAACTGTGTGTCGATTGTTCCAAACGAGACAGAGCTGGGCCGCAAACGCGCGATAGATCAATCGTCGTGCAACAAGGATTTTTCCTGTGTCAAAGGGTTTTGCCCGTCTTTTGTGACCCTTGAGGGGGCCAGGGTGCGCAAGGAAGCGACCACAAGCGTCGATATTCCCGATTTGCCAATGCCCGACCTGCCAGCGATTGACGGCACCTATAACGTCGTGATCACCGGGGTTGGTGGCACGGGCGTCGTGACCATCGGGGCGCTTTTGGCGCAGGCCGCGCAGTTGGATGGCAAAGGGGCGGGCATGATGGAGATGGCGGGGCTGGCCCAGAAGGGCGGGGCTGTGCATATTCATTGCCGTCTGGCCAACCGGCCTGAGGACATTTCCGCCATTCGCGTGGCAACCGGCGAGGCGGATGCGCTGATTGGGGGCGATCTGGTGGTGTCGGCGGGGTCCAAGACGCTGGGGCTGACCCAGGGGGGACGCACGGGTGCCGTGGTGAATTCGCATGAGATCGTGACCGGGGATTTCACCCGCGATACGGAATTCAGGCTGCCTTACGACCGGCTGGCACTGGCGCTTGAGGCGCGGCTCAAGGATCGGTTGTCGATGTTTGATGCCTCTGATCTGGCCAAGGCGACGCTGGGCGATTCGATCTATTCCAACATGATGGTCTTTGGTGGTGCGTGGCAGCGCGGTCTGATCCCGATCACCCATGACAGTATGCTCGAAGCGATCCGGTTGAACGGCGCGGCGGTGGACAACAACCTGCGCGCCTTTGAAGTCGGGCGCTGGGCGGCGCTGCATCCGGAGGAGGCGGCAAGGGTCATCACGCCGAAGGTGGTGAACCTGCCCACGTCGCTGGCCGAGAAGATCGCGTATCGCAAGAACCATCTGACAGCCTATCAGGGCAAGCGTCTGGCGAAGCGTTATGGCAAGATGGTGGACGGGATTGCCGATGAGGCGGTCAAGGCGGGCATGGCGCAGGGCTATCACAAGCTGTTGTCCTACAAGGACGAATACGAAGTGGCCCGGCTTTTGCTGAGCAGCCGTGAAAAGGCCGCGGCAGAGTTTGACGGCGATTTTCGGATGACCTTCCATCTCGCGCCCCCGATGTTGTCGAAAACCGGTGCCGATGGACGCCCGACGAAACGTGAATTTGGTCCCTGGCTGGAACGCCCGTTGCGGTTGCTGGCGCGGCTGAAAGGGCTGCGCGGTACGCCGCTGGATGTTTTTGGCTATACGGCTGAACGCAAGATGGAGCGCGCGCTTATCAAGCAATATGAGGTGGATATGGCGGCGGTGCTGCCCAAGCTGAACGATGCGACCCGTGATGCAATTGTCGCGCTGGCGGAATTGCCGTTGCAGATCAGGGGGTTTGGCCCGGTCAAACAGGCCAATGAAGCGAAGGCGGCGAAACGCCGGGAGGAGCTGCTGAGTGTGATTGGGGCCGGAGGCGCGCAGGTGAGCAAGGCGGCGGAATAGACTGTCGTGCACCTGTCACAATTATGGCCTAATGACGCTATCGGAGCAGCAGGGGACGACACATGGGGCGGCATGATCTGAACGCAACAGGTGAGATCAGCTATGCCCATGCGGCGCAAAGCCGGTCCGGGCGGGCCTTGATCCGGTTGATGGAGAACAGCACCGGGCGGCTTCGGCTGATGCAACGCGCACGCGGGTATGAGGACGATGTTCAGGCGGGGCGCGGCTTTTTCGATGTGATGGCGGCGCGATATGGGCTGAGCCTTGAGGTGGTGGCCGGATCCCTGGACCTGATCCCGCGTACGGGGGCGGTGATTTTTATCGCCAATCACCCTTACGGCATTCTTGATGGTCTGATGCTGGGCCAGATGATGTCGCGGACGCGCGGAGATTTCAAAATTCTGGCGCATTCGGTGTTTAACCGTGCCCCCGACCTCACCAACCATCTGTTGCCGATCAGTTTCGACGGGGACAAGGCGGCTTTGATGTCGAACCTGACCACCCGGCGCAAGGCGCTGAGGTATCTGGCCGGGGGTGGGGCCATCGGCGTATTCCCCGGAGGCACGGTCAGCACCGCATCCCGGCCGTTTTCGAGGCCAATGGACCCCGGTTGGCGCAGCTTTACCGCCCGAATGATCGCCAGATCGCGGGCAAGTGTTGTGCCGGTGTTTTTTGAGGGACACACCAGCCGGACGTTCCAGATTGCC
>CAXBKL010000182.1:0-4685 GCA_963976125.1 uncultured Sulfitobacter sp. | reverse complement strand
GCGGGGGCTTTGGACGCGGGATTGGTCACGGACGGGCTTATCGCCCAGAACACCCAGCAGGCTCGGGATTTCTGGACCATCCGCGAATCCATCCCCGAAGCGAACCGGCTGATCGGGTCCGTTTCAAGCCACGATATATCGGTGCCCCTTGGCGCCATTCCCGACTTTATCGCGGAGGCGGGAACAAGGATCGCCCGGTTGGGCAATTTCCGCATCAATTGCTTTGGCCATGTGGGCGATGGCAATCTGCACTACAATGTCTTTCCGTTCCCCGGAAAAACCCGCGCCGATCACGAAGGCCAGCGCGAACAGATCAAAGAGATCGTGCATGATCTGGTGCATGAACTGGGCGGTTCGATCAGCGCCGAACACGGTATAGGACGCCTCAAGGTGGGCGATCTTGAACGCTACGGCGATCCTGCAAAACTGACTGCGATGCGGGCGATCAAGGCAGCACTTGATCCCAAGGGCATCATGAACCCCGGCGCGGTCCTGCGCCGGTCCTGATCTGGGTTTCTTTTTTTAGAAAACCCCTGGGGGCGTTTGAGGAGTCAAACGGCTCCCTAAAGGTCTCTCGGGGCAAAACTGCTTCAGGCCCCGTCAAAGGCGCAAAGCGCATGTACCTCCATGCCCATCGCTTCCAGCTTGGCCCGGCCACCTAATTCCGGCAGGTCAATGATGAATGCAGTGGAGATAATCTCCCCTCCCAGCCGCTCGATCAGCTTGATACCTGCCTCCGCGGTGCCCCCGGTGGCCAGAAGATCGTCAACCACCAGAACCTTCTCACCAGCCTGAATCGCATCGTCGTGTACTTCGACAATCGCCTCGCCATATTCCAGTTTGTAATCCTGGCTGATGGTTCTACCAGGCAATTTGCCTTTCTTGCGTATCGGCACAAATCCGACGGACAACTGGTGCGCTATCGCACCGCCAAGGATAAAGCCGCGCGCTTCCAATCCCACGACCTTGTCAATCCGCAGCCCCGCATAGGGATGCAGCATCTGGTCAATGGCCATGCGGAACCCGCGTGCGTCGGCAAAAAGCGTGGTAACATCGCGGAACATGATCCCCTCATGGGGGAAATCGACGATGGTGCGGATATAGTCTTCAATCTTTTTCATGCGGTGCTCCGGCGCAGTGTGGCAGTAAGAAGGCCCATGAGGATCAACGCGCCACCGCCGGCGCGGGTGATCCAGGTCAGGATGCCGGGCCGGGCGATCACACGGCGTAATCTGTCAGCCAACAGGGCGTAGGCCAAAGCGTTCAGCGCCGCAAGACCCACAAATGTCGCAGTCAGAACGACAAATTGGGGCATCAACGAGGCATCATGGCGGAGGAACTGCGGGACAAAGGCAATAAAAAACGCAATTGATTTGGGGTTCAGCGCCGTCACCGCCGCCGCGTGGCCGAATATCTGCCGGGCATCCACGTCCCGCCCCTCGGGCAGTGCCAGCCCTGTGGTTGGTGCGGAACGTATCAGCTTGATACCCAACCAGATCAGGTAGGCCGCGCCCATCCATTTGAGCGCCGTAAACAGCGCCGCCGAGGCCAGCACCAGTGCGCCAAGCCCGGCAAGCGATGCGCTCATGGCGATCAAATCACCGGTCGCCACACCCGCGGCAGAAGCAAGTGCGACGGATCGGCCCTTGCTCAGCGCATAGCTCAGCACCAGCAGCACGGTTGGTCCGGGAATCAGCAGCAGCGCGGTAGAGGCGGCAACAAACGCCAGCCAGATTTCGAAGCTCATCAAGGGTTACTCCTGCGTGACGCGGTTCGCGTCGGTTGGGAATTTGAGTACATCACCACAGGCGACGGCGTTTTTCGGGTCACAAAACCCGCCCCGCGACGGCATCCAGCTTTGCCACCAATGCCGGATCGCGCGCGTCGGGTGCCGTGAGGATCGCATGTTCCAGCGCCCGGTCACAGCCGTGGGGGCATGGCACCCGCGATTGTCCGAGAAGCGCAGGCAAGCGTGCGACGAGGGAGCGGCCCTTGTCGGCATTGCCCATCAGCGTAGCTATGATGGCGCTCACGTCGACTTCACCATGATCCGGGTGCCAGCTGTCGTAGTCGGTTATCATCGCTACGGACGCGTAACAAAGCTCCGCTTCGCGCGCCAACTTCGCCTCTGGCATATTGGTCATGCCAATGACATCCGCGCCCCAGCTTTCGCGGTACATCCGGCTTTCCGCCAGTGTCGAAAACTGTGGCCCCTCCATCGCCAGATAGGTTCCCCCCCTATGCACGGTAATGCGCGCATCCCGTGCGGCGGTTTCGCAGGCATCGCCCAGGCGGGCGCAAGTAGGATGTGCCACGCTGACATGACCAACGCAGCCGGTTCCGAAAAAACTCTTCTCTCGTGCAAAAGTGCGGTCAATAAACTGATCCACGATGACAAAATCACCCGGTGCCATTTCATCCCGGAACGATCCGCAAGCGGACACTGAAATCACATCCGTACATCCCAGCCTCTTGAGCGCGTCAATATTGGCGCGGTAGGGAACCGCAGAGGGGGAATGCACATGCCCGCGGCCGTGTCGGGGCAGAAATACCATGGCCACACCGTCAAGCGTCCCTGTGAGAACCGCATCCGAGGGTGCCCCCCACGGCGTTTCGACCGTGATCCATGCCGCATCTTTCAACCCGTCGATGTCGTAAATGCCTGATCCCCCGATCACGGCAATCCTTGTCTTTGTCATCTGGTGTCCTCTTGCTGCGGTGTCGCAGTGGTGCTGCATCCAGGTTGCACAAAGTCAGAGCAGCGGCGCAAATTCAAGCCCCCGCAGAGCCAGAGCCTTGACATGACGCGCGTCAGAAGGGGTACAGTCGGGCAGAGGCTTTACGCGCAATGACGAAGCCGATCGAGGACGAACAAAGTGATCTATCGAGCGCATGATGCCGACCAGCCATCCCGTTGGGGGGTCGCGACAACTTGCCGTGAACCCACGCAGCTGGTTGTTGCCTTTGTGGCCCATTACGTCGCCCTTGGAGCGTCACGTGTCCATATCTATCTCGATGCGCCGCAGCCTGATCTGGAACAGCTGCTGGACCGCGTGCCGCAGGCTCAGGTCACGGTCTGCGACGATGCCTATTGGCGCGATCATGTGGGCAAGGCGCGGCCCCGCCGCCACCAGCATCGCCAACTGATCAACGCTTTTGATGCTTACAAAACCACGGATGTGGCATGGCTTGGGCATTTCGATGCCGACGAATTCCTCCATGCCGATGTCCCTGTTGCGGAGCTGTTATCGGCGCAGCCGGCTGAGCTGGATTATGCCGTTATCAACGTGCGCGAGCGTGTCTTTGTTGCCGAACATCCGCAGCACATGTTATTTGAGGGCCTGTTCCGCAGACCCATTCCGACCGACTGGGAAGACGCGGGCATCCTGTTCAACAAGGGCAGGCGGCTGCTGCGTCGGGGTGTTCTTGGCTATCCGCATGGCAAAAGCATTTTCCGTACAAGCCAAGCGCTGGTACCTGGCATTCACACGCCGCGCCGAGACAAGGAAAACCGCGCAATGCCGCTGCGCGGCTGGCCCATCCATCGTGCGCGTCTGTTGCATTTCGACGGGCTTACGTCGCTGCACTGGGCGGCCAAATTGTTACGGGCCGCCGCCGCAGGGGCAGAAGATTTCAGAACCCCGCGCGGCCGCAAACCCGAAGTCCAGCGCGCAAATCAGATCACCCGGATGAAAAGGTATCAAGGCAACCTCGACAAGGCCTTTGCCATGCACCAGCAATTCAAGACCATCCCGCAGGATGATCTGGAGCGCCTTTTGATCCTGGGTCTGGTCGAAGAATATGCCATCGCACCAGAGCGCGATATTGCGGCGCTGAGCCTGGGTCAGGACATTGACCTGAGCCGCGCGGCATTTGATCTGGCCCTGACCCGACAGCAAGCGCAGGTCGGCGATTGGCACGGTCCCTGGCAGGACATTCTGGCGCGCAATGCGGCCGGGGATCGGCACGCCGCAGAGTGACGGGCCGCGCAGCTTGGTCAAGCTGCCCCTTTCCATCCGGCCCAAAACCGTCTAACGACCGCGCAAACACGGCCCGCCCAAGGGTCTTTCCCCTAGTCTGACAGTCCAAGGATGCCCCATGGCGCGTTCCATCTTTCATAGCTTTACGAAAAACCTGGAGGTCACTGACCTGCGCTGGATGCCCGAAGACGGGTTTTCTGTGGGCCGGTTGCGGATCGAATTGCTGTCTGGTCTCACCGTCGCGCTGGCGCTGGTACCCGAAGCGGTGGCCTTTGCTTTTGTTGCCGGCGTCCATCCGCTGGTTGGTCTTTACGCGGCATTCCTTGTTGGTTTGATCACCGCGCTTATTGGTGGACGTCCGGGGATGATCTCAGGTGCAACGGGGGCATTGGCCGTGGTCATGGTGGCGCTTGTGGCCCAGCACGGTGTTGAATACCTCTTTGCCACGGTGATCCTGATGGGATTGTTGCAGGTTTTTGCGGGGCTCATGCAATGGGGCAAATTTATCCGACTTGTGCCGCATCCGGTGATGCTCGGCTTTGTGAACGGCCTTGCGATTGTGATTTTCCTGGCCCAGCTGACCCAGTTCAAGGTGCCTGGTACGATGGTGGACACCGGGCATGGCATGGGGGGCGGTGAATGGCTCACGGGCCTGCCGCTGTATCTGATGCTGGCGCTGGTGGGGGCGACAATGGCGATCATCTG
>CAXBKL010000181.1:0-4708 GCA_963976125.1 uncultured Sulfitobacter sp. | reverse complement strand
TTGATCTGGCGACGGCACTGGTGCTGGCGCTGACCCTGGTCTGAGGGGAGGGCTGACGGTTCAGGCCGATCTGGTGGTGGGCACGGGGGCGTCCAAAGCCACATCAGCCGCAAGCGCGCGGGCCATTTTGGCTATCCTGGGACCGATGTCAGCCCGAAAGACCGACGTGAAGACGCGGGTTGATCCCGTTGCTCCAATCGACATGGTCGCACCTGGACCCTTTTCGGCCAGTGGTGCCGCGACCGAACACATGCCGCGCTCGATCTCTTCGACGCATTCGGCATAGCCGCGCCGCCGGATCGTGTCGAGCTCCGCTTCGAGCTCCTCGATCCGGGTAAGCGTGAATTCAGTATAGGCCCTGAGCCGCCCTTCCAATCCTTGCGTCAGATACAGATCCGGAGAAAAGGCCGCGACGGCCTTGGAGCATGAGCAGGCGTGCAATGGCCGTTTGCCAAGGCCGGGATGCAGAAAGGACACGCCTGTGTCGGGGGCTTCGACATGAATGATCTCGACCGCGCGACCACGCAGCCGCGACAGGAAAAACGCCACACCATGCAGTGTGGCCGCCTGCCGAAGTGCAGGGCCGATGAGAGCGATCAGCGCGCCGTCCGATTGGTCGGCCTGAGCGATCCGCCTGAGCCGCGTCCCGATAGAAAAGCGGCCCTTTGCCATCGGCTCCAGCAGACCCGCGCCAACCAGATCCTGAACCAGACGATAGGTTGTCGGCTTCGGCAAATCCGAGTGAGAGCAAATGTCGGCCACAGTGGCCTCCCCCTTTTGCCCGACGATCTCAAGGATCAGCGCCAAACGTTCGAGATGCATAATTTTCTCGTTTTGTAATAATCATAGTTTCGATATACGGTAAAAAACGAAGCTTCAAGGGAGGGGTATCACCGATGGACGGAATGTGCTGCGGGCCGGGCTATGCCAGCCCCGCCGAGGCGATCAAGGCCCCAAGAGAGAAGTTGCTTTACACCATAGCGATCTACACCGGGACCGGCATCCAGAAGCCGGACTACCTTGCCACGGTCGACGCAGATCCAGAAAGCCGGACCTACAGCCAGGTGATCCACCGGCTGGAGATGCCCGGAATTGGCGATGAACTGCATCACATGGGCTGGAACGCATGTTCTTCTTGTCACGATGATGGGTCCATGTCGCGCAAATATCTTCTGGTCCCCGGCGTGCGCTCCAACAACATCCACATCGTCGACACCGCGACCGATCCGCGTGCGCCACGCCTGCACAAGATCATCGACGGAGCAGAGATCAAGGCCAAAACCGATCTGTCAGGGCCCCATACGGTGCATTGTCTGGGATCCGAAATCATCATCTCATTCCTGGGAGACGCCAAGGGCGAGGCACCCGGCGGCTATCTGCATCTCAACAAGGATTTCGAGATCGTCGGGCGATGGGAAAACTCCATGGGCGACATCCCTTTTGGTTATGACTTCTGGTACCAGCCCCGCCACAACGTGATGGTCAGCTCCGAATGGGCGGCACCCAACACCTTCATGCCCGGCTTTGACCTCGAAGAAGTGGGGTATCTGAAATATGGGCGGCGTCTGCATATCTGGGACTTTGAAAAACGCGTACCCGTTGAAACCATGTATCTGGGCGAGGACGGGCTGATCCCGCTCGAGGTCAAATTCCTCCACGATCCTGACAGCACCCATGGTTTTTGTGGTGCAGCACTGTCCACCAATGTCATCCATTTCTGGAAAACCGACACCGGGAAATGGGAGTGGGAAAAGATCATAGATGTGGAAAACGAACCGCACCCCGAATGGCCCATTCCGGTGCCCGGTGTCATGTCGGCGATCCTTGTGTCGATGGACGACAAGTATCTTTATCTCAACAACTGGCTGCACGGGGACATGCGCCAATACGACATCAGCGATCCACACAACCCGAAACTAACCGGCCAGGTCTGGATGGGGGGATTGCTGGGCAAGGCCCCCAAGGTCAACGGCGTCAAAGTCGCAGGCGGCCCGCAGATGTTCCAGCTATCGCTGGACGGCAAGCGGCTTTATGTGACGACATCTCTTTTTTCCACCTGGGACAATCAATTTTACCCCGAAATCCGCACACAGGGCGGCGTTATGGTGATGATTGACTGCGACGTCGACAATGGCGGCATGACAATCAACAAGGACTTCATCGTTGATTTTGGCAAAGAGCCGAACGGCCCCAGCCGCTGCCACGAAACCCGCTATCCCGGCGGCGACTGCACAAGTGACATCTGGCTGTGAGTGAAACCCGGACCATTAAAATTGCCAATCGCGGCGGCATGGCGCTCAACGTGGAGGCCCATCGCCCGCTGCTGGACACACTGCGCGAGCAGGGGGTTGATCTGCCCTTTGGCTGCAAATACGGCGGCTGCATCACCTGCGCGGCCAAGCTGACGGGGGGCGAGGTCGATCAGCGGCGGCAGGTGGCGCTGAACAATCGTCAGATCGCGCAGGGCTATGTCCTGCTCTGCGTTGCGCGACCGCTGAGCGACTGCACTCTCGAGATCGGCGTCGAAAGCCACGACAGACTTTACCGGAACCCTTTCCTTGATCCGCTTGAGCCGCACGAACTCAAGGCGGACATCGCCACACCGAAGGAGGCCTAGATGCCCGAAGCCGATGTTGATCGTCGTTACGATTATCCACAGGAATATCTCTCCGACATTCTACGGTCGGTCAAATCCATCGCCATGGTCGGGGCCAGCGCAGACAAGACCAAGTTCAGCTACGGCGTTCTGCGCGTGCTGCATGAGACTGGCTATGACATGCTGCCGGTCAATCCCAATCCAAAGGTGACCGAGATCCGTGGCATTCAGGTCTATCGGTCGCTGCGCGATATTGATCGGCCCGTCGACATGGTCGAGGTTTTCCGACCCAAGGAAGAACTCTATGGCATTGCCGAGCAAGCCATCGAGATCGGAGCAAAGGTTCTGTGGGGTCAGATCGGCGTTTACGACAACCGGGCCGCGGCGTTGGCAGAGGATGCGGGATTGAAGGTGGTCATGGACCGCTGCCCCAAGATCGAGCTTTTCCGGCCTTTCTGGAAACCCAGGCTCGATCTCGCGATATAGAGCACTCCCTAACCAAGTTGCGCGCTGTCGGCGTCTGTAGTATTTCAGCGGACTGGACGCTGAATACTGTAGCCGTCCGGCGCGGGCCTCTCAGAAAAAAGGAAAAGACCATGTCTCAGACAATAACGAAAAGCGCAGCGAGCATTGTAAAGGCGGCGATGGCGTCGGTCCCCACAATTGACGCAGCAGACGCACTGGCGTTGGCGAATTCCCCGGATCATGTCTTTGTCGACCTGCGGGACGGCACAGAACAGGCCAAGACCGGGATGATCCCCGGCGCAGTTGCGTCATCCCGCGGGATGATGGAATTCCATATCGATCCCGAGAGCCCGGCCCATAAACCGGAATTCAATCAGGCCAAGACCTATGTTTTCTATTGCGCCTCTGGCGGGCGATCGGCGTTGGCGGCACAGGTGGCTCTGGACATGGGTCTGACGCCTGTTCTTAGTATGTCGGGCGGTGTCGGCGCATGGACAAAGGCCGGCGGTTCCCTGGAGTGACCAAAGAGCAAGGTCATTGTATGATGCGCTGCAAATTGAGGTACTGATCTGAACAAAGGAATTGCGCCATGCCAGATTCAATGCTTGCGGTCTTTTATGCTGTCAACGTCAAGCCTGAGTTGCGGCGTGCGTTTGTCGACGCGAGTATCTTTGAAGCACAGGGCGTCATCAGCGAAGATCCGGGGGTTTTCCAGTTTCATTTCATGGGCGATAAAGACGATCCCAACCGGTTTTACTTTTATGGAGTCTTTCGAAACAAGGCGGCATTTGAGGCGCATCGGGATACAGATGTGTACAAAAACTGGTGGGGTGCAATTGAGCCGATGCTTGCGGGTGATGTGGAGACCATTGCCCAAATGCGTTCGCTTTTCCCTACCAACAAGGGGTTTGAAGCGCAAAAACCTGGATTGTTGCAGTGGTAGGCGCCACCAGCCTTTTTGACACCTGCAACAATCCCGGCCCTTGGTGCCGGTGATCTGGGTCCATCATTGGTGGTGCGCTGTTCGGTATGCCGAAACGTGTTTTACCATCGTCAAACGTAAGGTGCAGGTCAGGCTTGGCATGGTCGGCGCGCAGCAAGGAGGATCTTGAGCAGTTTGCGAAGGCTCTGCACCTCGGCGTCGAGGGGTGGCAATTGGGACAACGTTGTCGGGCGAATTGCTCGGGGGTGAGAATGCTGGAGAGCGGTGATGCGAAAAGCGCCCTCAACGCGTCGCAGACAAGAAACACCAAATCCAATCCGCCCTTTCGCTGCGATCGGTTTCAACAACCGGGGCACGGACGCAGTATGGATCAGCTGCCTGTACGCCAACCGACTGCTTCGGTCATCGCAACTGAACAGTTCCGTGAGCGCCGAATACACGCCTTTGCGTCATCGGTAGATTCGTGGGTTACGGATACCCCAATCAGAAAAGAGATCCGGGAGAATTGTTCCGAACTTATCCATTGTTGCCTTGGGGTCAATCGCTTGAGCAGAATTGGTCCCAAATACCGTCGCAATATCACCAATCTGGACATTGGGAATCTCAGTCACATCAGCGATGATGGAATTCATTGAAATCTTTCCTAGAACAGGACCCATTAATTCACTTGAGGCTGAGATGGCTGCGTGATTCATAGCCCTCAA
>CAXBKL010000180.1:0-4816 GCA_963976125.1 uncultured Sulfitobacter sp. | reverse complement strand
TGGGCCGCAAAGCCCGCGACGGCAAGCTGACCATGGCCGACATGACCGGCGGCACCTTCACCATCTCCAACGGCGGCGTCTACGGCTCGCTGATGACCGCGCCGATCCTGAACCCGCCACAGTCCGGCATCCTCGGCATGGCCAAAATCCAGGACCGCGCGATGGTTGTGGGCGGCGAAATCGTGATCCGCCCGATGATGTACATCTCACTCAGCTACGACCACCGGATCATCGACGGCAAGGGGGCTGTAACCTTCCTCGTCCGGGTCAAGGAAATGCTGGAAGATCCCCGCCGGTTGTTGATGGATTTGTAACGGCGCCCAGGCTGTCCGGCGACAAGACCGGGCAGCAACCTCTCTCATAGCCAAGGAAGTTTCCGATGACTGAAACCACCATCCTCGCCGCTTATGGCCTGCTGGTCCTGCTGACAATCATCCTGCAGGCCACCGGCTCCATGCAACAACTCACCCTGGGCTACCTGCTGTCTTCGCGCGACGAAGGCCGCACCGTCACCGGCATGACTGCCCGCCTCGAACGCGCGCTGAACAACTCCGTCACCACCATGGCGCTTTTTGCCCCTGCGATCCTGATCCTGGTGATCTCTGACCGGACCAGCGCCCAGACCCTGCTTGCCGCACAGGTCTTTCTGGTCGCGCGCATCATCTATCTGCCGTCCTACATGTTCGGCATCACCGGTGTGCGCACGGCGTCCTGGGTTGCAGGGTTTACCGCAACCGCAATCCTCTATTTCCTCGCGCTCTAGCCAGAGGCGGCCCATGACACCGGAACTCACAGCCCTGACCCTTGCCGCTCTGTTGCAGGTGGTTCAGTTCGTTTTCTACGCGGTCCCCGCCAACCGTGAAATCGGCTTCGGTTACACAACGTCGCCCCGCGACCGCGAACCGTCCCGCCAGATGACGACCCGCACCGCCCGGCTGGGCCGCGCCTATACCAACCACTTCGAGGGCCTGTTGCTCTTTGCCATCGCTGTGGGCGTCATCGAAATGTCGGGCCAGAATAGCACCCACACGGCCCTCTTCGCCTGGAGTTACCTGATCGCACGCATCCTCTACGTTCCTGCCTATGCCTTTGGCCTGCGCCCCTGGCGCTCGCTGATCTGGGTCACGGGCCTCATTGCCACCACGCTGATGTTGGTATCCGCCCTGATCTGACTTCATCTTTCGAAATAAACTCCGGGGGGCGGCGCTTGCGCCGGGGGGCTGGCCCCCCTACCCTCCTCACCATCAAAGCCACACCTCCAAAGGAGAGACACCATGGCCACCTACGACGTCATCATCATCGGCTCCGGCCCCGGCGGCTATGTCTGCGCAATCCGGTGCGCACAACTGGGCCTCAAGGTGGCCTGCGTGGAGGGACGCGACACGCTGGGCGGTACCTGCCTGAACGTCGGCTGCATCCCTTCCAAGGCGCTGCTGCACGCCAGCCACATGCTGCACGAGGCAGAGCACAACTTCGCCGAAATGGGCCTCAAGGGCAAAAGCCCTTCCGTGGACTGGCCCCAAATGCTGAAATACAAGGCCTCCACCATCGACACCAATACCAAAGGCATCGAATTCCTGTTCAAGAAGAACAAGGTGGACTGGCTCAAGGGCTGGGGGTCGATCCCCGAACCGGGCAAGGTTAAGGTTGGTGACGAGGTCCACGAGGCAAAGAACATCATCATCGCGTCGGGCTCCGAACCGGCCTCGCTGCCGGGTGTCGATGTGGACGAAAAGGTGGTGGTAACCTCAACCGGCGCGCTGGAATTGGGCAAGGTGCCGCGAAAACTGGTGGTGATCGGGGCTGGCGTGATCGGTCTGGAACTGGGCAGCGTCTATGCCCGGCTTGGCTCGGAGGTAACAGTTGTCGAATTCCTCGACGTCGTGACCCCCGGCATGGACCCCGAAATTCAAAAGGCCTTCCAGCGTACATTGAAAAAACAGGGTCTGAAATTCATTATGGGTGCTGCGGTGCAAAAAACCGAAGCCACCAAGACCAAGGCAAAGGTACACTACACGCTGCGCAAGGATGACAGCGCCCATGTGATCGACGCCGATGTCGTATTGGTCGCCACGGGCCGCAAACCGCTGACCGACGGGCTGGGTCTGGACGGGCTTGGCATCGAGATGACCCCACGCGGCCAGATCGCGGTGAACGGCTCCTGGGAAACCTCCGTCAAGGGGATCTATGCCATCGGAGACGTGATCGAAGGCCCGATGCTGGCCCACAAGGCCGAAGACGAGGGCATGGCGGCCGCTGAGGTGGTTGCGGGCAAACACGGGCATGTAAACTACGGTGTCATTCCCGGTGTGATCTACACCCATCCCGAGGTCGCAAATGTCGGCGAAACCGAAGCGACCCTGAAAGACGCCGGGCGCGCCTACAAGGTGGGCAAGTTCAGCTTCATGGGCAACGCCCGCGCCAAGGCAAACTTTGCCGGTGATGGATTTGTAAAAATCCTCGCGGACAAGGAAACCGACCGCATTCTGGGGGCCCATATCATCGGCCCCGGCGCGGGGGAGCTGATCCACGAAGTCTGCGTGGCGATGGAATTCGGAGCCTCTGCGCAGGATCTTGCAATGACCTGCCACGCGCATCCGACCTATTCCGAAGCAGTGCGCGAGGCCGCCTTGGCCTGCGGTGACGGGCCGATTCACATGTAGGGCATCCCTCTAACGCCGAGGGGGCGGAGTTTTCAAAAACTCCGACCCGGTTTCTTTCAGGAAACCGCGCTACCCTCACCTGCCGCGCACCCGATCCGGAGTTTTCAAAAACTCCGGCCCGATTTCTTGCAAGAAATCGTTGCGCCCGGCGGCGCGGGTGCGCCCGCTGGTACCGGGTGCTGTAAACGATCCCGATCTACACCGCTGCGTGTCGCGACAAAGCTGCAGGGCGACATCTCTGCGGCATTCTTCGGAACCTGAGGCCCTGACCGGGTCACATTGAACCGTTCACCGTGCAGGCCCCCGGCCTGTCTCACATATCCGATCTGGCGGCGCCGCCCTTTTCTTAACGGCCCTATTCCCGATCACATCTGCATCAAACCCTCCGCCTTCCGGGTATCGTCCGGGCGGCCAATTGGCGTTGGCTTACCACATCGTCGACGCCGCCCGTGCGTCCCAGGCATCATCATAGGGGGCCCCGCCTTCTTCGCCGTGGGTCACCTCTGCCAGGATCTCACCAACGCTGGGCAGGTCGACACTTTCATCGACGCCCGCCCAGGTGCCTGCCCGCATCAGGGCACGGGCGCATTGGGTGTAAACCTCGCCGATCCCGATCACGATCACCGTCGCAGGCTGGCGGCCCTTCTTTTCAAATCGCGCCCGCAGGTCCGCATCATCTGTCAGATAGGCGGTGCCGTTCACCCGCACCACATTATGCGATCCGGGCACCACAAACAGAAGCGACACGCGCCCGTCGGTCACGATGTTGCGCAGCGAATCCAATCTGTTGTTGCCGCGCCAGTCCGGCATCGCCAGCGTGCAGGGGTCCAGTTCCACAACCACCGGGCCATCATCCCCGCGCGGACTGCCGTCTGTGCCGTCCGGGCCAACCGTGCTCAGCACACAAAGCTTCGACGCCATGATCCACCTGCGATAAAGCGGCGTCAGTCGGGTGGCCACCTTGCGCAGCGCCGGCGCGCCGGGCGCGCCATAAAGCGTGTCCAGCGCCGCAGTATCGTCAATCCTGCGCACCATTCCCCCCTGGCCTCCATCCTGCTTCCGCGAGCAACGCGTTTGACCGCGTCTCGACAGTCTCCTCTAGCTGTTTCATGAAAGCGCCCTTGGCCAGCCCCGGTGCGATCGGCTCAAGGAATTCGACCACCGCCAGCCCCGGACGGCGATACAGCCCCCGACGCGGCCAGAAATACCCCGCATTGGTCGCCGCCGGGACGCAGGACTGACCCAATTGTGCATAAAGTGCAGCGGTGCCCACCTTGTAAGGCACCCGCGCACCGGGGGCCACGCGCGTGCCCTGGGAATAGATCACGATCTGTCCCGGCTCGATCCGGCCCGCAGTCACATCCGCAATCATCTTCTGGATTGCCTTGCCGCGTTTGCCCCGGTCCACGGCGATCATCTCCATGCGCTTGGTGTACTGGCCGATGACAGGCGTCCACAGGATTTCCTTTTTCATGATGAACTTGGCCCGTGGCAGGGCGTGGAAAATCATTATGATGTCCAGAAACGACTGGTGCTTGGCGGCAATCAGCACCTCGCCGGTTGGCACCTGTCCGCGCACCTCGCAGCGCAGCCCGATGAGCCAGCGCGCAGACCACATGCACCATGCAGCATAGGTCTTGCAGGCGGTATAGGCCCCGACCTTGGAAAACATCGCCCAGGGGGCAAAAGCCAGCCCGATAACCGGCATCGAAACCGTAGCAAGGATCACGTACAGGATCGAACGCACCCATTGTAGCATCACGCCAACTCCTTCAACGTACGCCGCGCGGCGGCCCCGGTGGCAACAAAGGCCACAATGCCCGCCAGAACCGGGATCAGCAAAGGCAAAATCCAATGCGCACCTTGATAGCCCAGCCCGGTCAGAAAACCAGTCCGGGGTCCGGCGGTGGGCAAGGCCAGAATGGCCACCAGCCCCAGGGCGGTCCCCACCCCCGCGCCCGCCAGCGCCCGCAGCGTAAAACGGCGGATAAAGGCCTGAGCAATATAATCGTCGCGTGCCCCCACAAGGCGCAGAACCGCAATCACCTGTGCATTGGCGGCCAATGCCGCGTTGGCCGCAAGCGTTATCATCGCCGCAACCGCCGCCCCAATCAGCGCGATGCACAGCCAGGCCAGCATCCTGAGGCCCCGTG
>CAXBKL010000179.1:0-4912 GCA_963976125.1 uncultured Sulfitobacter sp. | reverse complement strand
GCCCACAGCAAACACCGGCGATGACGCCCCCGCAACCTGTTGTGGCCACAACCGACCTTCACAAACAACAAACCGGCCGAACCTTGTCGGGCGGCCCGGACCAGATTGGCCTCCCCCCTCGTAACGCATCACCCGCTACCATTTGGGATGTTCAGGTTGCCAATGCCGAAACCACCCGCAATGGCCCGCCGTTTCGGTTGGACCCGGCGGGCCCGCGCAACGGCGCTTTGTCCGGCACCGATCTGCCGCCCCAGCGAGTGGATATTCAGAACTCGCCCCCTGATCGACAGGTGTTCCCGGATGTGCCGCGGCCAATGATGCAGGCCAACAGGAAACCTGCCGGACCCGTCGCGGCCACCGTGGTCGCGGACACGCCCAAACCCGACATGATCGCGCCATTGTATCCCGCCAACCGGGCAGCACAGAATAAAGCCGTCCAGCTTTCCGAAGCTCAGGTTCGCGCCGCAGATACCACTCCACCGTCCGTTATTGGACAGGTGGCTCAATCCGTGAATTCGGAAAAACCCGTACTCCTTGCACCTGCCACACCAGGCAACGGAAAACGCGTCCGCGAGCCATCTCAGGCGCCCCAGAACCAACCGACAGAAGCACCGATCCAGAAACGTCCAGGGATAAATCGAACCTTTGCTGGCCAACCGGCCATCTCCGATCTGGTCTCAGCGTCCAAAACCGCAGGGGACAGGCCCGTATCGGCACCGTCTTCTCTGCAGGCAGAATCGTTGATCTCCATCCGGGCGGATCCGCTTTCACCCGTCGCACCGCAGACCCAGACGGTACCGGCACGTATGGACTTGCCTGCTCATGTTGCCCGCCAAATTGCCGATGTGGCGCAACATCTGCCTTCACGCCCTGTCGAGATTTCGCTCAGTCCCGAGGAACTGGGCCGAGTCCGATTGTCGGTTTCACCATCTGACTCCGGATTGACCGTAAATGTCCTCGCAGAGCGACCCGAGACATTGGACCTGATGCGACGTCACATACACACGCTTGAACAGGAATTTCAGTCCTTGGGATATGAGGGCGTCGCGTTTTCATTCTCCGATGGTCGGCGGGCCGATGGTGAGCGCGATCAGCAAGCGGCGGCACCGCCCCAACAGGAGCATTACGACATTCAACCCGGTCAACCGGCCCCCGCCCGACAGATCACCCGAGCGCCAGCAGACAATGCCGGCCTCGACCTGCGGCTATAAGAAAAGGAATACCATGGCTCTTGCCCCGACACAGACACCCCCGGTCACCCCATTGCTCAACCCGCAAACCGAGGTTCCGCCCATCGCGACCGCCGCAACCCTGCCGTCGTCAGAAGCCAGCACCATATTGTCGTCCGACTTCGAAACCTTTCTTAAGATGCTGACGGCGCAGGCACAGTATCAAGACCCACTCGAACCCATCGACAGCTCCGAATACGCGTCCCAGCTTGCGCAGTTTTCCATGGTCGAGCAGCAAGTGCTTGCCAATGACCGCCTTGCCGAAATGACCGCGCAGCTTGATATTGCGAACATGTCACAGATCGCGGCGCTGATTGGCTATGATGCGCGCAGCGTCGAACCCGTCTATTTCAGCGGCGAGGGGATCACGATCGCCCCCGAACCGGCCAAACAAGCAGATCAGGCATTTCTTGTTGCCTATAACGCGGACGATTTTGAGGTCTACAGACGCGAAATCACCGTTTCCGACAAGTTACTGACCTGGAGCGGCCGTGACAGCGACGGGCTCAATTTCCCCGAGGGGTATTACAGTTTTGAGATCGAGAGTTTCGAAAAGGGAAACAATATCCTGACCGAACCGGCGGCAAGCTACACCCGCATCACCGAAGCGCGACGAATTGACGGCGAGGCCGGTTTCATTCTGGAAGGAGGAACAGAATTGCTGGCCCGGAACCTCACCGGGATACGTGATCCATAAAAACGCCAATTACCGATCAGCAAGCGCAAACCCCGCGTAGGCAAAGGGCATGACCAACCGTCGAAAACGGCCCAGCTCGAATTTGGCGAGCGGGCGCTGAACGGCCTCGGGATAGATCAGGTCCGGCTTCCTGTCTTGCGCAAGATCGGCAATCAGTGCCCCGGCGTAACTGGCCATTGCGACACCGTTTCCGTGATAACACAGGCTTGCGTACATGCCCGGTTGGCCGGGCACCTCGCCAACAAAGGGCATTTGATTGCGGGCGATACAGACCATACCGGACCAGGCATGTGGCGTCTCGACCCCGCGCCAGGCGGGAAACATCCGATCAAACTCGGTCCGGGCCCGCCGCAACGCGCGGGCCTCCGACCCGGCAGAGGACAGCAGACCGCCGCGCACGCCAAAAAGCATACGATTGTCCGGCATCAGGCGGAAATAGTGAAGCAGGTGGCGGGTATCATAAGAGGCCTGCCTGCTGGTCCAGCCCTGCGATTCAAGCTCCGAACGGGTCATCGGTCGGGTGACGATCACGCTGGATTGCGTGGGCATGTATCGCGCGGCAAACCAATTCGGCAGGTCGTCAGCGGAATAGCCATTGGTGCCAACAATGACCTTGGCCGCCTTCACAGTGCCGCGCGCGGTCTGCACTTCAAAGCCGGCTGCACCGCGCCGCAGCGCCTGGACGGGTGTGTCGTGGAATATCCCGGCGCCTGCGCGTTCTGCGGCTTGCGCCAAACCGTCGATATACTTGCGTGGATTGAGGCCAAACCCGATGGGGGTGGTGAGTGCTCCTTCAAAACCCCCATTCATCCCCTCGGCAATCAGATCGGACTGACCGATCAACCGCGCGGTCAGACCGTAGTTTTCCGCACAACTCGCAACCTCCTGGCGCATGTCTTCAAAGTCTCTCAACCGATGCGCAAACCGGGTTTCGCCATCGGAGTGGCGGTCCACATCCAGATCAAGCCTGTCGATGATCCCTTCGACAAACCGCACCGCTTCGACTTCGGTTCTGCGCCATTCAAACCGCCCCTTGCGCCCGAATGCCCGGTCAAGGGCGCGATCATCCAGCATCCCGCCGCCAAGGCAACAAAATCCGCCATTCCGCCCGGACGCGCCCCACCCGACAAAGCGGCTTTCCAGAACCGCGACAGAGACGCCCGCCTGCGCAAGATGAAGGGCCGCCGAAATCCCCGTATATCCACCGCCGACTATGGCAACATCACAGGACAGGTCGCCGGCCAATCCAGGGCGATCTACCGGTTTTGCACTCTGATCCCACCAGCACTGCGCACGTGGCGCGTCGGAATAGGCATAGTTGGAATAGATACGGCTCATGCGCCTGCGCGTTCCGCCGCTTGTGCATCTTTTTGTGCCTTCAGGGAATTCCGCTTGCTCACCAGGGACGCGCTGATCACGCCAACGGTGACTATCGCGATCATGATTGTCGACAGGGCGTTGATCTCTGGGGAAACCCCCAACCGAACAGCCGAGAAAATCTTGATCGGCAAGGTCGTTGCCGACGGGCCGGATGTGAAGGATGCAATCACCAGATCGTCCAGAGAGAGCGTAAAGGCGAGGAGCCAGCCGGAAATAACCGCCGGGGCGATGATCGGCAGGGTGACAAGCCGAAATGCCTCCCACTGCGACGAGCCGAGATCAAGTGCGGCTTCTTCCAGCGAGCGATCAAAACTGACGAGCCGGGAGGACACAACCACAGACACATAACACATCGAAAACGTCGTATGAGCCAACACGATGGTCAGAACACCGCGGTCCAACCCAATCCCGATGAACAGCAGCAGCAGCGACAGACCGGTGATGACTTCGGGCATGACCAGCGGCGCATAGATCATCCCGGAAAACAGGGTGCGTCCCATGAAACGGCCCCCCCGCACCAGCACATAGGCCGCCATCGTCCCCAGGGCCGTGGCAAATGTGGAGGACATGACCGCAACCTTTATCGTTACCCAAGCGGCATCCAGAAACGCCTCGTTCTGGAGCAACTCGCCATACCACTTGGTCGAAAATCCTGCCCAGACCGTCACCAGCTTGGAACTGTTGAAGCTGTAGATCACCAGAATGACCATCGGCAGATACAGGAAGGCAAACCCCAGCGTCAGCGATGTCACATTGAACCACGAAAGCCGTCTCATTGGTCTGCCTCCGCCTGTTTTTGCTGATTGCGCTGAAACAGCACGATGGGGATCACAAGGATCAACAGCAGAATGACAGCAACCGCCGATGCAACGGGCCAGTCCCGATTGTTAAAGAACTCTTCCCAAAGCACCTTGCCGATCATCAGCGTACCAGAGCCCCCCAGCAACGACGGGATCACAAATTCGCCCAGCGCCGGAATGAACACAAGGAAAGATCCCGCGATGATTCCGTTCTTGGACAAGGGAATTGTCACCAGCCAGAACGCCTGCAGGCGCGAGCAGCCAAGGTCTTCTGCTGCTTCGTTCAGAGAGGTATCAAGTCGGTCCAGCGCCGCATAGATCGGCAGGATCATAAACGGCAGATAAGTATAGACGATGCCGATATAGACCGCCGTTGTGGTGTTCAGGATCTTGAGCGGATCGTCGATCAGCCCCAGCCAGAGCAGAAACTGGTTCAGCAGACCTTCGTTGCTCAGGATACCCATCCACGCATAGACCCGGATCAAAAAGGACGTCCAGAACGGCAGGATCACCAACATCATCAGCGTTGGCCGCCATTCTTCGGGGGCCTTTGCCATGCCATATGCGATGGGATACCCCACCACCAGCGTCAGAAGCGTTGAGATCAGCGCGATGCGCAGGGAGCTCAGGTAGGCTTTCCAATAGAGATCGTCTTCGGTCAGAAAAACAAAATTCTCAAAATCAAGTTGGCTTATCAGGTTAAAGAAACCATCCCGCATGTTCGGCGCATATGGCGGGATCGCAAGAGCCGCGTCAGACAGCGAAATTTTGAAGACGATCAGGAACGGAACCAGAAACAGGACGAG
>CAXBKL010000178.1:0-4921 GCA_963976125.1 uncultured Sulfitobacter sp. | reverse complement strand
TCTTTATTCGTACCAACTGGAGCCCAAATATGCAGCTTCGGGCCAGCTAGGCCGATTAAGAATCCGGCCAGGCAGGCTGGGACTGCCGGGAAACTCCGGGGGCGGCATTAAAGGCCGACCACATCCACCAGTTTCACACCTTTTGGAAGAACATTCCGCAGGGTTTTGAACGACGAATGTTTGACCAGAACACAGATCACGTCGGCCTGTTCCAGCGCCTCTTCCAGGTTGACCAGCGTGATTGGCAGGCCCGACAGCTTGGCTGGCAGCTTGCTGATATTCGGCTCAACTGCCAGGATCTGGCAGCCGACCGAGGCGAATTTGCGGGTGATGTCCAGGGCAGGGCTTTCGCGCAAATCGTCGATATCGGGTTTGAAGGCCAGGCCAAGGCAGGCCACTTTGATATCGGACATCGCGCGCGACGGGTTTTCGGACAGCACCTCCATCACCGCTTCTTTGCCCTTGCCCAGAACCCAGTCTGGTTTGGCGTCGTTGCCCAGGCGGGCGGCACGGATCAGCTTGGCCTCATCGGGGGCCGTGGCCACGATGAACCACGGGTCCACCGCGATGCAGTGACCGCCGACACCGGCGCCGGGCTGGAGGATGTTCACGCGGGGGTGGCGGTTGGCGAGGCTGATCAGTTCCCAGACATTGATGCCAAACTTGTCGCAGATGATCGACAATTCATTGGCAAAGGCGATCTGAACGTCACGAGAGCTGTTTTCGACCAGTTTGCACATCTCGGCGGTCTTGGCATCTGTTGCGATACAGTCGCCCTTGACCACCAGCTTGTACATGGCCGTGGCCATTTCGGTGGCTTTGACGCTCATTCCGCCGATGATGCGGTCGTTTTCAACAAGCTCGCGCACGACCTGGCCGGGCAGCACGCGCTCGGGGCAATGCGCCACCTGGATATCGGCGTCATCCCCGGCGCTTTGCGGAAAGCTCAGATCCGGGCGGGCTTCGGCCAGCCATTCAGCCAGTTGCCGCGTTGCGCCGACCGGCGAGGTGCTTTCCAGAATGACCAGGTTGCCCTTGACCAGCACCGGGGCAATCATGGTTGCGGCGGACTGGATATAGCTGAGGTCGGGCAGATGGCCTTCCTTGAACGGGGTCGGCACGGCGATGATGAAGGCATCTGCCGGCTCCGGGCTCAGCGTGGCCGACAGCATGCCATCGGCGACTGCTTTATGGACGATCCCGTCCAGTTCAGGCTCCACAATATGGATTTTACCGGCGTTGATCGTATCGACCACATGAGGTGTGACATCGACACCGATAACACGGTTGCCATGGGCTGCAAACAGGGCCGCGGTGGGAAGGCCGATATAGCCCAACCCTATCATTGAAATACGGTTAAACATCGGGAAGAATCCTTTGAATTGTTGATTTAGACAAAGTCAGGCCTGGGCCAGAAGGGCTTGTGCAATACGGACAGAGGCTTTGCCGTCGCCATAGGGGTTCATGGCCCGTGCCATTTCAGCATAGGCGCTTTCATCGTTCAGAAGGCGCAGGGCTTCATGGCGGATTTTGACCGGGTCTGTGCCGACAAGACGCACGGTTCCGGCGGCAACAGCCTCGGGGCGTTCGGTTGTGTTGCGCATCACCAGCACCGGTTTACCCAGCGAAGGGGCCTCTTCCTGCACGCCACCGGAATCCGTGATGATGATGTAGGACCTGCTCATCAGCCAGACGAAGGGCAGGTAATCCTGCGGCGGGATCAGATGCACATTGCTGCTGTCGCCCAGCACCCGTTTGACCGGGGCCTGCACATTCGGGTTCAGGTGCACCGGGTAGACGATCTGGGCATCGCTTTCCTCGCTGATTTCCTTCAGCGCGCGGCAGATATTCTCGAACCCCTCGCCAAAGTTTTCGCGCCGGTGGCCTGTGACCAGGACCAAACGCTTTTTCGGATCCAGAAACGGGAAGCGGGCCTGCATTTCAGCCCCGAGCGAAGGGTCAGTGTCAAAACGGGCGACGATATCTTGCAGCGCATCAATCACGGTATTGCCGGTGACGAGAATCTGGCTGTCCGGCACATTTTCAGCCCGCAGGCTGGCGCGGGCAGTTTCGGTCGGGGCAAAATGAATCTGGGCGATACGTCCCACGATTGAACGGTTCATTTCCTCAGGCCAGGGGGCATAGATATTGCCTGTCCGCAGCCCGGCCTCAACATGGCCCACAGTCACCTGGGCATAGAAGGCCGCCAGGGATGCCGCCATTGTGGTTGTGGTGTCGCCATGCACCAGCATCCGGTCATAACCGCCGTCTTTCAGAATGTCGCGCAGCGCCAGAATGATGTTTGCGGTGATGTCCGTCAGGTCCTGACCGGGCTTCATGATATTCAGGTCAAACTCGGGTTTAATATCAAAGAGTTTCAGCACCTGATCCAGCATTTCGCGGTGCTGGGCGGTCACGCAGACATGGGTTTCAAGCCCCGGAGTTTCCTTCAGGCGGCGGACGACAGGGGCCATCTTGATGGCTTCCGGGCGGGTTCCGAATACGACAAGAATTTTCAAAAAACAGGTCCTGTAAATGGCATATCAATAGGGAATGTGGTGAAGGGTTTTGCGCTGAATTGCAACCTGAAACAAAGGGTTTTTGGCCAAAAATCAGGCGCTTTTGCGAAGAAACAGGCCGTTTTCCGGGAAGGCCTGCCCCTGTTTGCGCAGAGCTTCGGCGCGGGTTCTTGCCGCCCGCGATGCAATTTTCAACCCCGACGGAGTAGCAAGCAGACCCCGCAGCGCCCTGGCCGCAGCTTTCAGATCATCTGCAGGCACCACGGTGCCTGCACCGCTGTTGCCCAGCAGGGCAGGGGGGGTGCCTCTGTCATAACATATGACCGGGCGGCCTGCGGTCATGGCTTCCAGCACCGTCATGCCGAAACTTTCGGCGAAATGCGACAGGCTCATCACAATATCGGCCTGGGCAATAGCGGCGACAGGACCGGCTGCGTAACCTGTGTGAGTGAGATTGGGCGGAAAGGGGCGCAGTCGGGCGATGTCGGGTGTTTCCGGGCCAATCAGCAGAAACTGCGCCGATGTTCCGTTGCGGGCGCAGTCGCGGGCCACAGCTACAAAATCGGCAACCCCTTTTTTGTTTATCAGGCTGCCGATCAGGGCGACCCGGGGTGGACTGCCGGGGGCAAAAGCCAGGCTTTCAAGGGCGGAGTCAACCTGATTTGGCAGCAGAAGAAGACGCTCTGCCGGCAGGTCCAGCCAGGAAGAGACGGCCGGAGAGTTGGCCACAAACCGGGTGGCATGGCCTGTCATAAGTCTGCGGATTTCCACAGCCGACGCGCCAAGGTCAAGGCAGAGATTAGGGTCCTGGGCGGGCAGCTCATGAACATGCACGACCGACGGCACCCCCGCTGCGCGTGCGGCATAAAGGGGGGCATCCATCACGGCGGTATTCTGGTGGATCTCAACCGCGCCGCTGTCGCGAACCAGCTGTGTCAACCGGGCGACCGTTGCGGGGTGGGGCCGCATCCCGCCGTAAAGCCAACCGTAGGGGATAATATGGACCTCGAAGGCGCGGGCCCTCAGCTCTGCCAGATAGTCAGGGTTCAGGCATTGCGGCAAAACCACCGAAGGTGTGAAACCGGCCACAACGGCGTGATCCAGCAGGGTCAGCAGGCAGCGTTCAGCCCCGAAAATCTGCTCTTTGGCCTGATGCCCGAAAAACAGCAGATGCCGGCCCGACAGGGGCGGTGGCAATGCGCCGCCGAAGACCGGCAGGGGGCTGTGCCCCCGGGGCCGGCCCTGCGTCAGGTAATGGGGCAGAGATGCCCCCTCAAAGGGGCCATAGGCCATACGGTAGCCAGAGGTGGAAAACCCAGGCCCCGGATCACGCCCTTCTGCGGCCCCTTCCGTGGGGTAGTGCAGCATCCCGTCAGCATCGCGGGCGCGCAGATCAGGATAGGTTTGCATATACCAGGTATCGTCATAAAATCCGCCCCCTGCCAGGCTTTCGACCTCGCAGGGGGCGGGGGCCGGGTCGGGCGGTGACAGGGCAAGGGCGGCGGGAACAGGGTAGGGGCGGCGGGACGGATATTGCGGCAGCGGCAGATCGCCGGCCTCCTTCATCCGCAGGTGCCAGCGCTGCCCGGCCAGACGGTAATCCCGGCGTGTGCCGAAAAGATGACTTCCAATTTCAGTTTCAGCCTGTTGGGTCAGGGACCGGGGCAGGACCCGCCCGAAGGACAGGGGCAGGCCCGGATTAACCTCACGAATGGCTGTTTCTCCGAAAACGGCCTGAATGCGGTGGTAATACTCGGTATCGGCTCCGGCGCGGGCCCGGTCCCAGAACCCGAGCGTCGCGCGGGTTTCGCTGCGGATCATCAGAGAAGAAACATCGCGGTGGACCAACCCCTCTTCCCGCCACCAGCGGGTGAAACGCAGATCGGGTGTTGTGCGCACCCAATGGGCAACACTTGCCGCACAACGGGGGTGTCGGTTCAGCGCCCGGACCTGGCGCGCAATCCGGGCCGGATGGGCCCAGTCATCAGCGTCGAGAACGGTAATGAAGGCCCCGGATGCCGCCGCCACACCCAGATTGCGCGCCGCATAGGCCCCGGGTTCGGAATGGCCGTCGATCAGGCGGATGCGCGGATCTTTTATGGCAGCCTGCCTGACGATTGCAGCCGTGTCATCACCGGAGCCGTTATCAACCACGAGGATTTCCAGCGCCTGCCAGCTCTGATCATGCAAGCTGCGCAGGGCGGTGGCAATCGTGGCTCCGGCATTGCGGGCCGGCATGATCACACTGACCAGCGGCCCTTTCTGAACCCGCTGCAAAAACCGCGACAGGCGCTGCAACCCGTCGGGCTCAGCCGGGCTCAGCCGGTCGAATGCGGGCGTTCCCGCCGGGCCTGCCTCGGGCGCCACCGCGATGCCGCCAAGCCCTGCGCGGGCGTACATAA
>CAXBKL010000177.1:0-4965 GCA_963976125.1 uncultured Sulfitobacter sp. | reverse complement strand
GTCGAGTTTGTGTTTGGCAGCGGTGCGTTTGGTCACGGCTGTTCTCCTTCAATTTTTACGTTTGTCGCCTCATCCTGTCCGAAAACCGGTTCCCGATCTTCGGGATGAGACGCCCATGAAGGGCGTTGTCCTCTCCGTGGATTTTGCCACGACGACAGGGTTCCCCTTGCAGGGTCCACCAACACCAATGGGCGGCGTTTAGACGGGGGGGGGAAGGGAGTCAATCCAATTATCGGGCCAAAGACCGGGCCAGAGGTGTTTCCGCGCATCGCCGTACGAAACGCCCCTCAAAGGCCATGCCACCGGCGCAGCATCCAATACCATTGATCCGGTTTGTCGAGGATTCGCGCCGACAGGCTGTCATTGAAGGCCCGCGTCATGGTGCGCGCGTCGCTTGGGGGAATGGGCGGTTCAAAATCGACCTTGAAATTGCCACCGCTGTCCAGACGCGTGCCATAGGCCGGCACCATCGGCACATCATATTTCAACGCCAGCCGCGCCGCCGCCAGCGACGTCAGCGCATCATGGCCAAGGAACGGCATCGCCTCACCGTCGTCGGTCTTTTCATCCAGCAGGATGGCAACAAATCCGCCTTTGCGCAGATGGCTGACCAACGCCTTTGTCCCATTCCGTCCGGTTGGAAAGATCGGTTTGCCGCCTGCCTCGATCCCGGCCAGCAGCCGGCGCTGGTAATGGCGGTTTACCTGCGGGCGGTAAACCGCACCGGTTTCCATGCCGCGCGCCTTGAGCACGGCGCGGATCGCTTCCCATTGGCCAAAATGACCCGAGACGATGATCGCCCCCTTGCCTTGGGCTTTGGCCGCTTCAAGGGCCGCCAAACCGGGACCGGCAGTGGTGATCCGGTTCTCAAGCTTCTGGAACTCGCCGCAGTGGAAAATCTCGAACAGGGTCTGGCCCATGTTGCGGCCAATGCGATGACAAAGCTGCATCCGGCCGGCGCGCGGGACGTCGGGAAAAACCCGCTTCAGATCGCGATCTATCCGGCGGCTGGCGGGCGGGAACCACCGCGCGACGATTCCAATCATATTGCCCAACGCACGCCGGCGCGCATCAAATCCGCGCAACCTTGAAAAGGTCAGCGCAGAGAACAGGGGCACATATCGAAGGTGATGCCAGAAGCTGATCAACGGGCGAGAGAACACCCCGTGCATATGGTGGCAAAAGCGCAGGCCGCCAAGGGCAAAAGTGAATGCTCCCTGCGGTTTGGCGCAGCCGCTTCAGATCTTGCGCGCCAATGCGGCGCATTCACGCCGTTGCGGGCAGGTTGTCAGATGATCGTTGATAAGCCCACAGGCCTGCATCCATGCGTAGACAATTGTGGGGCCGCAAAACTTGAAACCCTCTTTCTTGAGTTCTTTGGAAATCTGTTCGGTCATCGCCGTCTTGGCCGGGACATGCGCCAGCGTGGGCCATTCATTTTGCAAGGGCGTGCCGCCGACGTAGCGCCACATGAACCTGTCGAACCCCTCGCGCGCCTCGATTTTCTGCCAGGCCCGCGCATTGGTGATCGTCGCCTCGATCTTGCCCCGATGGCGGATGATGCCGGCATTGCCCAACAGGCGCTGCACATCCGGCTCGGCCCAGGTTGCGATCACATGCGGGTCAAATCCCTCAAACGCTGCGCGAAAATTGTCGCGCTTTTTAAGGATGGTGATCCAGCTCAACCCTGCCTGAAACCCGTCGAGGATCAGCTTTTCCCAGAGTGCGCGGCTGTCATATTCGGGCACGCCCCATTCGGTGTCGTGATAGTCCTTGTAAATCTGCTCTGAGCCTGCCCAACCGCAGCGTTCCATGCCCTGCATCCCTCTACCCCCGCCAATTCGCCTAAAACCCGCGCATTAAGCCTGCGTTATCACTTTGAAGGCCATCATCGGTGAAGGTCAAAGGAAAGTTCATCACCGTGGTCTCGGACAACAAACGCCGCCTTGCAAATATCCCTCCCGGTGCGGAAAACCCGATCAACTTTGCGCTCGCGCAGCGGGATCAGCCGATACTTGACATGGTACGAGAGGCCCTTGACCACAAACAGACCCTGTTGGCCTTCCAACCGGTCCTGCGCGCCAGCAATCATCGCTCCATCGCGTTTTACGAGGGGCTGATCCGCATTCTGGACGCAACGGGCCGGGTGATTCCCGCACGCGACTTCATGGGGGTGGCCGAGGACACCGAGCTGGGTCGCGAAATTGATGTGGGGGCCTTGCGCATGGGGCTTCAGACCCTGCAGCGAAACCCGAAACTGCGCCTGTCGATCAACATGTCGGCGCGATCCATCGGCTACAAATCCTGGATGCAGGTATTGCGCCGGTTCCTCAAACAGGACCCGACAATCGGCGAACGGCTGATCCTCGAGATCACAGAAAGCTCTGCCATGACGGTGCCGGAACTGGTGGTGGATTTCATGGATGACCTGCAACCCCATGGCGTCTGTTTTGCGATGGATGATTTCGGGGCCGGATATACCGCGATCCGATATTTCAAGGATTTCTACTTTGATATTCTGAAGATAGACGGGCAATTCATCCGGGGCGTGTCGAAAAACCCCGACAACCGTGCGATCACCGCCGCGCTGGTCGCAATTGCCCACCAATTCGAAATGCTGACTGTGGCGGAGAACGTCGAATCCGCCGAAGATGCCGCGCTTCTGGGTCAGATGGGCGTCGATTGCCTTCAGGGCTATTACTTCAGCGCCCCGACAACGCAGCCGGAATGGTTACAGACCGGCCAACGGCGCGCAGGTTGATCCGGGGCCATTCCGCTACGTCAACGCAACGGGTAGCAGCTATGCAAGCGTCCCAGTTGCCGCATTGCAGCGTATCCTGTATGACACAGTCCCAGAAGGCGGGGGAGTCGCACTGCGAAATTGGAATGCAGGCGTCAGATGGTCCTCGGCCACATTGCAAGAGGAACGCCAATTCATGACCAACGTCGTCATCGCATCCGCCGCACGTACCGCTGTCGGCAGCTTCGGGGGATCGTTTGCCAACACCCCTGCCCACGATCTGGGTGCTGCTGTGCTCAAAGAACTCATCGCCCGCGCGGGTGTGGACGCCGCAGATGTGTCTGAAACAATCCTTGGTCAGGTTCTGACCGCCGCGCAAGGCCAGAACCCAGCCCGGCAAGCCCATATCAACGCGGGCCTGCCGCAGGAATCCGCCGCCTGGTCGATCAACCAGGTTTGTGGCTCCGGCCTGCGTGCCGTGGCCCTTGGGGCGCAGCACATTCAATTGGGGGACGCAAATATCGTTGCCGCCGGCGGTCAGGAAAACATGACCCTGTCGCCCCACGCCCAGGCCATGCGTGCCGGGCAGAAAATGGGCGACATGAAGCTCATCGACACGATGATCAAGGACGGGTTGTGGGACGCGTTCAACGGCTATCACATGGGTCAGACAGCCGAGAACGTCGCGGAGAAATGGCAGATCAGCCGCGAACAGCAGGATGAATTTGCCGTCGCATCGCAGAACAAGGCCGAGGCCGCCCAGAAAGCCGGCAAGTTCGCCGATGAGATCGTGGCCTATACCGTGCCGGGCCGCCGCGGCGACACGATTGTCGACGCAGATGAATACATCCGCCACGGCGCCACCATGGACGCCATGCAAAAACTGCGCCCTGCCTTTGCCAAGGACGGTTCCGTGACGGCGGCCAATGCCTCCGGCCTGAATGACGGCGCGGCAGGTGCCTTGCTGATGTCAGCGGATGAAGCGGAAAAGCGCGGGATCGAGCCGCTTGCGCGCATCGCATCCTACGCCACGGCGGGTCTGGACCCGTCGATTATGGGCGTTGGCCCGATCTATGCCTCCCGCAAGGCGTTGGAAAAGGCGGGCTGGAAAGCCGAAGATTTGGACCTTGTCGAGGCCAATGAAGCCTTTGCCGCACAGGCTTGCGCGGTGAACAAGGACATGGGCTGGGATCCGGCTATCGTAAACGTAAACGGTGGCGCCATCGCCATCGGCCACCCCATCGGTGCCTCCGGTGCCCGCATCCTCAACACACTGTTGTTCGAAATGAAGCGCCGCGACGCCAAGAAGGGCCTTGCGACACTTTGCATCGGTGGCGGCATGGGTGTTGCCATGTGCCTTGAGCGCCCCTAAAGAGATCGGGCGCGCAAGATAATTGCGCGTCCAGATTCGAATCCGAACTAAAATTACCAGACGAATAGGAGAGACACATGTCCCGCGTCGCACTTGTAACCGGAGGCAGCCGAGGTATCGGAGCCGCCATTTCTAAAGAACTCAAGGAAGCAGGCTACACCGTTGCTGCGACCTACGCCGGCAATGACGAAGCCGCCGCAGCCTTTACTGCGGAGACTGGCATCAAGACCTACAAGTGGAACGTGGCCGATTACGAGTCGTCCAAAGCAGGCATCGCCCAGGTCGAAGCCGACCTTGGCCCCGTCGAAGTAGTCGTTGCAAACGCGGGCATCACCCGCGACGCGCCGTTCCACAAGATGACGCCAGAGCAGTGGCACGAGGTCATCGACACCAACCTTACCGGCGTGTTCAACACCGTTCACCCGATCTGGCCCGGCATGCGCGAACGCAAATTTGGTCGGATCGTCGTGATCTCCTCGATCAACGGCCAGAAGGGCCAGTTTGCTCAAGTGAACTATGCCGCCACCAAGGCGGGTGATCTGGGCATCGTCAAGTCACTGGCACAGGAAGGCGCGCGCGCCAACATCACGGCCAATGCGGTCTGCCCCGGCTACATCGGGACGGATATGGTGATGGCGGTGCCCGAAAAGGTCCGCGAAAGCATCATCGCCCAGATCCCTGCAGGCCGTTTGGGTGAGCCGGAAGAAATCGCACGTGCGGTGAAGTTCCTCGTGGCGGATGATGCGGGCTTTATCAACGGCTCGACCATCTCTGCCAACGGTGCGCAGTTCTTCGTCTAAGCAAAGTCACCTCCATCGAGGTGGAGGAGAAAATGAAAGGCCGGCTCAATCGA
>CAXBKL010000176.1:0-5164 GCA_963976125.1 uncultured Sulfitobacter sp. | reverse complement strand
CCATCATAGGCCCCGCCCTTGAGTTCAGGGGCATAGTCGGTGACCTGTACGTCCAGAGAGGGGATTGCGCCTTCTTCAAGCAAAACCCCCACCAGCGCCGAAAGATAGCTTTTGGCCATCGACCAGCTGATCCGGCGGTCATCCGGCGCGGTGTCCTGAAAATAGTTTTCATAGACGATTGCGCCGTCTTTCATGACCAGAAGGGAGGTGACAGTGCGCTCCTTGATCCAAGTGCCCACCGCAACGGGCAGGGTGGTTTCCGCCCCATAGGGCAAGTCGGACATCGGGCCATCGCCACGCGGCAAGACTGTGTGCAAAAAAGCCCGGTCCATGTTCGAAAAATTCTGAACGATCTTTGCTTCGGAAAACAACGAATTGACGGCCAGCAGACGGGTGATTTCTTCGCGTTTCCATAGGCCGACTGCGACTGCGGCCAATACAAGGGCAAGCAGAATACGGCCAAGCCATTTACCGAATGTGCGCATTTGGTTTTCCTTGCTGTTTGCGCCATCCAATCACAGGGGCGTGGCAGGCACCAGCGTTACCCGACCTGATAGGTCCAATTGATCCAGCGGCCGTGAAAATCTACCCGTCCCAGATCAAGGGTCAGATCACCGGGCCAAAGCCGCAAGGTAAGGGCCGCGCCGATCTTGCCGGTGCGGTCGCCGTCGGTCTCCATCGACAGCCAGCCAAGGGGGCGGTTCGGGGTGGCCTGCCTGCCTGCCGCTTCGATCAATGCGCGCCCATGGGCCTGCACGTCTTCGGGGAAATATTGCCACGCGACTGTGTGCTGGATCAGGTGAAGACGGCCATCCGGGGCGTCGGCCAGTCGGGGGGCAAGCCAGCCGATCGCGTCCCCGTTGGTGAGCGGCCCAGTCGCAATGGCGGCGGCGGCCCGTGTCATCATCAACCGCTCAGGCTGATCCGGCCAGAGGTAGGCGGTCAGCCGCAGCAGGTCATCGGGATCGTGCGGGTCGAGTGGATTGAGGTCAACGCCGGCACGCGCCGCGATCCTTGGATGGGCGGCCGGGGGCAGGGGGCCGGTCCACTCCGGCTTGAACGTGATCGCCGGGGACCGCGCGCCAAAAGACGCCCCGTCAATGTCGAGCGCATAGTGATCCCACATCAGGTTCAGCCCGCCGCTGGCCCCCAGTTCCGTCAGATGGATGGGCAAGTCAAAATAACTCACCGCCACCTGTGCTGCGGCGATCAGGGCGGCGGAGCGGCGTACCTCATTGGTTTGCGGGGCACTGTCGGTCCAGTCCAGAAGGAAGGCTTCGTGATCGCGTAAGGCCCGCTGAACAGCCCCGCGCAGCGTGTCATCATCGGTGTGATGAGGCGGATAAATTGCCGCCAGCTCGGGTGCTGCATTGCTCAGCACAAGGGCGTGCAGGCCACCGGCGATCCTGAGGGGAAGAGAATGGCCCGCCGGGCCAATGTCGCCCGTGAAAGTGGCGAACTTGCGGCCCAGGGCGCTGTTTTCAGGCCAGCATTCGGCGAGGATGGCGAGAAGCTGAGCCATGAAAGGCGAACCCATCCGGGCACAGGTGCCGGATTGGTCTCGGAATGCGTCTGCGAGGCTCAACGAAAACGCTCCATCAGCTTTTGCAGCGGCGATTTGGTCTCCTGTTCCGGCTCAGGTTCAGGCGCGAGAGAAGACCGTGGCGGTGTGGCCTTGGCCTTTGCCGGGCTTTTTGTGCCTGTACCCGATCGGGGCGGGGACACCCGCAAGGCGACCGCGTTCATGAATTTGCCGGTATCGCCCGCCGCAAGGAACGGCGCGCCATCGCCGATGCCACGCAGCACGTCGTCCAGCCACGGCTCGTCCGCCTTGGGAAAATCGCGCAATACATAGCCCGGCACTGCGTCCTTGTGTCCGGGATGGCCCACGCCCAGCCGCACACGGGCATATTCAGGCCCGATATGGGCGTGCACCGACCGCAACCCGTTATGGCCCGCGTGGCCACCACCGGTTTTGCATTTGACTTTGCCGGGGGCCAGATCAATTTCATCGTGAAGCACAATCACGTCCTGAGGCTCAAGTTTGTAAAAGCGCATCGCGGCCTGCACCGATTGGCCGGAATTGTTCATGTAGGTTTCGGGCTTGAGCAGCACCGTCCGCTCGGACCCTAACCGGCCCTCGCTGATGACACCCTGAAATTTGGACTTCCAAGGGCCAAAGCCATGATCCAACGCGATCTGGTCCAGTGCCATAAAGCCGATGTTATGCCGGTTGCGTGCGTATTTGGCACCGGGGTTGCCAAGGCCAACGATCAATTTCATGGGGGCGCTCCACTCTAGTCCTCGGCTCTTTAGCAGAGGCGCCCCCTGGACTGAATAGCTGGCGTGAAATACTCCGGGGGCCGCTGTCTTGACGACGCTCTAGTTATCGCACCGAAACATACGTCCTGGATACCATAGGAAAAAGGGGCCGCCCGCGGCGACCCCTTCAATAATGCTCGTACGGGCCAGAAGACCGGCTTAGCTGTCCGCGTCGCCGTCTGCCTCTGGAGCAGCTGCATCTGCCGCGTCGTCGCCTTCGTCCTCATCATCGGACTGGGATGCCAGACCGGAAGGAGCGGAAACCTGCGCGATGACAAAGTCGCGGTCAATGGTGGGCTTGGAACCCTCTGGCAGGGCCACGTCGGAAATCGTGAGGTTGTCACCGATTTCAAGCGCGGACACGTCGATCACCAGGCTTTCGGGAATGTCAGCCGCAGTCACGATCAGTTCGACTTCCGGACGGATCAGGGTCAACACGCCGCCCTTGCGCAGGCCAGGGCAATCCTCTTCGCCGGTCACTTCGACGTTGATGAACAGGTTGACCTTGGTCGTGCGTCTGAGACGCATGAAGTCGACGTGTGTCGGCAAATCCTTGACCACGTGACGCTGCACGTCGCGGCAGATGACACGCACGTCATCGTGGCCTTCGACCTTCATGTTGAACAAGGTGGACTTGAACCGGCCCTTGCGCAGCATTGTCAGCAGTTTGTTGAACGGGATGTTGATTGGCAGTGGATCTGTGTCACCACCAAAAACAATCCCCGGAACCATGCCATCACGGCGTGCCTGACGAGCGGCGCCCTTGCCTGTCCCCGTCCGTTCCTGGGCTTCAAGATCTGGAATCTCTCCGGCCATTTGTAATCTCCAATATGTAAGGGCGGGAATCCTCCAAGGCTGTATCCCCGCGTGAAGCCGCGCGTATAGACCGGTTTTCCTTTTGGGGAAAGGGCAAAATCGCCGCGAAACACTTGGCAAAACCTGCGGCCCGTGCCACGGCTTGCGGATGAGCCTGAAACGCGATCTTTACCTGTCCCGCAAGCCGCTTGCGGGCTTTTTTGCCATTGGCGCGGCCTGGGCCACCTATTTTGCGCAGATGCCGGTGATCAAGGCCAATGTCGGGGCCTCTGACGGGGCGTATGGCATTGCCCTTCTGGTCGCGTCAACCGGGGCTATCCTCGCGATGTGGCTGGTGCCGGTGTTTCAGCGGGTGTTTGGCGGCATGGCACTGACTCTGGGCATTTCAATCGTGGCGCTGGGCATGTTCGCGTCCGGGCTATCGAACACGCTGACCCTGTTGGTGCTTGGCATGGCGCTTGCGGCAATGGGGTCGGGTGTGGTTGACGTCCTGGTCAATGCCCGCGTGTCCGAGATCGAGGAACACTCCGGGCGGACGTTGATGAACCTGAACCACGCCTTGTACAGTTTCGCCTACGCCGGAGCGGCCCTTGTGACGGGCGCGCTGCGTGAGGCGCAGGTTGACACGATCACGATCTTTGTGCTGCTCACCGGGACATTGCTGACTCTTGCCTTTGCCGCACGCGACCGCGCCCCGCAGTTGGACACTCAGGGTGTCGAGGTGCTGGCAGGCGAAATGCCACATGGATTTGTTCTTTTTGCAGGTTTGGTGGTGATGGCCGCGTTTCTGGCCGAAGCCGCGTCCGAGGGGTGGTCCGCGCTGCACATCGAACGCACCCTGGGCGGCGCACCGGGCGAAGGCGCACTTGGCCCCGCGATGATGGGGCTGACCATGGGGATCGGGCGGTTGTCGGGTCATTGGCTGGCCCGACGCCTTCGCGACACGACCTTGATGCTGATGGCCATGCTTATGTCTTCGGTGGGGCTTCTTTTGGCGGGTGTTGCGGGCAGTGTCGCAGTTGCATTGGCCGGGTTTGCGGTTGCGGGCTTGGGTATCTCGGTTGTGGCTCCGCTGGCGCTGGCGTTGGTCGGACGCATCGTGCCGCGCGATCAACGGCTGGCAGCGATCAGCCGGACGTCGGTTCTGGGCTATGGCGCGTTCTTTTTCGGGCCGCCGCTGATGGGGCTGGTGTCTCAAGCCTTCGGCCTGCGCAGCGCCTTTGTGGTGGTCGCTGCTTTGCTCTGCATCACGGCGCTGCTCTTGATCCCGACGCTGCGACGGCGGTCGGAACAAGTACCCCGGCCACCGTCCTGATTAGCCCTGCCATTCGCCGCCAAACCCCTTGGGAATCAGCAGGTTATGCCGCCCAAGATCGGTCACGGATGTCTCCCCGCACAACGCCATTGTGGTGTCCAGCTCCTTGTGGATCACCTCCAGCGCTGCAGTGACACCTTTTTGTCCCATCGCACCCAGCCCATAGACAAAGGCCCGCCCGATCATCGTGCCCTTGGCCCCCATCGCAAGCGCCTTGAGCACGTCCTGACCGGACCTGATCCCGCTGTCGAGATGGACTTCGACCTTGTCGCCCACCGCATCCATGATCGACGGCAGCATCCTGATCGAACTCAACGCCCCGTCAAGCTGTCTGCCACCGTGGTTGGAGACGACAATCGCATCTGCCCCCACTTTAAGCGCCATCTTGGCGTCCTCGGCATCCAGGATACCTTTCAGGATCACCTTGCCGCCCCATTGTTCCTTGAGCTTGGCAATCTTGTTCCAGTCCAATGTCAAATCAAACTGTTCTGCGGTCCAGGCCCCAAGAGAGGACGCATCGGATATGCCGTCTACGTGGCCGACGATATTGCCGAATTCGCGGCGCTTTGCCCCCAGCATGCCAAGGCCCCAGGCCCATTTTGTCGCCAGATTGGCGATGGTGCTTGGGGTCAGCTTGGGTGGGGCGGACAGCCCGTTTTTCAGATCCCTGTGCCGCTGGCCCAGGATTTGCAGGTCCAGTGTGATGACAAG
>CAXBKL010000175.1:0-5178 GCA_963976125.1 uncultured Sulfitobacter sp. | reverse complement strand
TGGCGCGTAAAAATACCCGCCGTTCTGTTCAACCGATGCGCCGCCTGCGGCAACATTTGCACCGGCCGCGCGGGCGCGGTCCACAAATCCAGCCACATCTGCGCGGGCCTTTTCGCCCATCAAAGGGCCGATAGTTGTCGCTGCGTCCAACCCGTCGCCGATGATTGCGGCCTTGGCCCTTTTGGCCAAACCGGCAACGACGTCCGCTTCAAGATCACGGCGCACGATCACGCGGCTGATGGCCGTGCAACGCTGACCGCAAACCGCAAAGGCGGCCATGTAAATTTGATCAAGCGTCGCGTCCAGATCACTGGCGTCATTCAGGATTGCGGGATTCTTGCCGCCCAGTTCCAGACTGATTTCGGCCAGATTTACGGCGGCGGCCTGTGCCACGATGCGGCCAATGCCAACTGATCCGGTAAAGCTGATGGCATCAACGCCCTGCGCCGAGGTCAGTGCGCCGCCAAGACTGCCGGACCCATACGCGATTTGAAACAGACCTTTGGGGAGGGTCTGGTCTGCGACCTCTTGCATGATAAAGGCCGCACCCGGTGTGCTGATGGAGGGTTTGAGAACAATCGCGTTGCCATAAACCAAAGCTGGAATAGTTTTGCGGATGGGCGTGCTAAACGGAAAGTTCCACGGATTGATGCCAACGATCACACCGCGAGGGCGGCGCGTTGAATAGGTCACGGTTCCCGGTTTTTGCGATGGCAGCACCTCTCCGATAGGTGCCGATGCGCGGCGGGTAGTGGCACGGCCTTCGCCCAGTGCTTTGTTCACTTCGCCGCGGGATTCACCGATGACCTTACCCATTTCGCGGGTGATGGCGGTTGCGATATCTTCGGTGCGTGCTTGCAGCGCATCAAGGAAAGCGTCGACGATTTTACCGCGCTCGGGCTGCGGAATGCGCGCCCATTCGCGCTGTGCCGCGCGCGCAGTCGCTATCATGGCTGGCACATCATCTGGCGACATGGTGGGGAAAGTGCCGACAACTTCGGATGGGTTAGCGGGGTTGTGAATGTCTACGGACATGGGATTTCCTTGGAGATTGGATTGAGCGCGCGACCGCGCATATTACTTCAAAAACGCATCAAGATTTTGGCGTCCCGCGATGAGGTCCGCCACAGTTTCTTGATCAAGTTCTGGCCAGTCCGCCGGAGCTTCGGGGACTTGGGGCAATCGCAACCGGCTTTTGGTTGCATCCACGCCTTGGGCGCGCACGAACCGTGCCTCATCGCCAGTTCGGGCGATGAAATCCCATTGCGGCGCGGCACCGGGGGTTGACTTGATCACCTTGCGCTGTTGCTGGCTTTTCAGCACGCGGGTTGTCAGGGCATCGGGATCCCAGTCGGTCAGGGCATCGGCGCTAAGGTCTGCCAGAACATCTGCGAAGGCTGCGTCAGCGGCCAGATTGGTCAACTCTGACGGGTCAGCATCCAGATCATACAGAAGCGCCGGATGACCATGGGTATAGATAAGTTTGAACCGCCCCTTGCGCACCATTCGGCACGGCACACAGGGACCAATTGCCAGATAGTCGCTGATTGCAATATCGGGCCATGTTTCGGTGTTGCCCTTCATCAAGGGCAGCACCGAATTGCCCGCCAAGTCAGGGCTGTCATCGCCCGCAAGATCAAGGAACGTGGGCAAAAGATCGACCAAGGACACCACCTTGTCGCTACGCCCTCCGCCGGCAATTCCGGGGACAGAGGCGATGAAGGGCACATGGGCAGACCATTCCCAGAACGTTTGCTTGAACCACATGCCGCGTTCGCCCAGCATCTCTCCGTGATCGGACACGAAGAACACCGCCGTGTTATCGCGCTGGCCGGTTTTTTCCAGCGTGTCCAGAATCCGCCCGACCTTGTCATCGACATAAGAGATCATGCCGTAATACGCATGTCGCGCCGCCATCAAGTGCGCGTCGGTGACCTTGTGCCGGTGGCGACCATGGGCGAAAAACAAGGCCTTTGAGTGATAGTCGAGGTCCTCGAACGGCAATGCACCCACGGCAGGCCTATCAATTTCGCGGGCCTCGTAGCGATCCCAATAGTCTTGGCTGACCGTGAACGGCGTATGCGGGCTGGTGAAGGATACGATCTGGAAAAACGGCTGGTTTTCCGGTTCACGCGCGCGGTCATAGAGGCTTTGGATCGCGCTATGTTCGACCTCGTCGTCGTAGTCTTCTTGCATGGTGCGCACGCAGGGACCGGATTCGACCACACCATTCAACGCGGTGCCCGAGGGCACAAAGGCAGGACCCGCCTGCCAATCCGCGATCCACTGAAAACTGGCGGGATAAACATCCGTCACAGAGCGTTGATTGAACCCGTGTTCTTGATCGGGGCCAATAAAATGCATCTTGCCGCACAGTTCCGTCCAATACCCAGCATGGCGCAGATAATGCGCCATTGTCGGCACCGAGCTGGGCAGTTCATTTGCGTTATCAAAGACATTGACGTCGGGCGACAGCATCCCGCTGAGCATTGAGGCACGGCTTGGCACGCAAAGTGGATTGTTGGAATAGCCGGACTCGAAAACGGTGCCTTGGGCTGCAAGCCGTTCGAGGTTGGGTGTTTTGCATACGGAGTTGCCGTATAGGCTAAGCGCATGGGCCGCCATCTGGTCGGCCATGATCAGGATGATGTTGGGGCGGGTTGGTGTGGCCATTACAAACGCTCCTCTGCGCGCATTGCGTTGCGCTGGGGGACATCGTCCAGGATCATCGCCGCCCCCTTTTCGCCGACCATCAGTGTCGCCGCATTGGTGTTTGCGGATGTGATCTTTGGCATGACCGAGGCGTCGATGACCCTTAGCCCTTCGGCCCCGCGTACCCTCAATTGTGGGTCAAGTACCGCGCTGCTGTCGCTTCCCATCCGACAGGTGCCCACAGGGTGGAATACCGTGCCGCCCATATTGCGCACCGCATCAAGGATTTCAGCGTCGCTTTGACGGTCTTCACCGATGACCGTCTCATGGTCCCAAAGATGTCTAAAGCTCGGTTGCGCGTGGATGCCTCGTAGCACCTTGATACCATCGACCATGACATTGCGGTCCAGTTCGGTTGACAGATAGTTCGGCGCAATGCGCGACTGCACCGACGGGTCGGGCGATTGGATATGCACAGTGCCACGGCTTTCGGGGTGATATTGCCAGAACGATGCGGTGAACCCCGAATACCGATGCAAGGGCGTGCCGGGTTTATCCACCGACAGGGGCATCACATTGAACTGAATATCCGGCCTGCCGGGGGCGGCGTGTTTGGTGCAAGCACCACCACCCACTTGCCCGGCGCCAACAGTCAACGGCCCTGTTCCTTTGAGCATCCAATCCAGCCCCATCTGTGCCAGTTTGATCGGGTTGCGCACGTCGTCATTCAAAGAGATCTTCTGGTTCAGCTTCAGCAGCAACCGGATTTGATAGTGGTCCTGTAGGTTTTCGCCAACTTCTGGCGCATCAACCACAACGGAGATGCCCTGTTCTTTCAACACGGCGGCAGGACCGATGCCAGACAATTGCAAAATCTGCGGTGATTGCAGCGCACCGGCGCACAAAATAACCTCGCGTTTGGCCTTTGCGCTGAAGGATTGCCCGTTTGAGGTCCAACTGACCCCTGCCGCGCGCGTTCCCTCCATCTCGACCTTTGTGACCAGTGCCTGTGTCTGCAACGTCAGGTTTGCCCGCTTTAGCGCGGGGCGCAGAAACGCCGCAGCTGAACTGGCGCGCAGCCGTTTGCCGATGCTCAGGTGATAGGCCCCGACGCCGTGGGTCGTGGCCCCATTGAAATCGGGGTTGGCAGGCAGGCCGTATTCCTGCGCCGCTGCAATCCATGCCTGACAGGCCGCGTTTTGATTGCGCAGGTTTGAGACAGGCAAGTCGCCGTCACGCCCGTGATACTTTTCTTCGCCGCCTTCAAAGCGTTCAAGCGCTCGGAAATGCGGGAGCACTTCGTCATATGACCAGCCGTCAGCACCAAGGGAATTCCAGTCCTCAAAATCTTCGTGTTGGCCGCGAATATAGATCAACCCGTTGATCGAGCTTGAGCCCCCAACAACCCGTCCGCGCGGCCAGACAATACCGCGATTGCCATCGCCTTCGGAGGGAACCGTTTCAAAGATGCGCGAAAAACGCGGATCATAGATGCTTTTGAAATACCCAACGGGCAGCTTCAGCCAGAAGTTGCGATCTTGGCCACCGGCCTCTAGCACCAGAACCTTGCAGTCAGGATCAGCGGACAGCCGGTTTGCAACGACGGACCCCGCAGAGCCAGAGCCAACAATGATGTAGTCATATTCTGGCAGGCTCATTTCGGGTCTCCCTTGCCGATGTCGGATGCCACTAGATTGGCAAATTGGTCTGCGACGCCAAGGCCCGGCGTTTCGGGCAAAGTCATCTGACCGCCCTTGACAGGCGGTGCGAACACCATGTTGCGCAGTGGGTTGTCGTTTGAATCAATCTCAAGCATGCCGTCGCCACCAACCGCCGCAAGCACATGCGCAGACGCTGCAAGACCGATGCCGCCGCCCAGATAATGCGGGCAATAACGCTTGCCTGACGCGATGATATCTTTGGCGATGGGGAGGACGCCGCTGATGCCCCCCCACTTGCACAGGTCAGGCTGGATCACGTCGAGGGCAGGTCTGGAAATGCCATGGGCAAAGTCCTGCGCGGTGATCATATTTTCACCTGCGGCGAGCGGAACAGGAGATGCCAGCGCAAGAGACAGCCATTCTGCGGCGGGTCGGTCCGCCATGATCGGCTCTTCCAGCCAACCCAATGGAAAGCCCGCCAAATCGGGTAGAATGTCGAGCGCTTCATCCACGTTCCATGCCTGATTAGCATCGACCATAAACACCTCGTCCGACCTCAGGGTGGCCATGATCTGTTCGATATTTTCCAAATCTTTGGCCCGATCGAAACCAATCTTCAGCTTGAAAGCACGATGACCTTCTGCGCGACAACGTGCGACTGTTTGCGGGGCATTCGCGGGATTGATCCCGCTTGAGTAGGCTGGAATGGTCGCATTTGCGCCACCCAACAGCCGGAACAAAGGTACATCTGCACGCCGCGCCACCAAATCCCACAACGCCACGTCAACGCCCGCGATGCACTGCGCAATCGGCCCCGGTTCGCCTGCCTGAATGGCCAGTCGTGCGAATTGCGCCTCGAGCTGTG
>CAXBKL010000174.1:0-5213 GCA_963976125.1 uncultured Sulfitobacter sp. | reverse complement strand
AGCAAACCGACCCGGTGGGCGAAGTGATCGCCGAATGGGATCAGCCCTCCGGCCTGCACATCAAACGGGTCCGCACGCCGCTGGGCGTAATTGGCGTGATCTACGAAAGCCGTCCCAATGTCACGGCGGATGCTGGCGCGCTCTGCCTCAAGGCGGGCAACGCGGTGATCCTGCGCGGCGGCTCGGAGAGCTTTCATTCCTCCCGCGCCATCCACGCCTGCCTGCAACAGGGTCTGCGCGATGCGAACCTGCCGCAAGATGCGGTGCAATTGGTGCCGACACGCGACCGGGCTGCGGTTCAGGAAATGCTGACCATGACCGACACCATCGACGTGATCGTGCCGCGCGGCGGCAAGGGGCTGGTGGGGCTGGTTCAGCGCGAGGCCCGCGTGCCGGTTTTTGCTCATCTCGAAGGCATTGTGCACATCTATGTTGATGCTGACGCGGACCCTGAGAAGGCGTTGAAGATTGTACTGAACGCCAAGACCCGGCGCACCGGTATCTGTGGCGCGGCTGAATGTCTGCTGATCCACGAGGACATTGCGAAGACCATCGGCCAGGGGTTGATCCGGGCTTTGATGGGTGCCGGCGTCGAGGTTCGCGCCGATGAAACGCTTGCAGCAATCGACGGCACGGTGCCCGCCTCAGACAGCGATTGGGGGTGCGAATATCTCGACATGATCATCGCCGCACGGGTGGTTCGGGATGTCGAGGCGGCAATCGCGCATATCCGCAGATATGGATCGAACCACACCGATTGCATCATCACCGAAAATGCAAAGGTGGCCGAGACTTTCATGAACGGGCTCGACAGCGCCATTCTGATGCACAACGCCTCGACACAGTTTGCCGATGGCGGCGAATTCGGCATGGGGGCCGAGATCGGGATCGCCACAGGAAAGATGCATGCGCGCGGCCCGGTGGGGGCGGCGCAACTGACCAGTTTCAAATATCTGGTGACCGGGGATGGCACCGTGCGCGGATAGTCAGGGCGATGGGCGTCATGGCGTGAGCGATTGTCATGGCCCCCGCGTCCAACAGGTCTCAGAACATCACGGACAGGGATGTCTCGCCATGTGACGTGCGCAATTCCCGCCCCGCTTCACCACAGATGATCGGCAACAGGGCAAACTGGACGTGGGCCGGTTGCAGATCATGCGGTGTCTGATCCCGGCTCAGCAATGGCCAAAGCCCGTCCATCTCGGCAATTCTGTCGGCCCGCCCTGTTACCGTCCAATGCGGGCCGTTATGGGCCACCTCGATCACACCGCCATAGGGCAGCGCGCTTTCCAGACACAGGATTGACAGGAACACCAATCGGACATCGGCGCGGGCATGGGGCGTGTCCCCCGGCCACCGCACCGTCAACCGCGACCCGTCATATAGGTCACGCAGGATCGACAGTACTTCGGCTGCGCCTACCATCTGATCCGCTGCGGCACCAAAGGCGATGCGAAAAAACCGGATGCGGGCGCTGGCACTGCCAACACTTTCGCCGATCAGTCCAATTTCCGGCCCGCCCGCGTCGCCGGACATGGACAGCAGTTCAAGACCATTGTTGATCGCCCCGATCGGCGATATGAGGTCATGACAGATGCGGCTGCCAATCAGCGCGGCAAGGTCTGTATCAGTTTGCGGCATGGCCCCCCCTGACAAAAGCGGAACGCGCAATGGAAGATCTGAACGCCATATTGACCCCCGGCATGCTCGTGTGCCACCCGCAACAGCCCGATTGGGGCGTCGGCCAGGTCCAGAGCAACATCGCAGGCAAGCTCACTGTAAATTTTAGGGACAAAGGCAAGGTGGTCATTGACAGTTTCCGTATTGGGCTGATGCCGGTCTTTGATGACTGAACATCCTTTCCGAAGTGTTAACACGAAAACAGAATTATTAATACAACTTCAAGTAGCGCTCCGCACACCCTGGTTCTCCGGGCGGAGTTGCCCCGGACCGCGGAATTTCCTATGACGCCGACGGGTTCAGGAAGGAAAGGTCACATGACCGGCTCTGAAGCATCGGAATTTGAGGTCAGACTGGCGCAATCCGCCGAAGACCTGCGCGCGGCCCAGCGGCTGCGCTACGATGTCTTTGTGACCGAACTGGGCGGCGGTGGCGATCTGGTGGACCACGACGCCCGGCTTGAAATTGACCGGTTTGATCCCTTTTTCGACCACCTGCTGCTGATGGATAGGGCGCGCGGTGCTGTGGTCGGCGTCTACCGCCTGATGCGCAGCGATCAGGCTGATGCGGCGGGCGGGTTCTATTCCGCTGACGAATACGATCTGACCCCCTTGCTGGCATCGGGCCGCCGATTGCTGGAACTGGGGCGGTCGTGTCTGCACCGGGACTATCGCGGGGGGCATGGCATGCACCATCTGTGGTCGGCATTGGCGGCCTATGTCGCACAGCACCGCATCGAGGTGCTGTTTGGCGTGGCCAGCTTTCATGGCACCGAGGCCAGCAAGCTGGCGGTGCCGCTGTCTTTCCTGCATCACCGACATCTCGCACCACCTGCGCTACGGGTGCGGGCCAGACAGGCGGCATTTCAACCCATGGACCTGATAGCCGAAGATGATCTGGACCGCCGTGCGGCGATGATGCAGATGCCCAGCCTGATGAAAGCCTATTTACGGCTGGGCGGTTGCGTGGGGGAAGGCGCCTATATCGACAGGCTTTTCAACACCACGGATGTCTGCCTGATCCTCGACACCAGCCGGATCGCGCCCAGACAGGCGCGGATTTACGGCGGACCGTCCCAATGACCTCGACCTGGGACAGCCCGGAGCCGCCTGCGCACCCAAGGATAACGATCCTGGGGTGGTGCCGGGTTGTTCTGCGGGCGGTCCTGCTGGCGGCACTGGTGTTCGGAGGGCTGGCCCTGCTGGTGCTGATGCGGTTGATCGAGCGGCCGTTTTACGGGATGCACCGGCCCTTCACCCCCGGTGTGACGGTCTTTGTCTGTCGCACTGCGCTGCGGATCCTGGGTATCCGGCATCGGGTGTCCGGGGCGCCAATGGCGGGCAACGGGGCGGTGGTGGTGAACCATTCCTCCTGGCTCGACATCTTTGTTCTCAATGCAGCCAAGCGCATCTATTTCGTGTCGAAATCCGAAGTCGCGGGCTGGCCTGGCATCGGTTGGCTGGCCCGTGCCACCGGCACCGTCTTTGTTGAGCGCAACCGGGCGCGGGCGCGCGAACAGACCGCCTTGTTTCAGGCGCGGCTGCTGGCCGGGCACAAGCTGTTGTTCTTTCCCGAAGGGACAAGCACCGACGGCCTGCAGGTGCTGCCGTTCAAATCCACCCTGTTTCAGTCCTTTTTCGCCGACGAACTTCGCGACCGGATTGCGGTGCAACCGGTTTCAGTCCTCTTTGTCGCACCGGCCGGACAGGACGCGCGGTTCTATGGCTGGTGGGGGGACATGTCTTTTGGCAGCCACCTGATGGCCACGCTCGCACCGGCGCGGCAGGGGCGGGTCGAAGTGATCTATCATGCCCCGTTGAAGGTTGCGGATTACCCCAACCGCAAGGCTTTGGCGCTGGCCTGTGAACGGGCGGTACGCGCAGGGCACGCAGAGCTTCTCGCGTCGAACGCACCGGCGTTCCGGGCCTGACCCGGAACCCCGTGGTCGGCGCAGAGGTTCTCGCGGTCAGCTGCGCGACGTTTGCGTCCGCCGCGCGCGCCAGGTTGCCCAATCCTCAGGCGTATCGAGGTCCGCCAATGCGCGATTCCCCGGCAAAGGCACCTGACACAGGTCGCGCCCCGCCAGCAATTCTTTTGCCCCGCCATCACCGGTCAGATTTTTCAGCGCCCCGAAAACTGCACTGTCAAAAACGATCGGGTGTCCGGGCTTTCCCCCTTCGGTCATTCCGCGCCAAACTTGCGCGTCTGTATCCTTTTCAACGGCTTGCGCGACGATCTTCATGTCCTGAACCGTGATGTCAGGGAGGTCCGCCAACAACACCATGACCCGCGCCGTATCCTCTGGCAACGCATCAAGCCCCCGACGCAAACTGGCGCTTAACCCCTCTGCGGCATCCGGCACCGGCACTGTTGTCAGGTCAAGCCCCACCAACGCCTCATAGCGCGCATGTGGCGCCTGCGGCAGGGTCACAAAAACCCCGGCAAGTGTGGCCGCGCGCGCCTTCATGGCCTGCACCCGCACCAACGGCATGCCGTCCACGTCTTCGAGCAGTTTATCGCGGCCGCGCATGCGCCGCGATGCCCCCGCAGCCAGCACGATCACAGGGAAATCGAACTGTTTCATGGGCTGATCCTAGCCGCGCATCCGCGTCCTGTCCGCATCAAAAAGCGGTGTCGTGACCACCCGTGCCGGGCGCATCTGGCCGAGGATCTCGATCTCGACGGCCAAACCGTCCGCCGCGCGCTCACGTGGCACAAATCCCAAGGCAATGGATTTACCCGCATAATGCGAATAGCCGCCGGAGGTGCAGAACCCCACAACCGCACCATCCAGCCAGATCGGTTCATATCCCTGCACATCCGCGTCGTCGGCATCGACTTCAAACGCCACCAGCAAACGCGCGGGCGGTGTTGCGCGTTCGGCCTCGGCCACGTCGCGCCCGATAAACCGGGTGTCTTTCTTGAAACTGATGAAACGGTCCAGACCCGTTTCTGCCGCTGTGTAGTCTGGCGAAAACTCTGCCATCCATGAGCCAAAGAACCGATCAAGACGCAGCGACATCATTGCGCGCATTCCGAAAGGAACCATGTGATGTGGCTGGCCCGCGTTCCAAAGCACCGACCACAAGGCCCGCTGATCCATCGGATCGCAATAGACTTCGTATCCCAGATCACCCGTATAGCTGACCCGCTGCACGATACAATCGACCTGACCGACTGTCATTTCCCAGACATCCAGGAATTTCATGCCCGACACATCCGTGCGGGTGCAGGCTTGCAACACGTCGCGCGCCCCTGGTCCGGCGATCTGAAATCCATTGCGCCGGTCAGAGATGTTCTCAACATGAACACCGTCTTCCAGGTGATTGATAAACCACCGATAATGGAAGGCTTGCGATCCATAAGACGCTGTGAGTTGAAAGCAATCCTCGGCCAGACAGGACATGGTAAAATCGCCAATCAGCTTGCCTTTTTCCGACAACATCGGCGTCAGGGACAGCCGCCCCTCTTGCGGCACACGCCCGGCCGCGTGATTTTCTGGGTGGGGTCGCCATTGGATGCCATAGGTCGGA
>CAXBKL010000173.1:0-5303 GCA_963976125.1 uncultured Sulfitobacter sp. | reverse complement strand
CTTGAACGCACTTGAGTATGTTGGCGTTCTGGGTGTCGAACTTTTTGTGACCGCACAAGGCCTGATCGTGAATGAAATCGCCCCGCGCGTGCATAATTCGGGGCATTGGACCCAGAACGGCTGCACGGTGGACCAATTCGAACAACACATCCGCGCCGTCGCGGGCTGGCCGCTTGGGGACGGGACGCGCCATACGGATGTGGTGATGGAAAACCTGATCGGGGATGACATGGACCGGGTGCCAGCACTTGCCAGAGAACGTGACACCGCGCTGCACCTTTACGGCAAGACGGAAACAAAGCCGGGTCGCAAAATGGGTCACGTGAACCGGGTCACGCGCTGATCCACTTCATCTTTCCAAATAAACTCCCCGCGGAGCGTCCCGCAGGTTCAACCTGCGAAACGCCCCGCGATCTCGCCCGCCATATAAGACACACGACCCTGCGCAAAGGTCGCTGCAACCCGGCGCGTCCGTTTGTCCAGCACGATAATATCGGCCCGTTTGCCCGGCTCCAGCACCCCGCGATCCTCAAGGCCCAGCATCGCTGCCGGTCCGGAGGACACCAACGCCCATGCCCCCGCCAAATCGCACACACCGGCATCCGCCAGCATCAGCGCGGCGCGTCGGGGCGATGGATAATGATAGTCTGACGCCAGAGCATCACAATATCCCATCGCAATCAGGTCAACCGCTGACAGGTTGCCGTTGTGCGACCCGCCACGCACCACATTGGGCGATCCCATCAGAACCGCATCCCCTGCCCCGTCAGCCGCCTCCGCCGCCTCAAGCGTTTCGGGAAATTCAGCCAGATACACGCCCCGCGCACGCCATGCCGCACGATCCTCGGCTGTTGTATCATCGTGACTGCCCATGCGAACACCTTGCGCAGTCAAACGCGCGCACAGATCATCAAGCGCATCCGGCACCGCGGCGCGTCTTGAGTGGAGATCCAGCATATAGGCATGGTGTTTCTCCGGGCTGCGCCCCGCCTTGAGGGCCTGCCCCATCAAGCGCCTTGGTGTCTTGCCAGCCTCCAGACGGTCATGGGGTAAATGATCGTTGAAAACGACATAGGAGACATCCCAGTCTCGCAACCGATCCGGCAGGTCATCGTAAAGATCAAGCAAATGGGTCTCAAACCGCAACTGTGCCCACAGGTCCGTCACCACCTGATCCGAGGTGTTGCGGATCGCCCTGAATACCTTGTCGGCAAAGTCGAGACCGCGCATACCGCCTTCCCAGCTGACAAACTGTGCCAGCACGGCCGTTGTGATCCCGTTCGCCGCCAGTTCCGCCTCGCAAGCGACAAGCCCTTCATCCATCTGTTTCATCGCGCCACGGCGTTGCGCCAGATGGCGTTCAAACCCGTCCCCATGAAGATCGACAATGCCCGGCAAAACCATGAAGCCGCTCAGATCAACCGGGCGGCCAACCGGGGCGTCGACGATCCGCCCTTCGGCAAAGGACACTGTATCAGGCCTCAGCCCGCCGGGGCCCAAAACCTCGGCACCGATGAAATCAAGGTTTGGCATTCTTGTTATCCGTCCCGGTCAGGCATTCTCCGTCGCGGCACCCGACGGCATCGAGCACACCGTCAAGAAGTGTCATCGAATGATCAAATGCGCCGGTGTTCAGAAATTCCATCGTCTGGGCAATCACCCTTGGGTTATTCATCATGAATGTATGGGTTACCGGCAAAACAATATGGTCATTCATCCCTTCAACCTTCGTTGAGGCAACAGAAACCTTGCCATCGTCCGCCCCCGGCAGCAGTGACGAAAAATAGGGGTTCAGCGATTGTGATCCTGCGATCACGCCCAATTCAAACGATACGGCGGGCAACGACCGGGGAATCGAACCCGGTCCGGTTCCCATTTGCATTCCCGCCGGGCCGTTGACCCAGTCAAAGGTCGGCAGATAGCTCAACTCATCGACAACCTCGCTGCCCTGATTGGGCGGGCCCAGCATGACCACGCGCCCGACTTGTTCATTTCCGACCTCGGCAACCCATTGGCGCACCAGAATGCCGCCCATGGAATGGGTTACAAAATCGACCTCGCCGCCGCCACACGCTTTGACAGCGTCGGGCAGGGTCTGTTGGACCAGGGTTTCAATCGGCTCTTCGGTGGATGGGTAGCCGGGCCGGACCACGCGGTAGTCTTCCGCCTCCAGCGCGGCCTCCATCAGGGCAAAGGAAGATTCAGTGCGCGCCAGACCATGCAGCAGCACCACGCAACGGTCCGCCGCCAGCACCGGAACCGCCGCCAGCATCATGGCCGATACACTTATGAGAAACACGATACGCATGATGAGCAGATAGACCCTTTTCCCCTCATATGAAATGGTAGGCACACAATCCCTGCGAAAGAACGCTCATGCCCGCCTCACCGCCCCGTCTTGCCGTTCGCGCGGTCCTCAAGAACGCTGATCGGCTGTTGTTGGTCAATGCCTATCCCGGTGGGAAAAGCCCCCTGATGTGCGCGCCCGGCGGGGGCGTTGAACGCGGTGCGTCACTGCCAGACAACCTGATGCGTGAAGTGTTTGAGGAAACCGGCTTGCACATCAATGTGGGCGCACCCTGTCTTGTCAACGAATTCCACGACCCCGACAGCAGCTTCCATCAGGTCGACATCTACTTCCAGTGTACCTTGCGCGGCACCGCGCGCATTGACCCCGACTGGCGCGATATTGAAGCCGTTGTGTCACAATGGCGCTGGGTCAGCGAAGCGGAACTTGCACGGGTACCCCACAAACCCGACAGCCTGGGTGCCGTTGCCTTTGGCGCCTGTGCGATCCCTATTTACGATCCGTTGGAGCCGATTGTGCGCTGATCGCCCAGCCGATCCCGCCCAGAACCAGAATTGCCGAGATCAGCACGACCAGACCGATGGGTTCACCCAGAAATGCCGCGCCTGCCAGAATGGCGATGATCGGCACACTCAGTTGTACGATGGCTGCGGTGGCGGCCTCCAATTTCGGCAGAACAGAATACCAAAGCGCATACCCCAGTCCCGACGTCAGCCCGCCACACAGGATGCCGATGGCGGTTCCTGTGATACTGTAGGTCAGTCCCGTACCCACCAAAAGGACAAGCAGGATCGGCAGGCAGAGAATGAAATTTGCCGCCGTCGCGCCAAGCGGATCTGATGCGCCGCGCCCGATCAGCGTATATCCGGCCCACCCCAGACCGGCAAACACCATCAACATAGCCCCGCCAAGATCGGCACCGCCACCCGAGCCCGGCAGAAGCGCCAGCAGCAGGCCGATAAAGGCGATCCCGGCCCCGGCAAATTTCCGGCGGCTGGGCGTTGCACCGCGCAGCGCGCTATATGCAAACATGGCGATTTGCACCACACCAAACAGGATCAGCGCGCCCAATCCGGCGTCAAGCGTAAGGTATGCAAGGGAAAAACCGATCATATAGACGCTCAGGCTGACAGCACCCCAAAGCCGGTCCCGACCGGCAAGCCGAACCCCGCCGCCGCGCAGCGACATCACCATGCCCAGCACCACAGCCCCCGACAGCACGCGGATCAGGGCAAACCCGGAGGGGTCAATATGCCCCCCGTCCACGGCGAGCCGCGTCAGGATGGAATTGGAAGCAAAGGCGACCATTGTCAGGGCGGTCAGGAAGATCAATCGCATATGGATTGGCTTAGCCGCTGATTTGAGTTGCGCCAAGAACATTTCCACTGTCTGGCAGCTTCGCACGACAAATCGCGTCACCACAAGGAAAAGGGCGCCTCGATATGAGACGCCCTTTCTTACTGTCGTAAAGGGGGCTGGCCCATCGGGCCCGCACCATCGCATCAAGCGATAGTGCTTACATCATGCCGCCCATGCCGCCCATGTCGGGCATGCCGCCGCCCATGCCGGCGCCGCCGTCCTTGGAAGGCTTGTCGGCAACCATGGCTTCGGTGGTGATCAGCAGGGATGCAACGGATGCTGCATCCTGAAGCGCTGTGCGCACAACTTTGGCCGGGTCAATCACGCCGAATTTGAACATGTCGCCATATTCTTCGGACTGCGCGTTGAAGCCGAACGTCAGGTCGTCGCTCTCGCGGATTTTGCCCGCAACAACAGCGCCGTCAACACCGGCGTTCTCAGCGATCTGACGCAGAGGTGCTTCGAGTGCCTTACGCACAATGGAGATACCAACGTCTTGGTCGCTGTTTTCACCTGCCAGGCCGTCAAGCTTTTTGCCTGCCTGAACCAGCGCAACACCACCGCCAACAACGATGCCTTCTTGAACGGCAGCGCGTGTGGCATTCAGTGCATCGTCAACGCGATCTTTACGCTCTTTGACTTCTACTTCCGACATGCCACCAACACGGATCACAGCAACACCACCAGCGAGCTTTGCAACACGCTCTTGCAGCTTCTCTTTGTCGTAGTCAGATGTGGTCTCTTCGATCTGGTTACGGATCTGCAGGACACGTGCTTCGATCTCGGCTTTTTCACCCGCGCCGTCCACAACAGTGGTTTCGTCTTTGGTGATAGAAACCTTCTTGGCAGAACCAAGCATGTCCATTGTGACAGACTCAAGCTTCATGCCCAGGTCTTCGGAGATCACCTGACCGCCTGTCAGGATCGCGAGGTCTTGCAACATCGCCTTGCGACGATCGCCAAAACCCGGTGCCTTGACAGCTGCAATTTTCAGACCGCCACGCAGTTTGTTAACTACGAGTGTCGCAAGCGCTTCGCCTTCAACATCTTCTGCGATGATCAGCAAAGGCTTCTGGGACTGGATAACCTGCTCAAGAAGCGGAACCATTGGCTGCAAAGAAGAAAGCTTCTTTTCGTGCAACAAGATGATCGCATCTTCCAGCTCAACAGTCATTTTGTCAGAGTTTGTGACAAAATATGGTGACAGATAGCCACGGTCGAACTGCATGCCTTCAACAACATCGGTCTCTGTCTCGAGGCCTTTGTTCTCTTCAACAGTGATAACACCCTCGTTGCCGACTTTCTGCATCGCGTCTGCGATTTGACGGCCGATTTCTTTTTCGCCGTTTGCAGAAATTGTACCAACCTGTGCGACTTCGTCGCTGTCGGATACTTCACGTGACGCTGCTTTGATGGCTTCAACAACTGTTGTTGTCGCCAGATCAATACCGCGCTTGAGGTCCATTGGGTTCATGCCGGCCGCAACTGATTTCAGGCCTTCTTTGACGATAGCCTGAGCCAAAACAGTCGCGGTTGTGGTACCGTCGCCTGCTTCGTCGTTGGTGCGGGAAGCGACTTCCTTGACCATCTGCGCGCCCATGTTCTCGAACTTGTCCTCAAGCTCGATCTCTTTGGC
>CAXBKL010000172.1:0-5384 GCA_963976125.1 uncultured Sulfitobacter sp. | reverse complement strand
CTTTGCAGTCGGGATGTTTACGCCGGCAATACGTGCCACGTGTGCAATTCCTTTTCGTTGCGGGTCCGTTGTTCCAGACCCTTTTTTCACAACATTAGCCCGAGGCGATTTCTGCCATCGGGCTAGAGCTGATCAGGTGATCTTGCGGGCGGGAGCGACTCTGACCGCAAATTGATTCTCTTGCGAGATAGCGTTGGGTAGGTGGATTCTGAATGCGCGTCAACCGTTGATTGGCGGCGGCCCGAGCAGAGCCGTCAGCCGCTCTTGCCCGGCGTTCAGCCTCGCGCAGCTTCCAGCACTTGATCCAGGCGGTCCTTGCCAAAAAACATCTCGTCTCCGACAAAAAACGTCGGCACGCCAAAAGCACCTTTTGCAACCGCCCGATCCGTGGCTTCGATCAGTCGCTGCTTGATTTCGGGGTCTTGTGCGCGGGCTAAAAAGTGCGACCCGTCCAGCCCGTAGCGATCCAGAGCCGCCACAAAAACATCCGGGTCCGCCATGTTGTCCCCGTCCTCCCACATCGCGCACAGCCCTGCGTCGATGTAGGGGGCCAACACACCCTCCTGCTCCGCTACAATCGCGCCGCGCATCAACAAAACCGTAGTGACCGGAAAATGCGGGTTCCAGACAAACTTTGTCAATTTGTGGCGTGCAATGAACCGCGTGAACTCGACCCGTTCATAAGCCAGCTTGTTGCTGACCTTGGAAAAGGCGATCATCGGGGCCTGATTGTTCGTCAGTTTGAAAATACCGCCCAACAGACAGGGGGTATATTTGACCGAAATACCGGCGCTTTCTGCCATTGCTGGCAAGACGTGATGTGTCAGGTAAGCGTTGGGGCTGGCAAAATCAAAAATGAATTCGATGTCGGGCATGTCGTTTCCTACCATTTCTCGCGCCAGGGGCGCAGATCCAATTCGTGTGTCCATGCGGTCCGTGGCTGATTGTGCAGCATCACATAGTTTGCTGCGATGTGATCCGGGTTCAAAAGCGCATCCCGCGCGCGAAGATCGTCCACGTCAGCGAGGTTGTCCCGAATGAAGTTTGAATCAATGGCCCCGTCAATCACCACATGCGCCACGTGAATGTTTTTGGGAGCCAGCTCTCTTGCCATTGATTGCGCCAACGCGCGCAAGGCAAACTTGGCACCCGCAAAGGCGGAGAATCCGGCACTGCCGCGCATACTTGCGCTGGCACCGGTGAAGATGATCGTGCCGCGCTCGCGCGTCTCCATTCTTTGGGCCACTTCTCTGCCCATCAAAAACCCGGCAAAACAGGCCATCTCCCATACCTTGCGGTAGACCCGCGCGGTTGTCTCGCCAATCTTGAAATGGACATTTGCGCCGATATTGAAAACCGCGACTTCCAACGGGCCAATGCCGCTTTCGATCTGTTCCACAAGGGCGACCATTGCCTCTTCGTCCCGTGCATCTGCCGGCATCGCGACCGCTTTGCCGCCGGTATCGCGGATGCTTTGGGCCAATGCCTCGAGCTTATCAGCGTGACGGTCACGGCGAACCAGACAGACCGTCAGACCTTCGGCCGCAAAAGCACGCGCAATCGCGGCCCCGGTGTCATCCCCTGCCCCGATAACGAGACATGTTTTTTCGCTGGTCATTGGCTGCCCTCGTCTGTTTCTCTGACTTCAATTCAATCCGGCGCCTCTGACAACAAAAAACGGCACACCTTTCGGCATGCCGTCCCATAGACCTGAATTTGTCACAGTGTCAGGCGTCCAGCGCCGCCGTAATCTCGGCCTGAACGTCCTCGATCTCGCCCAGTCCGTTGACAGAACTCAGCATGCCCTTGGCATAGTAATATCCGATCAGCGGAGACGTCTGTTTGTAGTAGGCCATCAAACGGGTCTTGAGGCTTTCTTCATTGTCATCCGCGCGGCGGGTAAAGAGGTTTTCCTTGCCGCAGCTGGTGCACTTGCCGTCCGCCGGGATTGGCTTGGTGTTGTCGTTGTAAACCTCGCCGCAGCCGCCACAAGTGGATCGCGCGGTGATGCGCCCCACAAGTGCGTCATCATCGACGCGCATTTCAATCACTGCATCAAGGGTCTTGCCCTCATCCGCCATCAATTGACCCAAGGCATCGGCCTGCTCAAGCGTGCGGGGAAAGCCATCAAAGATAAAGCCGCCCTTGTTGTCGCCTTTCAGCTTTTCGCGGATCAGGCCTATGACGATCTCATCGGTGACCAATTCACCGCGCGCCATGACGCCGGCAACCATATTACCCATCTCGGTGCCGCTGTCCTTGGCTTCGCGCAGCATGTCGCCCGTGGACAATTGAACCATATTGCGGTTTTCAACCAGATGGCGCGCTTGCGTGCCTTTGCCAGCGCCCGGAGGCCCAAGAAGGATAATATTCATCGACGTACGGGGCTCCGTTTCTTGCGTGTGGATTTGCCTTTTCCCTTGCCGCGCAATTGCGACTTTTCAAGCAGGCCTTCATATTGGTGCGCCAGAAGATGGCTCTGCACCTGTTGGATGGTGTCCATAGTCACGGACACGACAATCAAAACCGACGTGCCGCCAAAATAGAAGGGGATCGCAAACTGACCGCGCAAAACCTCTGGAAGCGCGGTGACGAGCGCCAGATAACCGGCCCCAAGCACCAACAGGCGGTTGACGACATATTCCAGATACTCAGCGGTCTTCTTGCCCGGACGGATGCCGGGGACAAAGCCGTTCTGGTTCTTGAGGTTGTCGGCAACATCATCAGGTTTGAAGCTGACGTTGAACGTATAGAAGTATGTGAAAAATACGATCATCGAGACAAAAAACAACATATAGAGCGGCTGACCGGGACCAAAATTGGCCAACAGAATCGACATGACCGGCCCCGTGGCATTGCCCGAAAAGGTGCTGATGGTCACAGGTAGCAACAACAGCGAGGAGGCAAAGATCGCCGGGATCACGCCCGCCGGGTTGACCTTGACCGGCAGGTGGCTGGACCCGCCGTCATACATTTTCATGCCCACTTGACGGCGGGGGTACTGAATATGGATCTTTCGCAAAGCGCGTTCCATGAATACCACGAACGTGATGATTGCGACCACCATGATAAGAACACCGACAATCAATGCGGGACTGATCGCACCTGAACGGCCCGAGGCAAAGAACTGCGCAAGGGCAGCGGGTACTTCGGCGATGATGCCGACAAAGATAATCAATGAAATGCCATTGCCGATGCCGCGCGCGGTGATCTGCTCACCCAGCCACATCAGGAACATCGTGCCACCCACCAGCGTAATCATGCAGGCAATGCGGAAATACATGCCCGGATCGGCGGCAATATCCCCGGCCTCAAGCGAAACGGCCAACCCATAGGATTGCAACGTGGCAAGGGCGACGGTGCCATAGCGGGTGTATTGGTTGATCTTCTTGCGACCCTGTTCACCCTCTTTCTTGAGCTGCTCAAGGGAGGGCACCATGGATGTCAGCAACTGAACGATGATCGAGGCCGAAATATAGGGCATGATCCCCAGGGCAAAGATACCCATCCGACCCAGCGCACCCCCGGTGAACATCGACACCATGCCGCCGATGCCCTGCCCGGCACTATCCATGAACTGGCGCAGGGCGGTGCCATCAATGCCCGGAACCGGGATAAACGTGCCAAGACGGTAGACAATCAACAATCCCAGCGTGAATAGGATCCGGTTGCGCAAGTCCGTGGCCTTGCCCAGGGCGGCCCAGCTGGTGTTGGCGGCCATGTTTTCGACGGCTGATACCATTGTAGGTCTCTTTTTTGTTATGCAAACGCCGCCCAGGCTGTTTTCCAGCGGGCGGCGTTTGGGAAAACTTAGGTCTATGTAAGCGGGTCAAGGCCCGCTCACAAGCCATAAGGCCGCGTTACTCTGCCGCTGCTTCGGCTTTTGTCGCCACGGTGACACTGCCACCGGCCTTTTCAACCGCATCAATTGCGGATTTGGAGGCACCTGCGACGGCCAGATCAACTTTTGTTGTGATCTCGCCTTTGGCCAGAACACGGATACCGTCCAGTTCGCGACGCACCAGACCGGAGGCGACCAAGGCCGCGCCGTCAATGGTGTTTTTCGCGTCCAGCTTGCCCGCGTCGATGAATTTCTGGATCAGGCCCAGGTTCACAACAGCGAAAGATTTGCGGTTCGGCTTGTTGAAGCCACGCTTTGGCAGACGCTGATAGAGGGGCATCTGGCCGCCTTCGTAGCCATTGATCGCCACACCCGAGCGGGATTTCTGACCTTTGATACCACGGCCACCCATTTTACCGGTTCCGGAACCGGGACCACGACCAACGCGCTTGCGTTTTTTGGTGGCGCCTGGGTTGTCAGACAGTTCATGCAGTTTCATGTCGCTTCTCCTCTTGCCGGACGTGCGCCCCAGCGACGGGAGTGCGCAGACACGGCGTTACAAATAGATGGCCGGATTCGGGGCCACTGGGGGCGTATAGAGGGGGCGGAGATTGGGATCAAGAGGGGATGGCCGATCCGTTGTCTTACCAGCCTTTTCCAGAGGATGAACAAGCGGATAATCGCACCTGTTTCTTGAGGGCCGGATTGCGTTCCAGACCGGCAGGGGACAAGCTGACTTTATCGCCATGATGGCCGACACCTCAGCGCCGCAAGCCGGGCGGTTATACTCGGAGGTATGGAAACCTTCGATACCGGGGTCATAAACGCAAGACGCCGCGCATGTGGCGGCGTCAGGCACCTCTGCAAGACACTGAGCCGAAAAATTCTATTTTCCACTGCTCGGTCCACGAAATTATCCGGGCGGCGCTTTAGACGCGAAAGTGGCCTTTTCGGTAGTTCGCAGGGGTATCGCCAACCCAGCGTTTAAACGCGCGGGTAAAGGAGCTTTGTTCGGAAAACCCGGTCAGGAACGCAATTTCGGCGATGGAGTACCGTTCATCGCGCAACAGCCCCTCTGCCAGTTCGCGCCGCGTGTCTTCGGTCAAAGTTTGAAAGGTCAGCCCATTTTCAGCCAGCCGCCGATGTAGTGATCGCACGCTGAGACCCAGACGCCGCGAGACCACATCCATATTCGGCAGGCCCTCGCTGAGGGCGCGGGCGATCACATCCTTGGTGCGGTCCTTGAGGGACTTGTTTTCGGTCACCTGCACCAGTTCACGGTCCAGATGCCCCAGCAGGAATTGCGTGATGCCCTCATCGCCCAATCTGTTTGCACACCTCAAATCGGCGGTCGAGATCAAAAGGGCGTTCCGGTCCGACCCAAAGTAGACCGGACAGCCGAAATAGGCCTCGTGATGCGCGGTGACGGAAGGGGCGGGATGGGCCAGGTGGACTTCGACGGGCGCAAATTGCCGGGATTTGGACACCTCTCGGCTGATTGCGGTCGCACTTGCCAACGTCGCTTCGTTCGACAGGTGCAGCC
>CAXBKL010000171.1:0-5389 GCA_963976125.1 uncultured Sulfitobacter sp. | reverse complement strand
ATTGCTCAGCCGCAGGTCGCCTCCTGCGGACCGGGTCATGTCAAAGACCATCGACAGGCCGAGCCCTGAGCCCTCGCTGCCCTTGGTGGTAAAAAACGGATCGAATCCGCGGTCCAGCGCGGAAGCGGCGAACCCCGGACCGGTGTCGCGGACTTCCCATTCGATCCAGGTGTCATGCACCAGCCGTTGTGTCAGCGTAATTGCCCCTCTTGTACCACAGGCGTCGCGGGCATTCAGGATCAGGTTCAGCAGGCTGTCCTGAACCTGGCCTTTGTCGACAAGCGCGCGGACCCCGGATGTTTCATCATGGACGACCAGTGTCAGGTCCGGTGGCAAGGTGGGGGCTGCAAGTGTCCTGATGTCCTTTAGCAGGTCGCTGAGTTCGGTGGCACTAGGCCGTAGGGCACGGGCGCCGGTCATGTCTGCGATGCTGGACAGCAAGGTGCCGCCCCGACGTGCGGCGGTCAGCGTGCCGTCGATCATTTCGGTGGCTCCGCGCGGCAGCTCGGGCAGGCGGCGCAGTCGGGATTGCAGGCCCAGGATGATTGTCAGCAAGTTTGAAAAGTCATGTGCAAGGCCCGAGATCATCTGGGTTGCAATTTCGCGCTTGCGGGTCTGTTGCAGGGCGACGCGGGTCTGGGTTTCTTCGGTCACGTCCATCGACAGGATATAGACACCGCCGCGGGTGTCGGGCGTAAAGGCCGTGCGGATGCGCCGGGCGCTGGGATCGTCGGTGAATTCCAGCACTGCCGGATCACCGCGATAGGCCTGCCCCAATGCGGTCTCGATCCGGCCAAAGGCGAAATCGCCCAGGGCGTCGCGGATGTGCAGGCCGATGATATTGCTGGGTCGGCCTGGCAGGACACCCGAAAGCCGTCTGTTGGAATAGGTGTAGTGTCCGGTTGGATCGACATGGGCGATATGTGCCGGCACCATTTCGGTGGTCAACCGGGTGCGCGCCTCGGATTCTGTCAGCTGGCGTTTGGTTTCTTCCAGTGTCGTGATCATTGCGGCGAGTTGCCGGTTGGTGGCAGAGAGTTCTTCGGCATGGGCCAGTACCTGATCGCTGAGCGCATCAGATCGGGCGCGCAGCAGGGCTTCGTGTTGTTTGGTCCTCGTGATGTCGGTATAAACCGTGATCCACCCGCCTTGGGGCAGGGGGGAGCCTTCGACGCTGATCGTGCGGCCATTGGCACGGGTACGTTCCATGTAATGGGGTTGAAAGGCGCGGGCCTGATCGACCCGTTCCCGGACAAAGGCTTCGATGTTGTCGACTTCGCCATATTCGCCGCGCTCGGCCAGATGGCGAATGGTCTCTTCGAAGGAGGCCCCTGGCGTCACCAGCGCGTCAGGCAGGTTGAACATGCTCTGGAATGGGGCGTTGCCCACCGAAAGCCGCAGGTCGGAATCGTAGATCGACAGCGCCTGCGCAATCAGGTTCAGACCCGCCGTGGTCATCGCCTTTGTCTGATTTTCGCTGTTGCCCATGACAAACTCCCTCCTATCGCTACCACCGGGTACGGGGGTGGGCCAAGGCCGATTTGACTGCTGTTACAATTCGTAAGGTTTGAGAAACCATCAGGAAAAAGTTGACCTTCAGTGTAATCCCAACATCCTTAGGCGAATTAAGAATCGTTTAAGCGAACGGGTTTGCTCAAATCGGGCAGACAGGGAGGGTATGAATTGGCACAGCCGCTGACGCGCGCCGACGGACCGCAGTCCGTTCCGGCGCTTTTGCACCGAAACGCGACCAAGTTTGCGAACGCCCCCGCGTATCGCGAAAAGGAATACGGGATCTGGCAAAGCTGGAGCTGGGCCGAGACCAGAGAAGAGGTTCAGGCGTTGGCCTTGGGCCTGTTGAATCTGGGCGTCAACGAAGGCGACTTTATCGCCGTGATCGGACGCAATCGCCCCTATCTGTACTGGGCCATGATTGCCGCCGAGATGGTCGGCGCGGTGCCGGTGCCCTTGTATCAGGACGCCAACGCCGACGAGATGGCCTATGTTCTGGAGCATTGCGGGGCCCGTTTCGTGATCGTCGGCGATCAGGAGCAAGTGGACAAGGTCATCGAGGTGCAGGATCAACTGCACCAGTTTGAGCATATGATCTACCTCGATCCACGTGGATTGCGGAAATACGATCATAAAACATTGCACCAGTATTCCCATGTTCAGGATCAGGGCCGCGCGGCCCATGACGAATTCATCAAGGAGCTGGAGGCGCGCCAGGCCAAGCTGGACTATGACAGCACCGGCGTGATGCTGTACACCTCCGGCACGACCGGAAAGCCGAAGGGCGTGGTTTTGTCGAACCGCAATATCATCGAGACGGCAAAATCGTCGTCCGAATTTGATGATCTGCGCCAGACCGATGACATCCTTGCCTATCTGCCGATGGCATGGGTGGGTGATTTCATCTTTTCCGTTGGTCAGGCGATGTGGACGGGGTTCTGTACCAATTGCCCCGAAAGCGCCGACACCATGCATGTGGATTTGCGCGAGATTGGCCCAACCTATTATTTTGCGCCTCCCCGTGTGTTTGAAACACAGCTGACCAACGTCATGATCCGCATGGAGGACGCAAGCCGCTTCAAGAAGTGGCTGTTCGATACCTTCATGGCCGTTGCCCGCAAGGTTGGTCCGGACATTCTGGATGGCAAGAGCGTCAGCCAGTGGGACCGGTTCAAATACAATCTGGGCGAATTGTTTGTCTATGGCCCGCTCAAGAATACCCTGGGGTTTTCACGTGTGCGCGTCGGCTATACTGCGGGCGAGGCGATCGGGCCGGAAATCTTTGATTTTTATAGGTCTTTGGGCATCAACCTGAAACAACTCTATGGTCAGACCGAAGCGACCGTGTTCATCACCGCACAGCCAGACGGCGAGGTGCGCAGCGATACGGTTGGTGTGACCTGCCCCGGTGTTGAATTGAAAATCGCCGAGAATGGCGAGGTGTTCTACCGCTCTCCGGGTGTCTTTGTCGAATATTACAAGAATCCCGAAAGCACGGCGGACACCAAAGACTCAGAAGGCTGGGTGGCGACGGGCGATGCGGGGTTCATCGAAGAAAGCACCGGGCATCTGCGGATCATCGACCGGGCCAAGGACGTGGGTCAGATGGCGGACGGATCGCTGTTTGCGCCGAAATATGTGGAAAACAAGCTGAAATTCTTTCCCAATATTCTGGAGGCCGTGGTCTTTGGCAGTGGGCGGGAAGAGTGCACTGCCTTTATCAACATTGACCTGACGGCCGTCGGCAACTGGGCCGAACGCAACAACATCGGCTATGCCTCCTATCAGGAGCTGGCCCGTCATCCGCAAGTGATGGACACCATTCAGGCCCATGTGGAAGAAGTGAATGCCTCTGTAGCGCAAGACGAGATGTTGTCAGGGTGTCAAGTCCACCGGTTTGTCGTGTTGCACAAGGAGCTTGATGCGGATGATGGCGAATTGACACGGACCCGTAAGGTGCGCCGCCGGATCATCGAGGACAAGTATGACGATATTCTTACCGCGCTGTACGACGGCACCTCCACCTTGGATACCGAGACCGAAGTGACCTACGAGGATGGGCGCAAGGGTTCGATCAGGGCGACGCTGGATGTGCGCGCCGCGAAGGTGATGCCCGTTGCCGCGCGGATGGCGGCGCAATGATCTGGATTGGCGCGAATGCCGGGGTGCCGCTGTTGCGAGTTCAGTGGGAACATTGTGATTTTAATCAGGGGGTTATCCTGTGAAAGACACTGTTGACAGCTACGTCACAGACGACGGTCGCACCATTGGTGGTGTGGTCATGGAGATGAAGAACATCACCCTGCGCTTTGGCGGCGTAGAGGCGATCAAGAACATCTCTTTTGACATTCGGGAGGGCGAGATCCGCGCGATCATCGGGCCGAATGGCGCGGGCAAATCGTCGATGTTGAACGTGATTTCGGGGTTCTATGTCCCGCAGGACGGTGAGGTCTGGTACAAGGGCGCGCACCGCCCGGCCATGAAGCCATTTGAGGTGGCCCAGCAGGGCATCGCGCGCACGTTCCAGAACATTGCCTTGTTCGAGGGTATGAGTGTTCTCGACAATGTCATGACCGGGCGGTTGACCCATATGACAACCGGGTTGTTTGCGCAGTCCCTGTGGAAGGGCAAGGCCGAGGCCGAAGAGATTGCCAACCGAGAAGTCGCTGAAAAGATTATTGATTTTCTCGAAATTCAGGCCATTCGCAAGACGCCGGTGGCGCGCCTGCCTTATGGTTTGAAAAAACGGGTCGAGCTGGCGCGGGCGTTGGCGGCGGAGCCGTCGATCCTTTTGCTGGATGAGCCGATGGCGGGGATGAACGTCGAGGAAAAAGAGGATATGAGCCGCTTTATCCTTGATGTGAATGACGAATTTGGCACCACGATTGCGTTGATCGAGCATGATATGGGCGTGGTCATGGACCTGAGCGACCGGGTGGTTGTGATGGATTACGGCAAGAAGATCGGCGACGGCACGCCCGATGAGGTGCGCAACAATCAGGACGTGATTGATGCCTATCTGGGTGTCGCGCATGATTGATTTTCGGCACGAAAATCATCCCGGCCTTGAGCCGGGATCCCGTGATTTGGGAGCCAGCGTGGCGGCCCCGGATCGGGCCCTGGGCGCAGGTCATCTTAACCGGACGTTAAATGTCACAGAACGTACACAGGCCGTACACCGGGCGTACCGCGCCGGGGTGCAGCAATTGAGGGGGGCGGATCATGCCTGAACAACTGGCTTTTACAATCGAGGTGTTCCTCAATGGGCTGATGGCCGGGGTGCTTTATGCGCTGGTCGCCCTTGGTTTTGTGCTGATCTACAAGGCGTCCGGGATTTTCAACTATGCCCAGGGGGTCATGGCGCTTTTTGCGGCGATGACGCTGGTGGGCATTCAGAACGGACAGGTGCCGTTTGCACATCTGATCAACACGATCTTTGGCACCGAAGTGTACAAATTCGGGTGGACGGTTCATTCGGGGCTGGCGATCCTATTGACGGTTGCGGTCATGGTCCTTCTGGCGGTGTTCGTGCAGCGGTTCGTGTTTCGCCATCTGGTCGGGCAGGAGCCGATCATCCTGTTCATGGCGACCATCGGTCTGGCCTATTTCCTTGAAGGGGTGGCCGACCTGATGTGGGGGTCCGAGCTGAAGACGTTGAACGTCTGTGCGGCGGAGGGGGCGTGCCTGCCGCAAGGCATCAACATGTGGATTGATGAAACCACCTTCGAGGCGTTTGGATACGGCTTCTTTATCGACAACCTGGATATTGTAGCGTCCCTTGTGGCCGCCGCTCTGGTGGTCGGGCTGGTGATGTTTGCGCAGTACACCAAACAGGGCCGCGCGATGCGGGCCGTGGCGGATGACCATCAGGCGGCGC
>CAXBKL010000170.1:0-5489 GCA_963976125.1 uncultured Sulfitobacter sp. | reverse complement strand
TGCTGGCCTCGCGCGAGGCAGCGCTTTACCTCGACAACACCCTGATCGGCCGCAGCGGCTTTGAACCGGTCCCGGCCGGGGCCAGGACCGACTTGCCCTTTGGCGCAATCGAGGATTTACGCCTGACATACCGGGTGCTGCGCGAATCCGAAGGGGATCAGGGCATTATCAACCGATCCAATGCCAAATCCGAAACCGTGCGCATGAACATCGAGAACATCGGCACCCGCGACTGGGATGTCGAGGTGCAGGCTGCGGTCCCCTACGCTGTTCAGGACGATCTGGAGATTTCCTGGTCCGCCGAGCCTGCACCGGATGCGCGGAACATCAAGGATCGGCGCGGGGTCTTGCAGTGGAACGCATCCGTTCAGGCCGGGGCAACCGCGTCGATCCGGCTCAGGACCGATCTGAAATGGCCAGAGGGCAAGATACTGCGTTAGGGACAGGAGTGATGGCTAGTCGGGTTCGATGACGTCAAAGGCAGTTTCCCGCGGTGATCCGGCGACCGGCGTTGCCGTTTCAATGTGCACGTCCAGCGTCCCATGCGGGTGCCCCGGCATCGCGGCCTGAAACCGTTTGACCAGACAACGATAGGAAAAGCCAAGTTCGGACCCCGTGCAAACCCGCGTGCCGCAGCTGAGCTTGTACAAGGTCAGGCCGCCGCCCGCCGGTCGCAACGCATAGCCGTGACGCGCCAGGCGGTCCGCCAGATCATCCCAGCCATCAGCCAGTGCCATATCCCCTGCGAGAAGCGCCTGAAGAGCGGCGACAAGCCCCTCATCCGCCCGGTTGGACGTCTTCGGATCAAGGCGGCGCTCAACTTCCCTGGCCAGCATTTGCCGCACCAGATGACCAATCGTGACGTCATGTGCCAACGCAACCTTCCCAGCATCTTTCAGCAGCTTCGCCGGCAATTTCAGTGTCACAACCTCAAACGTCATGTCCTGACCCTGAAAGCATAACGGTTAATCCGGTGTTAAAATCGCTCAGCGCGCAGCACATCGCAATCTTGCACGCTGACCACGCCGATATGCCGTTCCACCACTGAAAACGCGCTTTCCAGCAAACCGTCCAGCCGTTCCGGTTTGATGATGCAAACCACCTGCACCATCCCCGATGCTCGGCTGACCTGACCGGAACGGTTCCATTCACCGGATTTGCCTGAGCCGCCAAAGACCGGCAGCACCGTATAGCCGGTCACCCCAGCGGCTTTCATCGCGTCTGTCAGGCGCGATTGCATGATTGCCTCAATCGTAATCTCGACGCGTTTGGCCTTGTGTGTGATCATGGTGAACCTCCGGTCAATGCCTGCGCCATCGCCACATAAAGCGGCAGGCCCAGGGTCAGATTGAATGGGAACGTGATGCCCAGCGACAACGTGAGATACAATGAGGGGTTCGCCTCTGGCAACGCCACGCGCATGGCGGCCGGAACCGCGATATAGGACGCCGACGCGGACAGCATCATCAACAAGGCAACGCCCCCCGTGGACAGCCCCAGCAACAGCCCCGACCCCAATCCGATGATCGCCCCGACAAGTGGCATCACCACCCCGAACAGCAGAACACCGGGTGTCAGGATCTTGCCCCCTTCGCGCAGGCCGCGCCCCGCAACCAGCCCCATGTCCAGCAGGAACAGGCACAACACCCCCTTGAACGGCGACACGATAAAGCTTGAAATCTCGGCAAGCCCCTTGGGTCCGGTCGCCATGCCGATAAAGAACGAGCCAACCAATAAAACAATCGACCCGTTCAGCATGATCTCGCGGATCAGCGTCCCATCCATGCCCTTGGACCCGCTGCCGCCGCCACGCGCAACCAGCCACAAGGCCGACAGGATCGCCGGGGCCTCCATCGCGGCAGCCACGGCAACCATATAGCCCTCGGCACCGATGCCCTGACTGTCCAACACTGACGTGCCGGCGACAAATGTCACGATGGAGATGGAACCGTAATGCGCAGCAACCGCCGCCGCATCCAGACGGCTCATTCCCGTCATCACCTTGAGCAGGGCAAAAGCAATCAACGGCAACAGCGCCGACAGGATAATCCCCGCCAACAGCGCCATGCCCAGTTTCCCGTCAATGCCGTGATCCGCAACGCTGACCCCGCCCTTGAACCCGATTGCAAACAGCAGATAAATCGACATCCCCTTGGCCACCGCCTCGGGAATGCTCAGATCTGAACGCGCCAGCGATGCCGCCACACCCAGGGCAAAACTCAGGATGATCGGCGAGATGAGATTCTCCGCCGCAAGCGAAAACAACTGGTCCATCGGGGGACGCCTTATACCGGGTGAAACTTCTCAGTATCTGGATTGTAGTGCTCCAGGCCACCCTCTCCAATGTCGGTCCACAATCCGTGCAGCGTCAACTTGCCCTCGTCCACCTGTGTCACGATCCATGGAAACGTCATCAGGTTTTCCAGTGATGTAATCACGGATTGCTTTTCAAGCGCGCGCATCTGTTCTTCGGGATCCTGCAAATCCGAAACCAGATCGTAGCCCGGACGCAGGATGTCCATCCAGCGTCCGACAAAACTGTCCTTGGCCTCCAGTTCGGGGGCATGGCCCTTGCACATGTCGATGCACCCCTTGACCCCGCCGCAATTGGAATGGCCCAGCACGATCATGTTGCTGATCTTCAACACCCGCACCGCATATTCCACCGCCGCCGAGGTGCCGTGATGGTCGCCATCCGGTTCATAGGGCGGCACCAGATTGGCAATATTGCGGTGAATGAAAAATTCACCCTGATCCGCACCAAAAATCGAGGTGACATGCACCCGGCTGTCACAGCATGAAATTACCATGGTGCGCGGATGCTGACCATCGGTGGCCAACCTGCGATACCAGGCCTTGTTGTCGGCATACCCGGTGGCTTTCCACCCGTGATAACGTTGCACCAGATAGTTTGGGAGTGGACGCACCCTATGCATCTTGGCCTCATCCTTTGTGATTGTCGTACTGGACTATCCCACATTTACAGCAGATTCGAGAGAAAAGGTCAGGTCGCCTCAACCCTTTGCACACTTATTTGCGTCAAAACCTGCATCGCCGTGGGGGCTGAACAAGAGGTGAGTGTTATGCGTGTTCTGCAAATTAGGCCGACCGAACAGGTCGATCTGGATCAGGATCGTCTGGGTGCATTGTATCATCAACTGGGCGAGGACAACGCCGAAGACGTCGTTTGCCGCGCGCTTGAGGAATTGGCGGTGCGGCTGGGGCACTGTGACAGGCTTTACCACGAGGGCGCCTGGGCCGATCTGCGCAAGAACAGCCGTTCATTGATCGCTATCGCCGAACAGATCGGCATGCACGCGCTGGCGCGGGTGGCCGGCGACGTGACCGACTGCCTTGACCGGGGGGATGCCATCGCCGTGGCGGCAACACTGTCGCGGCTGATCCGCGTCGGCGACCGGTCCCTTACCGCCGTATGGGACTTGCAGGACATCCCGTTTTGACCGCTTGCGGGCGTTGTTGGAACAGGTAGGCTGCGCGCAACACCCCTTGATGGAGCGCCCCAATGCCCGCCCAATTTGCCGCCGCCACCGCCGATGCGATCCCCCTGCATGTGATTGACGAGGCTGGCTTGACCGGCTGGCTGGAAACCCAGCCGCAGACGGTTCAAACATGGATCACCGCGCAGGGGTTCTCGGGCGGCTCCGGTCAGGCCCTGACGGTTGCGGATGCGGCGGGCGCGGTCGCACTTGCGGTGATCGGCTACGGAACCGGGAAAAGCCGCAAGCGGTCCCGCTTTGCACTGGCCGCCGGTGCCGCGAAACTGCCGGAAGGCGATTACCGGATTGCCGGGGGGCTGCCTGCTGACGCACTGCAAACCGAATGCCTGGGATGGCTGCTGGCCAGTTACCGCTTTGATCGCTACGCCTCGCAATCCGCGATGAAGGCCCGCCTGATCGCCCCTGATGGGCTCGACGTCGCACGAATCGAGGCGTTGGCAGCAGGGGAGGTTCTGACCCGCGACCTGATAAACACACCCGCCTCCGATATGGGCCCGCCGCAATTGGAACAGGCCGCGCGCGATCTGGCCGATCAGCATGGCGCGTCGATCACCGTGATTTCCGGGAATGCACTGCTGGACCAGAATTTCCCGATGATCCACGCGGTTGGCCGCGCAGCAGACCGTGAGCCACGCCTGATCGACATGACCTGGGGCGATACCGGGCCAAAACTGACCCTTGTGGGCAAGGGCGTGTGTTTCGACACCGGCGGTCTGAACCTCAAACCGGGCGCGTCGATGGGGTTGATGAAAAAGGACATGGGCGGATCGGCGGCGGTGCTGGGGCTGGCCCATATGGTTATGGCAACGGGCCTGAACCTGCGCCTGCGGGTGCTGATCCCGGCGGTTGAAAATTCGGTTGCGGGCAACGCCTTTCGCCCCGGCGACATCCTGACGTCGCGCAGGGGGCTGACGGTCGAGATCAACAACACCGACGCCGAAGGACGGCTGGTGCTGGCGGATGCGCTTTGCTTTGCGGCAGAAGACGAGCCGGATCAGATCATTTCGATGGCGACCCTGACCGGGGCCGCGCGGGTGGCGGTTGGCCCCGATCTAGCCCCCTATTACAGCGATGCGCCCGAGTTTGTCACAGCCCTTGAAACCGCCGCCCTGCAAGAGGCCGATCCGGTCTGGCGGATGCCCTTTCACGATCCCTACGAGGCCATGATCGAACCGGGCATTGCCGATCTGGACAACGCGCCCAAGGGCGGCTTTGCCGGATCCATCACCGCCGCGCTGTTCCTGCGCCGCTTTGTCAGCGCCGCGCCCTATGCGCATTTCGACATCTACGGCTGGCAACCCAGCGATGCGCCCGCGCGGCCCAAAGGGGGCGTGGGCCAGGGCACCCGCGCGCTGTATGCCGCCCTCGGCCCGCTTCTGAACCTATGAACGACCGCCGCCTGACCCCTGATCCGGCGCTGGTGTCCCAACAGACCCCGGCGCAGATCACAGCGCCCCTGACCGATCTGCGTCGACATCCAGATGGCCCCCGCGACAGGCAGCTGATCTACGGAGACCACGTGACCGTTTTGGGAACGGCGGGTGGTTGGTCCTATGTGCAGGCGTCAAAAGACGACTATTGCGGTCATGTCGGGACCAATGACCTTGGCCCGCAACTGGCTCCGACGCACCGGGTTGTTGCGCCGGCCACCCATGCCTACACCGCCCCTGACCTCAAATCCCCCGACCGGATCAGCCTGACCTTCGGGTCAACCCTGGCGGTTTTTGACCTGTCCGATGGCTTTGCCCAAACCGCGTTGGGCCATATCCCGTTACAACACCTGCGTCCGGTGGCCGACACCACATCGGACCCTGCCGCCATCGCCGCGCTCTTTCTGGGCACCCCGTACCTCTGGGGCGGTAACAGCCGTTGGGGCATCGACTGTTCCGGCCTTGTTCAGGCCGCCTTGCTGGCCTGCGGCATCCCCTGCCCCGGCGACAGCGACATGCAGCACACCCTCGGACAGGCTGC
>CAXBKL010000169.1:0-5501 GCA_963976125.1 uncultured Sulfitobacter sp. | reverse complement strand
TACAGAATTTGCACTTCGTTTGTGAATCCACCCCGCCACACAGCTAGAGCCTGTAATCAGTATTATGTAATATAAACTGATGTCAAACGCTACCCCAAGGCGTATCCTGCGCCACGCACCGTACGGATCGGGTCATCCCCGTGCTTTGTCAGCGCCTTGCGCAATCGCGCGATGTGCACATCCACGGTTCTGGGATCGACATAGACGTCGCGGCCCCAAACCTGATCGAGCAGATGATCGCGACTGAACACACGACCGGGCCGTTCCATCAGCGTGACCAACAATCGATATTCCGTTGGACCCAGCCTTAACTCCGTGTTTCCGCGGTTGACCCGGTGTTGTTCGGCATCAAGGGTGATGTCGCCGTGGACAAGTTTCGCGCCAGTGGCCGCAGGCCGTGTTCTGCGCAGTTGGGTCCGCACGCGCGCCATCAGTTCGCGCAAGGAATATGGTTTGATAACATAGTCATCCGCACCGGTATCCAATCCTCTCACCCGGTCCACTTCTTCTGAGCGTGCGCTCAGCATGATGATGGGGATTTTCCTGGTGTCCTCGCGCGTTTTGAGCTGGCGGCAGACCTCGATCCCGCTCAACAGCGGCATCATCCAGTCCAGGATCACCAGATCAGGCAGGACTTCATTGACCTGCAAGATGGCGTCTTCGCCGTTGTCAGCCCGCGAGACCACAAACCCTTCGGCTTCCAGATTATAGGCCAGAACCTCGCGCTGGGCCGGTTCGTCCTCGACCAAAAGCACATGAGGTTGCGTAATGGACATGCTTCAACCCTTTGTTTTTACGGATGTTTGATCCGCCTTGGGACGATTCTCTTCGGGGTGTTGACCCGTCACGAGATAGACAACCTGCTCTGCGATTGCGGTCACGTGGTCGCCCATGCGTTCGGTATTTTTTGCGATGAAATGCAAATGCATACAGGCCGTGATGTTGCGTGGATCTTCCATCATGAAGGTCAGGAATTCCCGGAACATCGCATTGTACATCTGATCCACGTCCCGATCCCGCTGGATCACATCGAGCGCCAATTCGGCATCCCGTTGGATGTATGAATCCAGCGCGTCCTTGAGCATCGTTTCGACGGTCTGGGCCATCCGGCGGATTGCGCCGGTGCTGTCGCTGACGGGCTGCATCGTGGACAACACCCCGGTACGCTTGGCCATGTTTTTTGCATAGTCTCCAATGCGTTCCAGGTTGGCGCTAATCTTGATTACGCTCAGGATCAGCCGCAAATCAATTGCGGTAGGGGCGCGCAGCGCAATCACCCGCGCGGCGCTTTCGTTAATCATATCTTCAAGCCTGTCGATGGATTTGTCCCCTGCCCGTACCTGCTCGGCCAATTCCTGATCGCGCGTTTCAAGCGACTGCGCCCCAAGTCGGATCGCGTTCTCCACCAGACCGCCCATTTTCATGATCTGGGCCTGAACAGCTTCCAAATCCCGATCAAAGGCGGATGCAATATGTTGATCCTGCATAATTTTATCCAATCCGTCCGGTGATGTAGCTTTCGGTGCGCGGGTCTTCGGGCTGTGTAAAAATCCTGTCGGTATCGCCAAATTCGACCAGATGCCCAAGGTGGAAAAACGCAGTCTTTTGACTGACCCGCGCGGCCTGCTGCATGGAGTGGGTCACAATGACAACCGAATAGTTCTGCCGAAGTTCGTCGATCAGTTCTTCGACCTGGGCCGTTGCGATAGGGTCCAGCGCCGAACAGGGTTCGTCCATCAGCAGCACCTCGGGTTCCGTCGCCACCGCACGCGCAATACAGAGCCGCTGTTGCTGGCCCCCCGACAACCCGGTGCCCGGTTCCTGCAACCGGTCCTTGACCTCGTTCCAGATCGCCCCGCGCCTCAAGGCACGCTCGACAATGTCGTCCAGTTCGGCCTTGTTGCGCGACAACCCGTGAATGCGCGGGCCATAAGCCACGTTGTCATAGATGGATTTGGGAAAGGGATTTGGCTTTTGGAACACCATGCCCACCTTGGCCCGCAACTGCACCGGATCGACGCGGCGGTCATAGATGTCCTCCCCGTCAATACGGATTTCACCGGACACGCGACAAACATCAATTGTGTCGTTCATTCTGTTGATACAACGTAGAAAAGTTGACTTTCCACAACCTGATGGGCCGATAAATGCGGTGACGGTCTTGTCCGCAATATCGACATCGACATCCTTGATGGCGTGGGTATCGCCGTAGTGGACCTGCACGTTGCGGGCGGCAATCTTCATGGGGTGCGTTGTCACGTCATTCTCCGAACCGAAATTGTCTCGCATAAAGGTCTCCTTACCAGCGCCGCTCAAACCGTTTGCGGAGCAGGATGGCGATGGCATTCATCGAGATCAGGAATGCCAGCAGGATGATGATACCGCCCCAGGCCCGTTCGTAAAAGGCAGGGTCAGCGCGTTTGGCCCATTCATATATCTGTGCGGGCATTGCCGAATTGGGCGATAAAAGCCCCTCGGCGATGGTTTCGGGCGGGTTTGATGCAATGAAACCCACCATCCCGATCAGCAGCAAGGGCGCGGTTTCACCCAGGGCCTGCGCCAGCCCGATGATCGTCCCGGTCAGAATGCCAGGTGCGGCAAGCGGCAGAACGTGATGGAACACCGATTGCATCTTGGAGGCACCTACCCCCAATGCCGCATCCCGGATCGACGGTGGCACCGATTTGAGCGAGGCGCGCGTCGAAATGATGATGGTCGGCAGGGTCATCAACGTCAGCACCAGCCCCCCCACAAGGGGCGCGGAATTGGGCAGGTGCATGTAGTTGATGAAAACTGCCAGTCCCAAGATGCCAAAGACAATCGACGGCACCGCTGCAAGATTCGAAATGTTCACCTCGATGATGTCCGAGATCCAGTTTTTCGGGGCAAATTCCTCAAGGTAGACGGAGGCGGCAACCCCGATGGGCAGCGCCAGCGCCAGCACTACCAGCATCATGAAAAACGACCCGACCATAGCCACACCCATACCCGCCGCTTCGGGGCGTTGATCCGATGCGTCCGATCCCGTGATGAACCTCGGATTGAAGCGTTTTCCAAGGCTGCCATCGGCGACCAGTGCATCGACCAGATCAAGTTGCGCGCCAGTGATGTTTTTGTCGTTTGCGATGTCGTCACGGGTCACCCGACCCTTGAGATACCCATCGACGCGGGACTGAACCAGAAACTCGAATTTGACGGTTTCTCCAATAAGATCAGTATTTTCCAGAACGAAATTGCGCACCGTCGCGGCGGCGTTCTTGGACAGGATTGCCGACATGGCCTTTGGCTTCAGATCGGTCGCATGGCCGATGGCCGCCACCTTCTGTTCCATCGCCTTTTTAAGCAGCGGCGCATAGCCAAAGGTCGACACCTTCTTGATGTCGTCAAGATTTCGCGCGCCCTTCTTGTCCAGTTTTGCGGCCAGCAGGGGGACGTCCAGCGTGACAAAAGTCTGCTGGAAGGCCCCTGTGCCCCGGCTGATGATGGTTGTGAGCAGGATCAGCAACATCACCATCCCGATGCCAATGGCCAGAATGCCATAGAGCTTGAAACGGGCTTCGGCGCGGTTGCGCCTGAGGGTGCGGGCATCCTGTGTCAACAACGATGTCTTTGGGGCCGGCATATCGGTCATTCGTATTGCTCCCGGTAGGTGCGCACGATGTAGAGCGCCAGAACATTCAGCCCCAGGGTCAGAACAAACAGCGTCAGCCCAAGCGCAAAGGCCACAAGCGTTTCGGGCGAGGCAAAATCGGTGTCTCCGGTCAACTGGCTGACGATCCGGGTTGTGATTGTTGTCATCGCCTCAAACGGGGTTGCGGAAATGCGGGCAATGGCCCCTGCCCCGAGCACAACAATCATTGTCTCGCCAATGGCGCGGCTCGCGGCCAACAGGATCGCGCCGACGATACCGGGCAATGCGGCCGGAAGCACCACCTGACGGATGGTTTCGGAATGCGTTGCCCCAAGACCATATGACCCGTCCCGCAGCGATTGCGGCACCGCGTTGATGATGTCATCGCTCAATGACGACACAAACGGCACCAGCATGATACCCATGACCAGCCCGGCGGTGATGACAGCCGTTGCACCGCTCATCCATTCGAGGCCAAGCAAGCCGTTTTCCCCGCGCCCGAAAACATTGACCAGAAACGGGCCAACCGTAAGCAGCGCAAAAAGACCATAGACGATGGTGGGTATCCCGGCGAGGATCTCCAACATCGGCTTGGCAAAGGCCCGGACGTGGGGGCTTGCGTATTCGCTGAGGTAAATGGCGGCAAAAAGACCGATTGGCACCGCGACAAGCAGTGCATTCAGCGAGATATAGAGCGTTCCCCACAGCAATGGGAGAATCGACAGATCACTGTCCCCACGGAAGTTCGGGGCCCAGGACGCCCCAAAGAAAAAATCCTTCCAGTCATGCAGCCGGAAGAAATTCAGTGTTTCGAATAACATCGAAAGAACAATGCCCACGGTTGTCAGAATGGCCAGCAATGCCGCGATGACAAGCAGGGCCTTGATGCCCCCCTCGACTGCATTGCGGGCACGGAAGGCCGGGTGCGTCCTGCGATATGCTACACCAAACCCAATCACCGCCACGCTCAGAACAAGTGCTGTCATCATCGCGGAGCCGGTGGCGCTCACCTGCCGGTACCTCTGTGCCGCCGCCAGAACAGGCGGCGCAACGTCAGAGCCCAGCGCCACGCCAACTTCGGCCAACTGCGCCCGGACATCGGTCAGATCGGCGCGCAGGGTGTTTGCTTCGCGGGCGCTCATCGCGCCCTCGGTCACGGCCGCATCCAGCCCCTCCGCCACACGCCGGACATCGCTCATTACCAGACCGACAGAAGAACCTTCCTTGATGGCCGTATCCGGGATCAGCCCGATCACCGCATTCTGAACCAGTATCGGCTGGACCAGCAACCAGACCGCCAGCACGATCAGCGGTGGAATGGCCACGCACATCAACGCATTGTATCCGTAATAGCTGGGCAGGGAATGCAGCCGCCGTGCATCGCCGCTCGCAGTGGCAACAGCATGGCGACTGACAATAAAAAAGCCGGCAACTGCCAGACCGATGATTATCAGCACAAGAGCGGGAACCGGAATACTGTTCAGAAGCTGTGTCACGGATGGCGCTTTCTGTCTGGCGGTTGGCAAAAGGTTTGGCCTGCCGGGTCGAACAGGGCGAGGCCGGGGCCGCAATGGCCTATGACCTGCTGCGCCGGATGGCCCTGAACGAGGCCGATTTCACCCGCACTTTTCGGGCCCTTTCAGGCGAAACACCCGCCGTCGCGCGCAATGAGTTTCGTGACCCCGCCGCCTTCGATGCCTGGCTGCCCGGCTGGCAAGCCCAGATCGCTGGGGGCACCGAGGCTGACCGGATTGCCGCGATGCAGGCCGCGAACCCCGCCTTTATCCCGCGCAATCACCGGATCGAACATGCCATCGAGGCCGGCTTGGCCGGCGATTACGCGCCGTTTCACTGGTTGAACGCCGTGCTG
>CAXBKL010000168.1:0-5648 GCA_963976125.1 uncultured Sulfitobacter sp. | reverse complement strand
ACAGCATCCGCCAGACCGGCGCGATGTCCCCCCCCGACAATCCGCTGCCAAACAACGTCTGCTTGAAATTCGCCCAGAAATGCCCCCCCGGCAACATCGGGATCGGGGCCTGGGTCATGCGCACCGCATCATGGCTCGCAGCCACAAAGGTGATCCATATCGGCAAGGCCACAATGGCAATGCCACAGATCAGGATGATATGCGAAACAAGGTTCAGCAGGGGGCGGTTCTCAACCATCAGTATTCCACCTTCCGTTCAACATAGCGGAACTGGACCACCGTCATCACAATCACCATGAACATCAAGATCACCGATTGCGCCGCCGATCCGCCCAGATCAAGACCGACAAAGCCATCGTTATAGACCTTGTAGACGAGGATCGTCGTGGCATTGGCTGGCCCGCCCTGGGTCACTGCATGAATGATCCCGAAGGTATCAAAAAAGGCGTAAACCGCGTTGATGACCAGCAGGAAAAATGTCGTGGGCGAAATCAGCGGAAAAATGAAATCCTTGAAACGCCGCAACGGGCCTGCGCCGTCAATGGCCGCGGCCTCAATCACCGAACGCGGAATGGACTGCATCGCGGCAAGGTAAAACAGGAAATTATAGGCTATCTGCTTCCAGGCCGCGGCAAAGATCACCAGCGCCATGGCTTGATCGCCATTCAGGTAATGGTTCCAATCCACCCCCACCATATCCAGCAGGTAGGGAAAAATACCCAAGGTCGGATTGAACATGAACACCCAAAGCGCGCCCGCCAGCACCGGGGCAACCGCATAGGGCCAGATCAGCAGCGTGCGATATGTCCTTGCCCCCCGCACCACCCGGTCCGCAAACCCGGCCAGGATCAAGGCCACCGACATCGACAGGAACGCCACCGCGATGGAAAAGAAGATCGTGCGGCCAAAACTCTGCAAATAGAGCTTGTCGCTAAACAGATAGGTGAAATTCTCGAACCAGACAAATTCAGAGCTCAGACCAAAGGCATCCTCGATCAGGAACGATTGGTACACCGCCTGACTTGCCGGCCAGAGAAAAAAGATCAGCGTGACCAGAATCTGCGGAGCCACCAGCAGATAAGGCAAAACTGACGAAGGAAAGTGGACGCGTTTTAACACAGTCGCCTCAGGGTAAGATCAGGGGGCATTCAAGAAAAATCTGCCCGGCGGTCAGCAGAGACCGCCGGGCAGGAAGTCATCGGCAAGCTTACTTGGCCGACCGCTCGAATTTGCGCAGTAGGGCATTACCGCGCTCTGCCGCTTCGTTCAGCGCCTCAGTGGCGTTCTTGTCACCGGCCCAAAGCGCTTCCAGCTCCTCGTTGATCACATCGCGCACCTGCACGAAGTTGCCAAACCGCAAACCACGGGACGCAGGCGTCGGGGTATTGAGGCTCAACTGCTTGATCGCCGTGTCTGTACCGGGGTTGCTGTCATAGAACCCCTGCTGTTTGCTCAACTCCCAGGCGGCTGTGGTGATCGGCACATAGCCGGTTTCCTGATGCCACCAGGCCTGCACCTCGGGAGAAGACAGATAGGTCATGAACTTGGACAGACCCTTGTATTCTTCCGGCTCATGACCGGCCAGCGCCCAAAGAGTTGCCCCACCGATAATGGAGTTCTGTGGCGCATCAGCCAGCGACGTATCCAACGGTAGCATGGTCTGGCCAAATTCAAACTCGGCCTGGGATTTCATCGACCCATAATAGGCAGAGGAATTTATCCACATGCCGCATTCACCATTGGTGAACAATGGCAGGCTGTCACCGCGACGGCCGCCGTATTTGAAAAGATTGCCCTCTGACATGGACGCAATGTCATCCAGACGTGCGGCAACTTTTTCGTTGTTGAAGGTGAACTCCGTGTCGAACCCGGCAAAGCCGTTCTCCTTGGTGCCCATCTCCATGTTGTGCCACGCGGAGAAATTCTCGATCATCACCCAGGATTGCCACCCAAAGGACAAACCACAAGACATGCCATCATCAACCAGCGCCTGGGCAACGGTCTTGACCTCGTCCCAGGTTGCTGGTGCCTCGACACCCGCCGACTTCAGCGCATCCGCATTGTACCACAAAACCGGCGTGGAACTGTTGAACGGCATCGACAGCAACTCGCCCTCAGACGTCTGGTAATAGGAAATCACAGCCGGCAGATAATCGGACTTGTCAAACGGCTCGCCGGAATCTGCCATCATCTGTTCGATGGGATAGACCGCCCCCTTGGCGGCCATCATCGTTGCTGTACCAACCTCGAACACCTGAACCAGTTGCGGATGCTCATTGGCGCGAAAGGCGGCAACGGCGGCGGTCATGGTTTCTGTATAGTTGCCCTTGTAGGTCGGAACCACTTTATAATCTGATTGGGACGCGTTGAAGTCGGCGGCGATCTTTTCGACGCGCTCCCCGTTGGCACCACCCATGGCGTGCCACCACTGAATTTCGGTTTGCGCAAAGCCGACGCTAGCGCTAACGCTGAGCGCGGCTGCACCCATAAGTACGGTTTTCAAAGACATTCCATCCTCCCGAGATGATTGTGTGACGCGGATGTTTGCTGAGTCGATTAAATAACACAAGGAAATTTTTTCTGGCCTAAACATAACATTCTATTATGCTCTGGTGGGAAACGCTGTCGGCTCCCCCAGAAAACGGGATAAGCACTTGAATTTTAAGCTCAGACAACTCGAGGCTTTTCAGACAATCGCAAAAACCGGGTCCATCACCCGCGCCGCAAAAGAGCTTGGCATATCCCAACCGGCGGCAAGCAGGCTTCTGGCAGATTTTTCAAAGACCGTTGATTTCCCTCTGTTCCGTCGTGAAAGCGGACGCCTGATTCCAACCGTCGAGGCCGAATACATGCTGGGCGAAATTGACAGGGTTTTTGAAAATCTCAACCATCTTGAAGACCTGCGCCACAATCTTAAGAACCGGGCCACCGGCCATCTTCGGATTGCCTGTCTGCCAGGATTCGCGACCAGCCATTTGCCGGTTGTTCTCTCCAGTTTCCTCCGGGACCGCCCTCAGGTAACGGTCACGCTGGAACCGGACCGCCCCGAACGGATTCTGGAATGGATCATCGGGCAGCAGTACGATTGCGGCATTACCGACGGCTTTGGCGGACACCCCGCCGTTGAAAGCAACGATGTTCTCATTCCCGCCGTCTGCATTGTGCCGACGGGCCATGAACTTGCCCGCAAACAGGTCATTACACCATCCGACCTGCGGGCAGAGCAATTGATTCATTCCCGCCGCGACAGCCCGTTTTTCCGCAAACTTGAAAAAGCGTTCACACACTGCAATGAAACGATGAACTCATGGATAGAAGTGCGTCAATTCACCGCCGCCTGCGCCATCGTCAGCCAGGGCCACGGCGTGTCAGTCGTAAGCGCGCTGGATGCCGAACAGTACCGTGACAAGGGCATTGTCGCCCGCCCGTTCAAACCGCAAATCCTGCATCGCGTATCTTTGCTGAGACCAAACGCAGGCAGCAATGCACCTTTGGTATTCGATTTTCTAAAGCACTTCACGAACAGCCTTTCGCCCTTTCTGGTTCCGGGCAGCGACCTGACATCCCACAATGTCACGAACGGCCTCTAGCCGCCAAGTGTGCGCTCCCACCCGTGCCGCATCCGACCCCTGCCAGACAACCGGCGCACGCCGGAACCAACGCACACAAACACCCGCCGCATCTCCTCAAACCGCGCCAAACCCTTGCCACCCCGCGTATGTACGGTATGTGTACGCCCGGTGTACGCTGTGTGACATTTAACGCTTTGTTCACCCTTTGCCGGTCCATCGGCAATTATCACATGAGGAACAGCCGCCAAGATGTTGGATATGCAAAATAACCGCCCCGCTCTCCCACCCGAGATCGCGCGCCGCCGGACCTTTGCCATCATCAGCCACCCGGACGCCGGCAAAACCACCCTGACCGAGAAATTTCTCCTCTTTGGCGGCGCCATCCAGATGGCCGGTCAGGTGCGTGCCAAGGGCGAAGCGCGGCGCACCCGCTCGGACTTCATGGCGATGGAAAAGGACCGGGGCATCTCCGTTTCCGCCTCCGCCATGTCGTTTGACTTTGCCAGCAACGACACGCTCTACCGTTTCAATCTTGTGGACACGCCGGGCCACTCGGACTTCTCCGAAGATACCTACCGCACCCTGACCGCAGTGGACGCCGCCGTGATGGTGATCGACGGTGCCAAAGGGGTGGAAAGCCAGACCCAGAAGCTCTTTGAAGTCTGCCGCATGCGCGACCTGCCAATCCTGACCTTCTGTAACAAGATGGACCGAGAAAGCCGGGATGTATTTGAAATCATTGACGAGATTCAAGAAAATCTCGCCATTGACGTGACCCCGGCGAGCTGGCCCATCGGGGTGGGCCGTGATTTCGTCGGCTGTTACGACATTCTGCGCGACCGCCTGGAATTGATGGACCGGGCCGACCGCAACAAGGTTTCTGAAAGCATCGAGATCAATGGGCTGGACGACCCTGCCCTTGCCGAACATGTCCCCGCAAACCTGCTGGAAAAGCTGCGAGAGGATCTGGAAATGGTCCGCGAATTGATGCCTCCTCTTGATCCCGCCCTGATGGCCGAAGGATCGCTGACCCCGATCTGGTTCGGCTCCGCAATCAATTCCTTCGGCGTCAAGGAATTGATGGAAGGCATCGCAAGATTCGGCCCCGAACCCCAGATCCAGAACGCCGAACCCCGCCAGATCCTGCCCGAAGAAACCAAAGTCACCGGATTCGTCTTCAAAGTCCAGGCCAACATGGACCCCAAACACCGCGACCGCGTCGCCTTTGTCCGGCTTGCGTCCGGGCATTTTGAGCGGGGCATGAAAATGACCCATGTGCGCAGCAAGAAACCGATGACCATCACCAACCCGGTGATGTTCCTCGCCTCTGATCGTGAACTGGCCGAAGAAGCCTGGGCTGGCGACATCATTGGCATCCCGAACCACGGTCAATTGCGCATCGGTGACACCCTGACCGAAGGCGAAGCCCTGCGCGTCACGGGCATCCCCTCCTTTGCGCCTGAGCTGCTGCAAGGGGTGCGGGCGGGCGATCCGCTCAAGGCCAAACATCTGGAAAAGGCCCTGATGCAATTTGCAGAAGAAGGGGCTGCAAAGGTGTTCAAACCCTCCATTGGCTCCGGCTTTGTGGTTGGCGTCGTGGGGCAATTGCAATTTGAAGTTTTGGCCAGCCGGATTGAGCTGGAATACGGCCTGCCTGTGCGCTTTGAACCCTCACAGTTCAAATCCGCCCGCTGGGTTTCCGGCGACAAACAGGCCGTGGACAAATTCACCGACGCCAACAAACAACACATCGCCCATGACCACGACGGCGACATCGTTTACCTGACCCGTCTGCAATGGGACATCGACCGCGTTGAACGCGATTATCCCGATGTCACACTGACCGCGACCAAGGAAATGATGGTGTGACGGCCACCTGGGGGCTGAGCGCAACGATCAAGGCCCCCCCGGCCGAGATACTCCATTGGGCGGCCTACCACCTGGAGGCCGGCGCCCACCGGCTGCACATCTATCTGGACGACGACAACCGCGCCGCTTTTGATCGGCTCCGATCGCACCCGAAGGTGCTGGTAACGCTCTGCGACGCGGACTATTGGGAAAAACGCAAGGGCGCGC
>CAXBKL010000167.1:0-5656 GCA_963976125.1 uncultured Sulfitobacter sp. | reverse complement strand
GTGGTAATTTCCCCGCTGGCCGCATCATACCAGACCAGAAACGCCCCCCCGCCCAGACCGGAACTTTGCGGCTCTACCAATCCCAGTACAACCTGCACCGCAATCAGCGCATCCGCCGCCGTTCCACCAGCGGCCAGCACATCCGCCCCGGCCTTGACCGCATGGGGGTTGGCCGCCGCAACCATCCAATCGGAGGCGACAAAGGGCCGACCCGCCTGCTTGATCTCCAGCGCCCCGGCAATCTGTGCAGGCAGTCCTTCAAACGCACCGGTGCCTGCGGCTTCGGGCTCAACCGCGTCCGCCGCCTGCTGTGCATTGGCAGCTCCGGCCAGAACCAAACAAAAGGCACTCAGAAATTTCCACATGGCTGATAACCTTTTCTCATTTTGGACGAGGATTCTTCAGCGGGTTTGGAGGAACAGCGTCCCCCATCCGCGAAATAAAATCAATGCGGGCTTGCCCGCTCCTGCGGACCTGCACCCCTTCGGTCACAACATCGACGGCACGACCTGATCGGGGGGGCGATGCCCATCATCAAAGGTCTTGATATTGATGAGGACTTTCTCGCCCATCTCAAGCCGCCCTTCCAACGTGGCAGAACCCATATGCGGCAACAAGACAACGTTTTCCAACTCCCGCAGGCGCGGATTGATCTCTGTGCCGTGCTCATAGACATCAAGCCCTGCACCCTTGATCTCTCCTGCGCGCAGCATCCGGGTCAGGGCGTTTTCGTCAATAACCTCACCGCGCGAGGTATTCACGATCACAGCGTCCGGTTTCATCAGCTTGAGCCGCCGCGCATTCATCAGGTGAAAGGTACTGGGCGTATGGGGGCAGTTGATGCTGATCACGTCCATGCGCGCGACCATCTGATCCAGACTTTCCCAATAAGTCGCCTCAAGATCGGCCTCGACATCGCGGTGCAACCGGCGGCGGTTGTGATAATGCACCTGCATGCCAAAGGCTGCGGCGCGGCGTGCCACCGCCTGCCCGATACGGCCCATGCCCAGAATTCCTAACCGACGCCCACTGACCCGTCCCCCCAAAAGAGCGGTCGGGGCCCAGCCGGACCAGGCGTTTTTCTGCATTATTGCCATGCCTTCCGACATCCGCCGCGTCACGCTGAGGATCAGCGCCATAGTCATATCCGCCGTATCGTCGGTCAGAACACCCGGTGTGTTACTGACCAGAATGCCGCGCTGGCGTGCCGTTGCCACGTCAATATGATCCACCCCCGCACCATAATTCGCGATCAGCTTCAGACGGTCACCTGCCTGTGCGATCAGACCTGCATCAATTTCGTCCGTCACGGTCGGGACCAGCACATCTGCGGTCTTCATCGCCTCGACCAGATCGGCACGGGTCATCGGCAGGTCGTCTTCTCTCAGCGTCACGTCGAAAAGCTCCGAAAGTCGGGTTTCGACCGCATCGGGCAACCGTCGCGTGACTACAACACTCAGCCGTTTCTTTGACATATTGGTTCTCTCCAGTCTTGGCGCGCACCTGTTCTTTCGCCATGGTGTCCCAAGCGGCGACGAGGCACAAGAACCCCGCGCCGCAAAAGAGCAAAAACAAACGACAGTGCAGGCAGCACCCATGTTTTCCATCCGGTTGAAACACGCCTTCGTGGCGTTACTGATGATTCCGTTGTACTTTCCTGTGCCTTTGGCAGCGGGGAGCGTTGGCCCGGTCACCAATTTACCGATGCCGCGCTTTGTGTCGATGAAGGCGTCCGAAAGCAACGTCAGGCGGGGACCGTCCCTGACCCATCGCATCGACTGGGTGTTCAAGCGTCGCTATATGCCGCTCAAAATCACCGCAGAGTACGGGAACTGGCGGCGCGTCGAAGACCGCGACGGCATGGGCGGCTGGGTGCACTATTCGTTGCTTTCCGGGTCACGCACGGTCCTGATCGAACAGGACATGCTGACCCTTCATGCACGCCCCGATCCCAATGCGCCCATAACGGCCGCCCTTGAGCTGGGTGTCGTTGCCCGGCTTGGCGATTGCGATGTTGAATGGTGCGAGTTGCGCGCCGGCGGGTATCGCGGCTGGGCCCCCAAATCCCGGGTCTGGGGCGTTGCGGCGGATGAAGTCCACAACTGACTGCGCATTGCACAAAATCGGCTCAATTGGGCAATAAAGACGGCCCTAGCGGGTCTTGTCGATGAACAAAATCATCCTGCGCGCAAGCTCCGGCCCCACATCTTCTTGCAGGAAATGCCCGGCATCCGGCAGGACAATGTGGTCGTGGCCTTTTGCACCCGGCATCTGCGATTGAAACACCTTCTCGATACCGGCCATGACCCTGTCATCGGCGCCAAACAGCGTGAGAACAGGCAAATCGAGCTGCCTTAATTCCCGCCAGGCCGCCCGGTTGGGTTCGGCCGCCGGATCATCCGGCTCACTTGGCACCAGCATCGGGAACCGTCGCGCGCCCGCCTTGTAACGATCATCCGGGAACGGCGCATTATAGGCCGCCACTTCGGCTTCCGTCAGTTTTGACGTTGTGCCACCGTAGACTATCCGGCCCGCGTTGAAATCCTCGACCGATTGCGAATAGGCGCGCCAGCTTTCAAAGGCCGGGCCCATCGGTTGATCGCCGGTCGGCAGGGCCGTGTTGCCCACCACCAGCCGCGCAAACCGCTCTGGCATCCGCGCCAGAAGCCGCAACCCGATCAATCCACCCCAGTCCTGCCCAAAAAGCGTGGTCTTGCTGAGGTCAAGTTGTTCCAAAACACTTGCCATCCAGTCCACATGACGCTGATACGTGTAGTCTTGTTGCTGCGTCGGTTTGTCTGATCTCCCAAACCCCACCAGATCCGGTGCAATCACCCGATGACCTGCGGCCACCAACAACGGTAACATATGGCGATAAAGATAGCTCCAGGTCGGCTCTCCGTGCAGCAACAGAACCGGATCGGCGTCGCGCGGCCCTTCATCGAGGTAATGAACACGCAGACTACCGCCCTCGGTGTCGTCCACCGTCACATAGTGCGGCGCGAATTCATAATCTTTCAGGGTCTCGAACCGGGAACCGTCAGTGCGCAAATAATCCATGGGCATCTCCTGTGACCCAGATTAGGGTTGGTCCGACACCAGATACAAGGACACTTTCATGCGCGCGATCACCTATTCCGACTTTGGCACTGCTCAGGACGTACTTGAATTACGTGATTTGCCGGATGCGCCCCCCGGTCCGGGGGAGGTTCAGGTCCGGCTTGCGCTGTCGGGTGTAAACCCGTCGGATGTGAAATCCCGCATGGGCCGTCCGGGACTGGCCAAACCTGCTTTTCCCCTGATCGTCCCGCACAGCGACGGCGCAGGTGACATCATCGCCGTCGGCGCTGGCGTCGATCACGCGCGCATTGGCACCCGCGTCTGGATCTGGAACGGGCAATGGCAGCGTGGCTTTGGCACCGCCGCCACCCACATCACCCTGCCACAGGAGCAGGCCGTTCCCCTACCCGATTCTGTTGGCTACGATGTGGGTGCCAGCATGGGCATTCCCGGCCTGACCGCCTGTCATGCTGTCTTTTGTGGCGGAGAAGTACGCGGCAAGACACTGCTGGTCCAGGGGGGTGCGGGTACAGTCGGCTACCTTGCCGTTCAACTGGCAAAATGGGGCGGTGCCACCGTGATCGCCACCTGTAGCGCGCGCGATCATGACCGGGTGAAAAACGCCGGGGCCGATCACGTGTTCGACTACCGCAGCGATACGCTGGCGGAGGCGATTCTGGAGGCGAACAACGGCGCGCCCGTCGATATGGTCGTGGAAGTGGAATTGGGGTCAAACATTGATCTGGATGCGGAAGTGATCGCCCCGAACGGGCGCATCGCGATCTACGGGTCGGCCAAGAACCTGACCCCCACCCTGCCCTTCTTTCCGCTTCTGTTCAAAGCTGTGACATTGGACATCATCCTGATCTATCTGCTCGAAAAACCTGCGCGTGATGCGGCAATTGAGCGGCTGCATGCCGCGCTGGCTGACAATGCGTTGCACTGCCCAACCCAGGAGATTTACCCGCTTGCAGACACCGCCAAGGCCCATGAAGCGGTCGAAGGGGGTGCGCGGGCCGGGGCGATCCTGATCGACTGTCAAAGTTGAGCCTGCAAGGAGTTCCTGAATGCCAGCCGTTGCCAAGGCAAATGCGCAGTCCTAGGCTGGCGCCATTGCTTCTGAACGGACTTCACCATGCAGATTCTGGCCTTCATCCTTTGCCTTCTTTTCCCGCTGGGCGCCGTCGCCCAGCAGACAGCAGATCAGCCCACCGGGACGATAACAGTCGAGGACAATGCCGCCGCCGATGCAGCCATTGCCAATCGCATTCGCGACATCCTGGGGGAACTGAACGGTTACGACGACGTTAGTGTCACAGTCTCCTCCGGCATCGTGACTTTGCGCGGCACAACGCTGGATATGGCCAGCGCAGGCCGATTGAACGAACTGGCCGGGCGGGTGCAAGGGGTCGTGGCGATTGAAAACGAGGTCGCCGAAACCACCGACGTTGTTGAACGGCTGAACCCGGCGGTGGAACGGTTCAAGGCCCGCGCGCAGCAACTGTTGGCCTTCACGCCAATGGCGATCATTGCCGTGGCGGTTTTTGTCATCATTGTCGTTTTGGGGTTCGCAATTGCCCGGCGCAAACAGCCGTGGGACAGGCTGTCGCCCAATGCTTTTATTGCCGACATTTATCGCCAGATCACACGGTTATTCTTTGTCATCGCGGGTCTGGTCGTGGCACTGGACATTGTGAACGCCACTGCGCTGCTTTCTGGTATCCTGGGGGCTGCGGGTATTGTGGGCCTTGCCATCGGATTTGCAGTCCGCGACACGGTCGAAAACTTCATCGCCTCCATCATGCTGTCGATCCGCCAGCCGTTCAGGCCCAACGACACGGTCGAGATCAACGGCGACACCGGCAAGGTGATCCGCCTGACCTCGCGGGCAACCATCCTGCTCAGCTTTGACGGAAACCACATCCGTATCCCCAACGCGACCGTCTTCAAAAGCCGCATCGTAAATTTTTCGCGCAACGCCGAGCGGCGGTTCAAATTCCCGCTGAGCGTCGCCTCTGACTGTGATCTGGACAAGGCCCGGCAGTTGGCCGTTGAGACGCTCAATGGCTTGCCATTCGTGCTGAAAAGCCCGGAGGCTTCGGTCTGGATTGAATCGGTCGATGATTTCTGGGTGACCCTGAACATGGCCGCCTGGATTGACCAGAACGCCACCAACATTGTGCTGGCCCGGTCCGAAGCGATCAGATTGACCCAGGCCGCCTTTGATACCGCGGGCATCGCCGCCCCGGTCCCGACATATCGTCTGGAAAATCCGGAAATGGTGTTGGCATCTCCGAAGGCAGTTGCGGCGCAAGCGCCCGGACACCTGCCCAGGACCACCGCGCCCGCACAGGACGTCGAGGCAACCGCCGACAAGGAGTTGGATAAAATAGTCGACCACGAACGCGCCGAACTGGCCCGCCGTGATTTGTTGAATGTGGGCGCCTCTGAAGAATAGCGCATTTTTGCCAAAACGGGTCTTGCGCAAACCGCCCCAGCCCCTTAATTAGCGCCTCACGTTGGGATGTAGCCAAGTGGTAAGGCAACTGTTTTTGGTACAGTGTACCGTAGGTTCGAATCCTACCATCCCAGCCAC
>CAXBKL010000166.1:0-5761 GCA_963976125.1 uncultured Sulfitobacter sp. | reverse complement strand
GAATGAAAAGACACTGATGCGGGGCGGTCTGATCGGCGGCGCCTTCGCGGCGATGTGTTGTTTCACGCCGTTTTTGGTCGTGGTTGTCGCGGGTGTCGGGCTGTCTGCGATCATCGGCTGGCTGGATTATGCGCTTTTCCCGCTGCTTTTTGCCTCCTTGGGTGTGGTCGCACATGCGCTGTGGCTGCAAGCCGGCAAGCCTGGACGTTGCCCGAAGAATGTAATCATCGCGCTTGTTGTGGTGCTCTCGGTCGGGCTGATCTGGCTGGAGTTTCGCTTTGCTTTGCGGATTTCGGTCGCCGCGGCGCTGTCAATGGCGGCCTACGGGATCTGGCTAAAACGCGCAGCGCGCCCCGCCGGGGGTGTGATCGACACCAACCCGACCTGATTGAACATGAAGGAAAGACGGAAACATGAAAGATTCCAGCGACACCCCGGAAAACGGGAATTACGACTTGATCGTCCTGGGGGCCGGATCGGCCGGGTTCTCGGCGTCGATCACTGCCGCTGAGGCGGGAAAACGCGTGGCGCTTGTTGGTCATGGCACCATCGGCGGAACTTGTGTCAATGTCGGTTGCGTGCCGTCCAAGGCGATGATCCGCGCCGCCGAGACGGTGCATGGCGGCGGAGCTGCGGGGCGTTTTCCGGGGGTGAACCCCTGTGCACACAGGGTCAACTGGAGGGATCTGGTCAGTGGCACCGCTGATCTGGTGACCGAGATGCGCCAGAAGAAATATTCCGACCTGCTGCCCCAGTATGACGGCGTCAGCTACTTCGAGCAAGGACCGGCTCGGTTGACCGAGGACGGGGTTGTCGTTGGTGGTCGGACATTGTCCGCCAACCGGATTATCATCGCAACGGGATCGCGGCCGCACATCCCGGAAATCGCGGGCATCGAGACAATTGATGCGCTTGATAGCACCGGCCTTCTGACGCTGCCCGAACGCCCGGACAGCTTGATTGTCCTCGGTGGGGGCTACATCGGGGCGGAACTGGCACAGATGGCATCGCGGCTGGGGGTCGCGGTGACGCTCGTCACCCGCTCGCGGCTGTTGCCCGGTGCCGAACCGGAAGTGGCCGAGGCGCTGGCGAGTGCCATGCGCGCCGAAGGCATCCGAATTGAAACCGGCCTGAGTTATCGCGCGGTTGCGGCCCAAGATGGTGGCGTGGCGCTGACCATCGAGCGGGACGGCGTCCCTCTCACCCTGACCGCTGCGCGCCTGGTGGCGACAACGGGCCGCGTGGCCAATACCGACGGGTTGGGCGTGGCGGCGCTTGGCATTCAGACGGATCGACGCGGTGCCATTGTGGTCGGTTCCGACATGGCCACAACACGGGCCAGTGTTTTCGCCGCTGGCGACGTGACTGACCGTGATCAATTCGTCTATATGGCCGCCTATGGTGCCAAGGTGGCGGTGAACAATGCGCTGGGACTGGAACCGATGCGCTATGACAACGCCGCGATGCCCTGGGTTGTGTTCACCGATCCACACGTCGCGGGCGTCGGCCTCAGCGAGGTACAGGCGCTCAAGGCAGGCTTTGAGACCAAGACCAGCGTGATCGGGCTCGACAATGTGCCACGTGCGCTTGCGGCGCGCGACACGCGCGGACTGATCAAGCTGGTGGCGGATGCCAAGACCGACCGGCTGCTGGGTGGTCAGATTGTGGCACCGGAAGGGGCGGATTCAATTCAGACGCTGGCGATGGCGCTCAAGATGGGCATGACCACCAAGGCGCTGGGCGAAACGATCTTTCCCTATCTGACCACCGTCGAGGGGCTAAAGCTTGCTGCGCAGACTTTCGACAAGGATGTGGCCAAGCTGAGTTGTTGCGCGGGGTAGTGCGACGGATGGACGGTGCCGGACCGGGCGCGTCGGGAAAAGCCACGTCCAGATCAGACTGACACGAGGCTGAGAACATTCTCACGCCTGGTCTCGTTTTTTGACGCATTTTCAATCACCTTGCCACGCCGCAGAATGACAATCTGATCCGCCAGTTCGAATGCGAAATCAAAATACTGCTCGACCAGAACAATCGCCATGTCGCCTCGGTCCCGCAGGAGGCTGATGACCTTCCCGATGTGCTGAATGATATTGGGCTGGATGCCTTCCGTTGGTTCATCCAGCAGCAGCAATTTCGGCTTTGTTATCAGCGCCCGCGCAATCGCCAGTTGTTGTTGCTGACCTCCTGATAGGTCGCCGCCCCGGCGGTGCGCCATTTCGTTCAGAACCGGAAACAGCTCAAATATGTCGTCCGGGATAAAATGCTCTGACTTTGGCAGGCAGGAAAATCCTGTTTGCAGGTTTTCACGCACTGTCAGCAAAGGGAATATATCGCGCCCCTGAGGCACATAGCCGACACCCATGAGCGCCATCTGATGTGCCGCCATTTGCCCCAAACTTTTGCCGTCAAAGGTAATCGCGCCACCCGAACGCGGATGCGTGCCTGAAATCGCCCTCAGCAGACTTGTCTTTCCGACACCATTGGTGCCCATCACACAGGTCACTTCGCCCAACTTTGCATGCATTGAGATGTCATGGAGGATTTGCGAGTTTCCGTAATGCAAGGTGAGGTCTTTTATGTTCAACATATCCTAACGCCCCAGATAGACGTCGATGACGTCTTGGTTTTTGGTCACGTGATCCAATGATCCTTCGGCCAAAACCGCGCCTTCGTGCAGCACGATGACCTTGCAATCCAGACGTCTGACAAACTCCATATCGTGTTCGACCACCACCACCGCGCGGGTCTTGGCCGCCTCGACCAGGATGGCGGTGGTCTTTTCCCGTTCGGCTGGCGTCATGCCCGCAGCCGGTTCATCGACCAACAGCAATTGGGGTTCCTGGGCCAGCAACATGCCGATCTCCAGCCATTGCTTTTGCCCATGACTCAACTCTCCGGAAACGCGCAACAGGGCGTCGCTCAACCCGATCTGCTCGGCAAGGTCTTCGACGCGGGCGAAATCCATCGGCGAGGGTTTGAAAAACAGCACCGCCAGGGGCGCACGATCTTTACGCAGGGCCATCATCAGGTTCTCCTGCACCGTCTGCTCCTCAAAGACGGTTGGCTTTTGGAACTTTCGGCCGATGCCCGCCTGGGCGATCTTGGCCTCCGACATGCCGATGAGGGACAGGCTTTTCTCACCCCACAGGATGTGCCCCGCATCGGGCCGCGTCTTGCCTGTGATGATGTCCATAAACGTCGTTTTGCCCGCGCCATTCGGCCCGATCACGGCGCGTAACTCTGCCTCTGCGATCTGGAACGACAGATTGTTGATGGCGCGAAATCCGTCAAAGCTGACGGTAACGCCCGAGACTTCCAGAAGGGTACTCATAGTTCGGTATCCCTGCGTTTGCGTTTCAACAAGTCAATCAGTCCGCCCATGCCATTCGGCGCGTAGAGGGTGACCAGAACAAAGCTCAGGCCCAGCAGAACAAGCCACCAGTCCACCCATTTGACCGTGTAGAAACCCAACGACACATCCGGTGCCTGACCTCCCGTGAACCAGCTTGAGACAAGGCTGACAAAAGCGGTGCCGATCACCGCACCATAGAGCCTCCCACGTCCGCCAATGGCCACCCATACGGCAAGGTAGATTGAGGCAATGGGGGCGACCTCGGCAGGGTTGATGATGCCTGCTTGGGGGTAATACAAAGCGCCCGCGATGCCCGAGATACAGGCGGTCAGGGTAAATACGACCAGCTTGTAAGTTTCGACCGAATACCCCAAGAACCGCACCCGCGCCTCATTGTCGCGGATGCCGCGAATGACGGACCCGAATTTGCCGGAGACAAGCCAGGCGACCAGCAGGTAGCCAAGCGCGAGCGCCAGGGCAGAGGCCCAGAAGAACCACAACGAGACCACAGATTGCGGCGCCGTAACGCCCGGCAAATTTTGCAGGCCGGACAGGCCGTTGTTGCCCCTCAAACCGCTGGCGTTCTGGAAAAGATAGAGGGACAGGCCCAGCGTCATGGCTTGGGTCAGGATCGACAGGTACACGCCCGTCACACGGCTGCGAAAGGCAAGCCAGCCGAACACAAGCGCGAGGATGCCGGGGACCAGGACCACAAAGGCCAGTTGTAGCAGCAGGCTGTCGGCGAAGGCCCAGATCAGGGGGAAGTCGGTGCTGCCCACAACGCCGAAAATCTGATTGCCGATACCAGAGGTGATTTCTTCGGGGGTCGGGGGCAATACCCCTTCGGACAGGGAGTGCACAACGATCTGGCGGGTGCGCTCGTACATCAGCCACATGCCGATCATGTAACCGCCAAGGCCGAAGAACGCGAAGTGACCCAGTGACAGGATGCCGGTGTAGCCCCAGATCAGGTCCATCGCGATGGCGATCAGGGCCAGGCACAATGTCTTGCCCAACACCTTGACGAAACTCGTCGATATGAGGCCCACGCCGAACCCTTCTGACAATATTGTGACAACCAGCGTGAACAGCGCGAGCAGGCTGAGAAAGACCAGGACCGATGGATTGCGTGAGATGAAGGATCTGTGCATGGTCTCAATCCCCCGCCGCGCGGCCTTTTAGGGCGATGATGCCCCTTGGCCGGAATTGGATGAAGATGATGATGAAGATGATCATATAGGTTTGTGCCGCCAGTGTGTTTGAGGGGTTCAGGAACTCGACACCTTTCTGGAAACCGCCGATCATTGCCGCCCCCGCCAGCGTGCCCCAGATGTTGCCGACACCGCCGACAACCACCGTCATGAAGCTTTGCACGATGTAGTCGTTGCCCATTTCGGATGTCACCTTGGCGAACAAGCCGATGGCGACACCTGCGATGCCGGCAATGCCCGAGCCAAGACCGAAGGTCAGCATGTTCACGCGATCAGGATTGATGCCCATGCTTGCCGCCATCGCCGGATTCTGTGTGACCGCACGTGTCTCTAACCCAAGGCGCGTGCGTTTCATGATGAACAGGAACAATGCCAGAAACAGCAGGGCGAGAACGAAGATGGCGATGCGGATATAGCTGATGGACATCACGTCGTTGATGACCCACGCGCCGTCCAGCCACGCCGGAGAAGTCAGCGGGCGGGCCTGTGTTCCAAAGATGTTTTTTGCCAGTTGTTGCAACGCGATAGAGACACCAAAGGTCGCCAGCAAAGTCTCGAGCGGACGGTGGTAGAGCCAGCGCACAACAAGGCGCTCCAGCGCAACACCGGCGGCAAACGTCACGGCAAAGGCCAAGGGCACCGCGATCAGGATAGAGGCGGTGTGGTTGGTCACAAAAAGCTGCACGACATAGCCGGTATATGCGCCCATCATGATGAATTCTCCATGTGCCATGTTGATCACGCCCATCACGCCAAAGGTGATCGCAAGGCCAATCGCAGCAAGGAAATAGATCGAAGCGAGTGACAGGGCATCAAGGCCCAGATCGGCCGCCTGGCTGATCGCTACGCGGGTCTCGGATGCGGCAAGGGCCGCCGTCGCGGCATTGGTCACCGCTTGGGACGGCTCTTCATAGACGTCAAAGAACCGGTAACTGGCAAGGCTTGCGTCGATGTCCGATTGTGTCACTCGCGGCGCGGCCAAGTCGCGTTCGGCAAGCGCATCATATGCTCTATTGCGCGCGGCTTCGGTGAACAATTGCGCCACGGGATACCCTGCGATGCGGCCACCGTCGATATGCGCCTCAAGCGCCGCGTCGCGGACGTCTGACGTGATCTTGACCGGCTTATCACCTGCCGCGACAAGCAGCTCATAGGCGGCATCGCGTGTCAACGCATCACTCCCGACAATCAACTC
>CAXBKL010000165.1:0-5783 GCA_963976125.1 uncultured Sulfitobacter sp. | reverse complement strand
GCTGACACGCATCCGTAACTCTTCGATGCGCGGCAAATCCACCGTCCTGACACCAGCGTCCAAGCTGCGTGCCTGGGTTCTGGATGTGCTGGCTGATGAAGGTTACATCCGCGGGTATGAAGCAACGACGGGCGCCGATGGCCACCCCGCCATTGAAATCAGCCTCAAGTACTACGAGGGCGAACCTGTTATTCGTGAGTTGAAGCGGGTGTCCAAGCCCGGTCGCCGCGTCTATATGGGCGCACAAGACATTCCACAGGTCCGTCAGGGTCTGGGTGTGTCGATTGTCTCCACCCCGCAGGGTGTGATGTCGGATGCCGCAGCACGCAGCGCCAATGTTGGCGGCGAAGTGCTCTGCACCGTATTCTAAGGAGAGCTTCATGTCTCGTATTGGTAAAAAACCGGTTGAGCTGCCCAGCGGTGTATCCGCATCCGTCAGCGGCCAGTCCATCGAAGTGAAGGGCCCAAAGGGCACCCGCAGCTTCAAGGCGACCGACGATGTTGACCTGAAAGTGGAAGACAACGTTGTGCACATCACCCCTCGGGGCAAGTCCAAGCGCGCGCGCCAGCAGTGGGGCATGTCCCGCACGATGGTGAGCAACCTTGTGACCGGCGTGACCGAAGGCTTCAAGAAAGAGCTGGAGATCCAGGGTGTTGGTTATCGTGCGCAAATGCAGGGTAACACGCTGAAACTGAACCTCGGCCTGTCACATGACGTGGATTACACCGCACCGGAAGGTGTGACTGTCACTGCGCCAAAGCAGACCGAAATCATTGTGGAAGGCATTGACGAACAGCTTGTTGGTCAGGTTGCCGCGAACATCCGTGCGTGGCGCAAGCCCGAGCCTTACAAAGGCAAGGGCATCCGCTACAAGGGCGAGTTCATCTTCCGCAAAGAAGGCAAGAAGAAGTAAGGACGCAAGAAGATGGCAAACAGCAAAAGACAACTGTTCATCAAACGCCGCCTGCGCGTTCGGAACAAACTTCGCCGCGTAAACGCTGGGCGTCCGCGCCTCAGCGTGCATCGCTCCAACAAGAACATCTCGGTTCAGTTGATCGACGACGTGAACGGCAAGACATTGGCCGCCGCATCGACGCTCGAAAAGGATCTGGGCGTTGTTGGCAAGAACAACATCGAAGCGGCCACCAAGGTGGGTGCGGCAATCGCCGAGCGCGCCAAGAAGGCCGGTGTTGAAGAAGCATACTTTGACCGGGGCGGTTTCCTGTTCCACGGCAAGGTAAAAGCACTTGCAGAAGCGGCCCGCGAAGGCGGTTTGAAGATCTAAACAACCTGAAGGCGGCTCCGCCGGGGCCGCCTCGATGATCCGGGGACCATTCTGGTCCACCAGGATTGAGACAAACGGGCGCTTGCCCACCATAAAAGGATGTTCTCATGGCAGAACGTGAAAACCGTCGCGGCCCGCGCCGCGATCGTGACGAAACACCGGAATTTGCCGACCGCCTGGTCGCCATCAACCGCGTGTCCAAGACCGTTAAGGGTGGTAAGCGCTTTGGCTTCGCCGCGTTGGTAGTTGTCGGTGACCAGAAAGGTCGCGTTGGTTTTGGCAAGGGTAAAGCCAAAGAGGTGCCCGAGGCGATCCGCAAGGCCACGGAGCAGGCCAAGCGTCAGATGATCCGCGTGCAGCTGCGCGAAGGTCGGACATTGCACCACGACATGGAAGGCCGTCATGGCGCCGGTAAAGTGGTGATGCGGACAGCACCGGAAGGTACCGGGATCATCGCCGGTGGTCCAATGCGTGCCGTGTTCGAAATGCTGGGCATCAAGGACGTTGTGTCCAAGTCCATCGGTTCACAGAACCCGTACAACATGATCCGTGCCACAATGGACGGCTTGCGCAAGGAATCTTCCCCGCGCTCCGTCGCACAGCGTCGCGGCAAGAAAGTGGCGGACATCCTGCCCAAGACAGATGCACCAGCGGCACCTGCAACCGAGGAGGCCTAAACCATGGCTAAGACAATTGTCGTCAAGCAGATCGGCTCCCCGATCCGCCGCCCCGCCAAACAGCGTGCAACGCTGATCGGTCTGGGCCTGAACAAGATGCACAAGACCCGTGAGCTTGAAGATACACCAAGCGTGCGCGGCATGATCAACAAGATCAGCCACATGGTCGAGATTGTGGAAGAAAAAGGGTAACGATTTCTTTGAAGAAATCGGTCCGAAGTCTTTGAAGACTTCGGGTGCCTGAAACAGAGCGCCGCGCGGGAAACTGCGGGGCGCTTTTTCGTTCCGGAACGTTGTTGTGATGTGGTGGTGCAGGGCGGCCATGGGTGTGTTCGCCCGGATAATGACGGGGGTGTCCCAAAGTATTCCTGTCAGCAATCGCCCTCGCTGCAACCGTCATATTCTGGTTATGAGTCCTGAACGTCACACCTGCCTTCCATCCCATCCTCAAACCCAACCCTTGCAAAGCCCCCCAACCCCCTATAATCCACGCCAATCGCCCGCAAAGGCGACTCACCATCGTGGGAGGCACGCGCGCCGCGGCGCGCAAACCGGACCACGCAACATATCAGCCCCGTGGTCGCGACCGGGGGGCGTTGAAAAGGAGAAGGCCAATGGCCAAGAAACTCGTCGGTACGATGAAGTTGCAAGTCAAAGCGGGTCAAGCAAACCCGTCCCCACCCGTGGGGCCAGCGCTGGGTCAGCGCGGCATCAATATCATGGAATTCTGCAAAGCGTTCAACGCAAAGACAGCAGACCTTGAGCCGGGCGCCCCTTGCCCGACCGTGATCAGCTATTATCAGGACAAGTCCTTTACGATGGACATCAAGACGCCGCCTGCGTCCTACTACCTGAAAAAAGCGGCCAAGCTGACGTCCGGCGCGAAAACGCCATCGCGTGAAACCGTTGGGTACGTGACGCCCAAGCAGTTGCGCGAGATTGCGGAAGCGAAGATGGCTGATCTGTCCGCGCATGACGTGGAACAGGCGATGAAAATCATTCTGGGCTCTGCCCGGTCCATGGGCATCGAGGTGAAGTAAGATGGCTAAACTTGGAAAACGCACCCGCGCCGCACGCGAAGCATTTGCAGGCAAAGAAGACGTCACCATTGAAGAAGCGGTTGCGCTGATCAAAGGTAACTCGAACGTGAAATTCGATGAGACCATCGAAATCGCGATGAACCTTGGTGTTGACCCACGCCACGCGGACCAGATGGTTCGCGGTGTTGTCGGTCTGCCCAATGGCACTGGCAAAACCATGCGTGTTGCTGTGTTCGCCCGTGGTCCCAAAGCCGAAGAAGCAACGGCGGCAGGTGCCGACATCGTGGGCGCAGAAGACCTCATGGAAATCGTGCAGTCCGGCAAGATCGAATTCGATCGCTGCATTGCAACGCCTGACATGATGCCAATCGTTGGTCGTTTGGGCAAAGTGCTTGGTCCTCGCAATCTGATGCCAAACCCCAAAGTTGGTACAGTGACCATGGACGTCGCAGACGCGGTCAAAGCGGCCAAGGGCGGCGAAGTGCAGTTCAAGGCCGAAAAAGGCGGTGTTGTACACGCAGGCGTTGGTAAACTGTCCTTTGACGAAGGCAAGCTGGTCGAAAACATCCGCGCCTTTGTGGGTGCCGTGGCCAAGGCCAAGCCATCCGGTTCCAAAGGCACCTACATGAAGAAGATCAACCTCAGCTCGACCATGGGCCCAGGGGTATCGGTTGCCGTGGAAAACGCGACAGCCGAATAACGATTGGTAGCCCCATCGGGGTGTTGCTATCGCACGACAAACAAAAGGCGGGCCAGTAGGTCCGCCTTTTAGCGTTTGGTGAGCAATCGCAGCCTATGCTACCTCTAAAAGAAAAAGATTGAGGTAGACCATGGAAGAAACACGCCGCGACAAGCGCCGGGCGTTCAAACAATTTGTCAAACAGAATGCCGCCGACCTGCCGATCACGCAGGACGGTGAGTTGCGCAAGGTGTCGTTTGAGAAGGACGGCAAGTTTGACTATGGCCTCTACAAGGAGGTGCAGACGCGCGGCAACAAGTACAAACTGGACTGGCAGTGGGTGCCGGAGGGGCATATCAAGCTGCTGTCGGATCATATGCTGTCGCTGGGACTGACGCCCAGGACCGGCATTTGTCACGGCACCCGCCAGGGGTTTGAGCAGACATGGTTCCGCGATCACCTGCCCGGCGATGCGGATGTCATCGGCACAGAGATTTCCGATACCGCCGATCAGTTTCCCCATACGATTCAATGGGACTTTCACGAGGTCAAACCCGAATGGCTTGGCCAGACGGATTTCATCTATTCAAACTCCTGGGACCATTCCTATGACCCCAAGAAAGCCTTTGTGGCGTGGACGTCCTGCCTGTCGCCGGGTGGCGTGATGATGCTGGACCATGCACAGGACTTCATGCCCGACCAGATCAGCACACTGGACCCCTGTGGCATTTCCGAAGAGGGGCTGGTGGACCTGCTGAACACTGAACACAATGACATCGGCGAGGTTGTCGCGGTGCTTGAGGGTGGCAAACGCAAGCGCGAGCGCATCCGCACCATCGTGTTCCAGAAGCGCCCCGAACCCAGCTAGGCTGTGGTGCGCTCAAACGACAGCGACAAGCCGACCTAAGGGTCGGCTTTTGTGCGTTGAAGGCGGGGGCAGGTGAAGTGGCCTGCAAAAACAAGAATTGAGGCGCCGTATATAAATATTCGCCGGGTCATTCGGGGATATGCAGCCGGACACGGCAGCTGTCTCGCTATGACGCGCCGGTTCTGGAATTCGCCGTGCATGACATTGCCGGATGGCCGGCCCATACCTATGTTGCGCGGTCGAATTACCGGCGCTCTGTACGGCGCGCCGCGTGAAGGGTGCACTTTGCACTTTAAATTTTTCTTGCACTGGCATAGATCAGCATGCGGTGGGGTTTGCGTGATTCGTCGCGCAAGCCCCCGATTCGTCCGAGACGGTGGGTGCGGTGATTTGATCCGCATAATTCCTGCCTGAGACGGGTAGAGCAGATTTTCTTCGGATGCCCCTTGTCTTGGCCATCCGCAGCGATGCGCAGGACCCCGTAAGGACCCGATTGTCGGGACCGTCAGTCCCGGCAGAACTGAGCCGGAGGGGCAACCCTCCCTTACTGGAGTGAAACTGTGGATAGAGCACAAAAAGAACAGTTGGTCGACGAGCTCGGCCAAATCTTTGAAAGCTCTGGCGTTGTTGTGGTTAGCCACTACGTCGGTCTGACAGTTGCCGAAATGCAGGACCTTCGTTTGCGTGCGCGTAACGCAGGCGGGGCCGTGCGTGTTGCCAAGAACAGGCTCGCCAAAATCGCCCTTGAAGGGAAGCCATGCGAAAGCATCACTTCGCTTCTGACGGGTATGACCGTTCTGACCTATTCTGAGGATCCTGTGGCCGCGGCCAAGGTTGCTCAGGAGTACGCCAAGGAAAACAACAAGTTTGTGATCCTCGGTGGTGCAATGGGTGAGAATGCTCTGGACGCCGCCGGTGTTGAAGCCGTGTCCAAGATGCCTTCGCGGGAGGAGCTTATCTCCACCATCGCGGGCATGCTGGGCGCACCTGCATCCAACATCGCCGGGGCCATTGGCGCACCTGCAAGCAATATCGCATCCATCTTGTCCACGATCGAGGACAAGGCTGCGTAAGGCATATCGTCAAACCGGCGGGTTGGTTGAAGCAACACGTTGGAACACACATATCGTTAACGGAAAGAGCTAAACATGGCTGATCTGAAGAAACTGGCAGAAGACATCGTTGGTCTGACACTGCTTGAAGCACAAGAACTGAAAACCATCCTCAAGGACG
>CAXBKL010000164.1:0-5899 GCA_963976125.1 uncultured Sulfitobacter sp. | reverse complement strand
CACCTGTCACCATAGACGTCGGCGCGGCAACCCACAGGATCAGGGTCGCCAGCAAAGCCAGAAGCGCGCCCTTGTCGAAGCGTTGCATCGGCGGTGCGGGGCGCTGTTCCAGACCCTGCTTGACCACCCAATTGCGTGTAAAGGATGGCACAACACGTCCGCCAATCACGGTAATCATCATGATCGCGGCACCAAGGCCGATGCGAAGCCCGTAACCTTGCGCGGCATAGCCCCCCTGCCCCGCCTCCCAGTGAAAGACCGCATTGCCAAGCAGCAGGACCAGCAGCAGGGCCAGAACAATCAGATTGCGCCAGTTCTTGCCCACAACAATTTCCCGGCCAATGCCAGCGGCAAGTGCAAGAGGCATCGCCAGATCCACCATCGCAACCACGACCGGCGAGAATTGTGCAGAAAACAGCACCGCAATCCGTCCAATCACCCAAAGCCCGAAAAGCGCGCCAAGCGGCCAGCCGACAATCGGCAAACGTCCGGTCCAGTTTGGAACGGCCGTCAATAGGAAACCGGCAATCACCGCCTGGAGATAACCAAAGACAAAGGCATGTGCGTGCCATGAGACCGGGTCAAACCCGGATGGGATGGTGACATAGCCCGCAAGCATCAACCCCCAGAGTGCCATTGCAACAACTGCCCAGATCGACGCGCCCAGAAAGAACGGTCTGAAACCAAAACTCAGTAGTGCAGGCCCCGTCCATGCGCGCATCTGTTTTGCCGTACCACTCATCCGATCGCCCTTGGGTTTGATGTCTTGGCATTGCAGTATGGCCATTAATGGGTATTGTAAATACGTATTCAATTGCGAGGTTCAGATGCGCCTTACATCCTTTACTGATTTTGGGCTGCGCATGTTGATGCGCATGGCCGACACCCCCGAGCGCGGCTTTTCGACGGCGGAGCTGGCCGATGATCTGGGTCTGTCGCGCAATCACCTCAGCAAGATCATGCAAAAGCTGTCCAGGGCGGGTGTCGTCAAGACACGGCGCGGCGGTCGCGGTGGTGCGACGTTGTCTATGGCGCCGAGTGACATCGGGCTGGGCGACGTTATCCGCCTTTTGGAAGAGGATCAGCCGCTGGTCGCGTGTTTCGGGCCGGGACATGAGGCCTGTTCGCTTGACGGGCGATGCCGCTTGAAAGCGCGCCTGCGCTCTGCCGAAGCCGCGTTTCTTGCGGATCTGGACAAGGCCACTCTTGCGGACATTGCCCTGCCGACGGCGCCGTGATGCAGCGGGTGCCCCTCGGTTCACGCCGATCAGCCCATTTTCAGAGGCACAGCCGTCCAGTTTCAGACTGAAACTGCGCTGATCTGCTATGCTGGGGCTTGAGGATGCGTTCGGTGAAGAGACTCTTCTTGTGTCGATACAGATTGAATACTCTAATGACCCGCAGCGATGTTTCTTGCGCAGCTCTTCGCGCAAAGGAGGGTAAATGCGTGAAGGCAACCGTGACACCTTCGAGGGCCGCAAACGCCCCAACGGCGTCCGATGTCTTATCCGGCCGGTTCTTGGCGTCCTCCACCTCATATCGCCACCCCATTGGTAAAGGCGAAGCTGCCTTGCAAAAACCTGACAAAGGAACAGTTCAATGAGCAACGACCCCGTCCTTCAGCCCTTCAAGCTCAAGCATCTGACCCTGAAAAACCGGGTGATGACCACCAGCCACGAACCCGCCTATCCCGAAGACGGCATGCCCAAGGACCGATACCGCGCCTACCACGAGGAACGCGCCAAGGCAGGCGTGGCGCTGACCATGACGGCAGGATCAGCAACAGTCAGCCGCAACAGCCCGCCGGTTTTCAACAACGTCCTCGCTTACCGCGACGAAGTTGTGCCGTGGATGCGCAGGCTCAGCGATGCCTGCCACGAACACGGCTGTGCGGTGATGATCCAGCTGACCCATCTTGGCCGCCGCACCGGATGGAACAAGGGCGACTGGCTGCCCTCGGTCTCGTCCTCGCATCAACGCGAACCGGCCCATCGGGCGTTTCCAAAGAAGCTTGAGGATTTTGAGATTGAGCGCATCATCACGGATTATGCCGATGCCGCCGAAAGGATGCAGGCGGCGGGTCTGGATGGGATCGAATTGCAGGCCTACGGCCACCTGATTGACCAATTCTGGTCGCCATTCACCAATGAGATGCCAGAACCCTGGGGCGGCGATCTGGACGCGCGGCTGCGCTTTGGTTTTGATGTGCTTGACGCAGTGCGCAAGCGTGTCGGAACAGAGTTTATCGTGGGTGTCCGGTATACCGCCGACGAAGTGGAAAAGGGTGGCATCACAGAAGATGAGGGGCTGGAAATCGCCCGGCGGCTCCGGGACTGTGGACAGGTCGATTTCCTCAATGTGATCCGGGGCCGCATCCACACCGATCCCGCAATGACCGACGTGATCCCCGTGCAGGGGATGAAATATGCCCCTCATCTCGATTTTGCAGGCAAGGTCCGGGCGGAAACCGGCATGCCCACGTTCCACGCTGCCCGTATCCCCGATGTGGCCACGGCGCGGCACGCGATTTCCGCGGGGCTTCTGGACATGGTGGGGATGACCCGCGCGCATATGGCCGACCCGCATATCGTCAAAAAAGTGGTTCAAGGGCGCGAGGCCGACATCCGCCCCTGTGTTGGGGCCACCTATTGTCTCGACCGGATTTATCAGGCAGGTGATGCACTATGTATCCACAACCCCGCCACGGGCCGCGAATTGTCGATACCCCATACCATCGCCCCCGCTGAGACGCCCAAAAAGGTCGTGATTGTGGGGGCTGGTCCCGCAGGACTGGAGGCTGCTCGGGTCGCGGCGGAACGCGGCCATGACGTCACGGTGTTCGAGGCCGCAGCCGACCCCGGCGGCCAGATCCGCCTGACGGCGCAGACCAGACGCCGGGCCGAGATGATCGGCATTATCGACTGGCGCATGGCGCAATGCGCCGCGCGTGATGTGACGTTCCACTTCAACCTCTTTGCAGAGGCCACCGACATCACCGCATTGTCGCCGGACATGGTAATTGTCGCCACAGGTGGGTTGCCGGAAGTGACCATTCTGGACGCCGGTGGGGATCTGGCCATCAGCGGCTGGGACATCCTGTCAGGCGATGCCACTGCGGGTGAGAATGTGTTGATCTACGACGATGCCGGCGATCATACCGCACTGATGGCCGCAGAAAAGATCGTGGAGGCAGGTGGCCGCGTGGAGATCATGACCCGCGACCGCAGCTTTGCGCCAGAGGTCATGGCGATGAATCTCGTGCCCTATATGCGAAGCCTGCAGGACAAGGACGCGATCTTTACCGTGACACGCACGCTGAAGTCAGTGGCGCACGACGGCAACCTTCTGACGGCGCGGATTGGAACGGATTATTCGGATCATGTGGAGACAAGGAACTTCGATCAGGTCATCGTAAATCAGGGGACGATCCCCCTCGACGAGCTCTATTTCGATCTCAAGCCCCTGTCGCGCAATCATGGTGAGGTCGATCAGGACGCTTTGCTCGCACAGACGCCCCACCCCTTCCCGCAACGCGATGCGGACGCGCCCTTCGACCTCTACCGCATTGGCGATGCGGTGTCGTCGCGCAACATCCACGCCGCGATCTACGACGCGCTTCGGATCGGCATTCTATGGTAAGAGGCACTGCACCCGGCTGACATAGGGTGCACCATCCCTGGACAGGCTGACGCATCCTTCCTCTGGGGAGGTTCACGCAAGACGGTCGTGACGGGAAATTGCGGGCCAAACCAAATGCCCGTGTTGGCCATGCCGCCGTCGTGGTCAGGGGCCCCTGCCCAGTGCGGTTCAGGGCAATGGGGCCGGTTACCCGTTCTACGGGGGTACCACCCCTACCGGGAGGTGCATTAGGTGCAGATCACCCAGCAGGTCGGCTGAAGGCCCCCAACGGCCTTACAGCCTGCGACTGCCTGTGTGAAATCCGGGCAACCGAGCCAGAAATCCAATCTCGATACGCCTCATTGCCTCATCGCATCAGACTTCTAGGCGGCATGGCCAAGAATGGCCGCCTCGGAAGAGGACAGGTTTCGGCGGGCAAAGCTGCCGTAGGTGTGCGGATCAAATGCCAGATCGGGGTGGCTGGCCAGCAGCCGTGCGCGATCCTCATCATCAAGCGAGGCAAGCGCCGCAGAGGCGGGGTGGAAGCTTTCTGTCTCCACACCGTTTGCCCACATGACCTGATGCTGATCGAACAGCAGGTGGATATATGTCACCTCGCGGGGCTTCAGATCGCCCAGCACCATATGGCCATCAACCAGATCCTTTGCCGCGACCAGTACCTCGGAGGTGTTGAACAGATCCTCGGCCACCGGACCCTTTATCAAAAGCCGATGTTCGGGCGACACGATCAGATCATCGTCGGGAATGCCATCCCCGAACAGACCTGCGCGCACCCGCACAGGCCGCAAATGCGGCATGGCAAAAAGCCGCGCACCGGACATGCGGCGGCTGCCGATCCAGCGGATCGGCTGCACTCCGTTGTCCTTGGTCTGAACCAGATCTCCCTCGCGCAGGTCTTCGATCAGGCGCAGGCCCTGACCGGTGCGAATACGGGTGCCGGGCGTAAAACAGATCACGCCGCCGTGACCGGGCGCATCCGACTGACCCGACAACGTGCCAAGGGTGTGATGAACGACCCAGAGTTCGCTGTCGCGGGGGGGCAATTCATCGAGAAACATCAACAACGGCTGTCTGCCGCCGCCAACCTCGATCAGGGTGACAGTATAGCTTTGGCCGCCATCGGCCACAACAAAGCTGTTGTCCATCAAGGGCATATATTCGCGTGCTGGCGGTGTGGATTTCTTGACAGCTGCCCTGTCGTGATCCAGTGCCGCGCCTACCAGACGATGCACCATGCGCGCCGCCCGTTTGCGCAGATTCTCTGCGCCGTCCGCCTCGTCCAACCGCAAAACATCGCCCGGACCATCGACCCGCACCGCGTCCCCGCGCCATGCCCATGCCGCCCCTTCTGTGAGAGCTTGCACCGGCGCGGCCTCAAGACCGTCAATCTCTGTTTGCGACCAGCTGATGACAAACGTGCCTCGAAAGCCCGTTTTCATTGCCTGCCCACTGCCTCAATCGTTTTTTATTACTGTGACTCTAGCAAAGGGGGTTCAGCAGAGAAAGCCCGGAAATATGACAGATTCCAACGTGTTGCAAATTGACCTTGATGTGACGGCCGGTCCGATGCCTCCGCGTGATTTGGTAGCCGTGATGGGCCACACCACTATATGTAGAGCTCTTGCGGTATGCATGGACGTCACTTACGGCCAGTGCGACGCGGATAGCGGCATGGACTCCCGCGTTGAAGTGGGGTCATCGCCGCCCTTTCGCTTGCAAAAAGCGCGTAATTTGTTAGCGTTTCGGATATGTCGCAGCGGAGAACCCCCATGACCGAAGCCCCAAAACCCCTGCCCGACCGGCGCATTGTTTCATCGCGCCACCTAGCCGAAGGTGAAGGGTGGGAGGCATCAGAACTCGAATACGGGATGATTATTGCTTACAATGCCTTTACCCGCTGGATGTCGCGGTGCATGGCGGCGGCGGGAAACGGCGATTTGACCGCGCTGGAGATACTGGTGTTGCACAACACCAATCACCGGGGCCGCGAAAAGCGGCTGACCGACATCTGTTTCCTGCTCAATATAGAGGACACGCATACCGTCAACTATGCGCTGCGCAAGCTGCTCAAGTCCGGGTTGATAGAGGCGGACAAGCGTGGCAAGGAAGTTTTCTACAGCGCATCGGAAACGGGTGCGGCCCTGTGCGAGGCCTACCGCAAGATCCGAAAGGATTGTTTTCTGGATGGTCTGCCCCGAATGGACCTGAACGGCGATGAATTGCGCCAGGTCGCGGCGAGCCTGCGGGCCATCTCGGGCCA
>CAXBKL010000163.1:0-5900 GCA_963976125.1 uncultured Sulfitobacter sp. | reverse complement strand
GATTGCAGGCTACAAATGTCCCCGCACCATCGAATACCGGACTGATCCCTTTCCGGACTTGCCGATGCGTCGGGATGAAGGATGACGATGGCATGTACGCTTTCGCCCCATTGCGTGCTTGGGATGCCGATCACGGCGCTGGTGGCGACCGCCGGATGCTGACCCAGCGCATTTTCAACCTCGGCGGAATAGACGTTTTCCCCCCCAGAGACGATCATGTCCTTGACCCGGTCCATGAGGAATATGAACCCGTCTTCGTCCATATATCCTGCATCCCCGGTCAATACCCAACCGTCGCGAATGGTCTGTGCTGTAGTCTCGGGTTTGTTCCAATAGCCAAGCATTGTTATCGGCCCCTTGACGGCGATCTGGCCAACATCGCCTTGAGGAACGTCGCCCATATCTTCATCAACGATGCGGATCTCACAGACGCGGGTGGCCCGCCCCGCCGAGCGCAGCTTGCCTGACTTCGGACCGTCCAGAACGTGATAATCAGCCGACAATATGGTCGCCACGGGGCTAAGCTCCGTTTGCCCGAAGGCCTGCACAAAGCTGGCGTTGGGGAACTTGTCAAAAGCCTCTCTCAGTACCGCTTCGGTGATTGGCGAGGCACCATAGGTGATCTGAGTCAGCGACGAGATGTCGGTCTGCGCGAGCTTTTCGCTGTTGAGGACCATTTGCAGCATGACAGGCACCAGCAGGGTTTGACTTGGGCGGTGCTTTTCAATGGCTGCAAGGGTGCCGTCAGGGGTGAACATCGGGATTACCACATGGGTGCCGGCAACAAAGGTCAGCGCGGCAAACCAGACGAGGTCTGCAATATGAAACATCGGGGCCGCATGCAGGTAAACCGTGCCGTCCCGCAGGTTGATCTCCTGCGCGTTAGAGACACCGCCAACATAGAAGTTGGTATGAGACAGCATCACACCCTTGGGAAACCCGGTTGTGCCGCCGGTATAGAACACCCCGGCCAGATCGTCGCCCGCGCGCCCGGCATCCGGTGCAGGTTCAGCGGCTGCCAGAATGTCCTCGTAATTGTGCATGCCTTCAGGTGTTTCCGCATCACCGGCGTAGATCAGGGTTTTCAGACCTGACGCCAATGGCTCTACCTGTGCCGCTACCCCCTTGAAGGCATCATCGACAATCAGGATTTCAGCCCCCGCATCATTGAGCGCATAGGCGCATTCCGCAGCGGCCCAGCGGATGTTCATCGGCATCATCGCGCCGCCGCCCCAGACCACCGCATAGTAATACTCGATGTAGCGGTCGGAATTCAGCGACAACATCGCCACCCGGTCGCCCGGCTTCATGCCCAAAGCCTGCAACGCGCCCGCCAGCCGCGCAACGCGGTCCAGCATCGTACGCCAGCTTTGTTGCCGATCTTCAAAAATCGTCGCAATTCCGTTTGGATTGGTCTGGGCTGCACGTCGGATGATGGATGTGATTTGCATGGCGCTTGGCTCCTTGGGTCGCCACCGGATCGCGCCGAAGGCATTGGATCAGATTGGGTCAGTGCGCCGTTGGTTGTCAACGGTATTGCCACGCCCGGCAACAACTGGTCGTGGCCGGCGGGCCAAGACGCGCCCTGGTGTTTGAGACCTCACAGCTAGCCAAAGATATATCCGATCCCCCGCACGGTTCGGATGATTTCGGGTTTGGCGGGGTTGGCCTCGATCTTGCGTCGCAGCCGGGAAATGCGCAGGTCGATGGATCGGTCGAACGGTTCCCAGCTTTTTTCATGTGCCATCTCAAGCAGTTGATCGCGGTTCAAGACCCGGCCCCGGTGTTCGGCAAACACGATCAACAGCCGGATTTCCATCGCCGTTATCGCGATTTCCGTGCCCGTGGCGTCAAAAAGCCGTTTCCCAGTCACATCCAGTTGAAAGGTGCCAAAGGGGATCGTGTCGCCCCCGGCGGGTGCCGTCTCCGATGGGGTCATGGCACCCGACCGACGCAACGCGGCCTTGATCCGTGCCTCAAGCTCGCGCAGATCGACCGGCTTGCCCAGATAATCGTCGGCCCCCATTTCAAGGCCGACCACCCGGTCGACCACATCTGCCGAGGCCGTCAGCATGATGACCGGTGTTCGGTGTTCGCCGCGCAGGGTGCGCAGCGCGCTCAGCCCGTCTTCTCCCGGCATGGTGACATCGAGCAATATAAGATCGGGGGCGGACTGGCGCAGTGTCGCGTGCAGGGCCGCGGCATCCTCGGCCTGAAGAACGTCATATCCGCGTGCCTCCAGATATTCACCGACCATTTCGCGCAGGTGGGTTTCGTCATCACAAATCACGATGCGTTTCTTTTGGGGGGTGCTCATGGCTGATCTCCACTGTCATGACGGGCGGGCAAATGCACCGAAAACGCCGCCCCCTGTCCGGGCTCGGATCTGACGGTGATCCGGCCCTTGTGGGCCGCAATGATCCGGTGGCTGAGTGCAAGACCAATGCCGGTTCCGGTGCCCACGGGTTTGGTCGTGAAAAATGGCTCGAAAATGCGTTCGACGATATGGTCCGGAATACCCGGACCGGTATCGGCAACCGTGACAACCACCTCGCCGTCGGTGGCGTGATGGGCGCTGGTGATGGTCAGCCGCGCCTGCTCTTGGCGGGTATCTTGCTCGGACATGGCCTGCCCGGCGTTCAGAATGAGATTTGAAAACACCTGCACCACCTGATCCTCGTCAATTTCAACCTCTGGCAGGTCTGGGTCAAGCGACAGGAGGCCCAGCCCCCCGGATTTGCGAAAATCGCCGCCCGCCACGTCCCATGCCGTTCGGACCACCTCGTTCAGATCACAGCGGTTCAGTTCGGTAGGGCGCTCGCGGGCGATGGACAGGAAGGTTTTGACAATGCGCGAACACCGATCAGCCGCTTCCTCGATCCGATCGACCTTTTGGACAAGGCCGGGATCGTCGATCTGTTCGCGCAGCATCAGCGCATATCCCGCGACAATGGACAGCGGGTTGCTCAGCTCATGGGAAATGCCGGCAAGCAACCCCCCAAGGGCGGACATCTTTTCGTTCTGTCGGGTGATGGCGCGCTGGTTCTCGAGTTCTGTTTCCATAGCCTTCAGTTCCGTGATGTCGCGGGTAGAGGATATGATGACCTGTTCGCCCCGGTATTCGATCACCCGCGCGGATGTCAGACCATCCATGATTGACCCGTCCTGGCGTCTGAACCGTACCGGGTATTCGTTGAGCACGCCGGTGGGCAGCAAGGCGTCCAGATAGTCGACCCGGTCTTTGGGATCGGTAAAGAATTTCAGCGTCGTCTCGATGTCGCCAAAGCGGTCCCGCGACATCGGCGGCTGGTAGATGACCTTGCCGTCCTCCACGCGCGACACCAGAAATGTGGTGGGGCTGGCTTCGACAATCGAGCGGACCAGCAGATCGGCTTCTTCCTGCGCCTGCCGCGCGTCTACCTGTTCGGTCACGTCCGATCCGACGCCGCGGTATCCACCGCGTTCCTCGCGCCGTGGCGCACCCGACATGACCCAATGCTTCGTGCCACCACTGGCGTCAAAGCTGACCTCGAGCTTTCGGAACGACCGCCCGGCCCGGATTGCGTCCTGCATGGCGGGCCATGCGCCATGTGCGTTGCCAGGCGCCAGCCCAAAGAGCGGGACACCCTGCCGCGCTGATCCCCCGGAGGCGCGCACCATCTGATTGGGCACGTGGGTCAGGATACCATCGGCGTCGGTTTCCCAGACCCAGTCCGACGATTGCGCCTCAAATTCGCCCAGCAAAAGCGTTATTACGTCACGCTGCCGTTGTCGTTCCAGGCTGTTCACCTCAAGCTGTAGAAAGTTCTGAAAGGCGTTCAGACCCAGCAACCAGAAACAGGCCGTATAGATCAACAAGAACGCCACCAGATAGGGGGCGTAGGTTGGGGTATTCAGCACGCTTGCGATCATGAAAGGCGTGGTCAAGCCCAGCAGCGCACCCGCCGAGGTCAGCGGATTGGAATAGGACGCGATTATTGTGCAGGCAAATGCGGCCATTCCGACAAAGGTGATATAGGTCAGCAGGAAAATCCCCTGTGCCGTTTCCGCAATGCCGGGCCGGACCAATACAACAACCGAGCCGACACAGAACAGGGCCACCACCGATACCAGATGCAGTTGTTTGCGTTTGCGCGCCAGTTTTGCCGCATCCGTAACCGCGTCGAGTTTCCGCATCGGCCAGATGAAGGCGCAGAGTGCCAATGCGCCCAGAACAACAACCGCCATCCAGGGAAGCGTTTCGCGCATCCCCTCCAAGCCGTTGATCCCATGAAAAATGAGCGGCGGCACCGCAACAGTCACGATTGTGAGCGCAGTCAGGCCGGGGGCCATGACGGCGATCCGGTGCAATTGGGCGGTTTCCAGCTCCTGCTGTTCCCGGCGGGTCAGTCCCAGCGGCTCCAGCGAGCCCACACATCTGAGGGCCAATGTAAAATCAATGTGCCGTGTGGCGCTGTCCTGTTGGGGTAGTGTCACGTGCCAATCCGTCCTGCCAGTCGCATTCTGGATCCGAGGCTAGCACAGCCTTTACGTTGGGTCATTGCCTGCAAGCCATACGTGGATCACCTGAGGCCAGGTGACGCCGTCCACCTCCGGCGGGGAGCCGGTCGGGCACAGGCCCGTCTGGACAAATCCGCACTGGGTTAGGGCGGAGCCGTCCTGTGCCACATCCGTGCAGACACGCTGCCGCCTGGCTCTGGCCTGTTGGTCAGACGCGTGGTTCGAACCGACACAGACAAAGGCGGTAGCCTGTTCGGCAAACAGATCACCATAAAACGCCCCTTCATAGAGCGAGTGACTGTTGATTTCGTCAGGGGTGGCAGAGAGGCTTGCAAAAGCCGTGTCAGTCGCCCGCATCGAAATCTGGACAGAGACCCCAAAGGCATTGGTCCGCGCCAGGATACAGGCCGATACCCACCGACGTTCGGCCAGGGTGAGCGCCCGCGTGCTCCAGGCCGGGGCCAGCCCCATGCCGCCGGGGAACTCATAGGTCTGCCCATCTTGGACGCCGTACAGGGTGGTATCGGGGTCCAGGGCGCAGGAGGCAAGGTATTTGAGCTGTTGACGCGCCTGCGCTGTTGCCATCAGCGCAGGGTTGTCTATGGCGATCCGCCCCTGTGACGCTACCTGTGACGCGCCAAGCGTCAGAAGCAGAACGCCCGGCAACAGTCCTTTCACTGGCCCAGCGGCGCCTGATCGAGGCCAAGGAAGGGGTTGGTTGCGGCGGCACGTGGTGTGGCTCCGTTCCACTTTAAGCCGTTGAAATAGCGCCCGTTCAACGCAATACCGTTCAGGCGCCTTCCATTGATGTTCAGTCCGTTGAAGACGATGCCGTTGAGGTGCCAGCCGTTCAGGGCGAAACCGTTGATGACGATGCCGTTCAGGTTCAGGCCGTTGTCGACAAGGTTGGTCTGCGCCGGGCGTTCAGCGGCGGCAATGCTGCCCAGGGACATACCTGTGGCCAAGACAAGTGCTGCAAAAAGTGAAGTCCGTTTCATGTTCTGGTCCCTTTTCTGGATTGGTCATTGTTGATGAAACAGGTTTAACTGCCCAACGTATCGCCTTGATGTCGCGCTCTGTATCAATTGTAACAATAGGACTTTCTTCAAAGACGGAATTTGGGGGGAAACGGCATGATCGGGCTTTGGCGGATGACAGGGCCGTAGGGTTCCACCTTTGGACAAAATTGCCCGCGGCGAGGCGGTTGGGTCTGCAAGATCACTGGTCTTGCCGCGTTCGACTGCTCTTCTCGTTGATGAAATCGGTTCTGATGCGGGGTCGTACCTGGGCAACGGCCGCCCAACGAACGCAGTCGGCGTGAAGATCACACCATTGAGCGGAATCGCCACACTTCCGTAATCCCCTCGGGTTCGACGCGACCGCGCGCAGGCTTTGCAGCG
>CAXBKL010000162.1:0-5904 GCA_963976125.1 uncultured Sulfitobacter sp. | reverse complement strand
CTTGATCATGTCGTGGCTGCGCATGCGGGTCGCCAGCAGCGACTGGTGCCCGTCGCGCATGGTGGTGTCGGTGATCAGAAGCTGGCGCTGTTGGCCCATCCAGTCGGCCACCGCTTTCGGGCCTTTTTGTTCCAGCAGGTTGCGGGTGCCCATCATCGGCTCGGCACGGTTCATGGGCGGCTTGGGGTCGCGGACAAGCGCGCCCAGTCGGGCATGGCCCTTGGTTTCGGTATGGCCGTTCACGGTGATGTCGGCGATATAGACCAGCACCTTGGTGGCGCGGTCGCGGCGTTTCTTGAATTGGAACAGCCCGGGCGTCTCGTCGATGAATTTGGTGTGGTAGGTGTTGTCGAGGAACGTGGGGTGTTTGAGCAGGTTTTCAACAAAGGCGATGTTGGTGGCCACGCCCCGGATGCGGAATTCGCGCAGAGCGCGGTCCATGCGTGCGATGGCGGCTTCTGGCGTCTGGGCCTTGGCCGTGACCTTCATCAAAAGGCTGTCGTAGTAGCGGGTGATGACGCCGCCGGAATAGGCCGTGCCTCCGTCAAGGCGGATGCCCATGCCCGTGGCCTCGCGGAATGCTGTGATCCGGCCATAATCGGGGATGAAATTGTTCAGCGGGTCTTCGGTTGTGATGCGGGTTTGCAGGGCATGGCCGGTGAGGACAATATCGTCCTGTGAGGCTTTGCCAGTGGCCTCGGCAATGGTCTTGCCTTCCGCGATCAGAATTTGCGCCTGCACGATGTCGATGCCGGTGACTTCTTCGGTGACGGTGTGTTCGACCTGTACGCGCGGGTTCACTTCGATGAAGTAGAATTTGTCGTCCGCCATATCCATCAGGAATTCGACGGTGCCTGCGCATTCATACCCCACATGGGCGCAGATCTTGCGGCCAAGGGCGCAGATTTCGGCGCGTTGTTCTTCGCTGAGATAAGGGGCCGGGGCGCGTTCCACGACCTTTTGATTGCGGCGCTGGACCGAACAGTCGCGTTCAAACAGGTGGTAGATGTCACCATGTTTATCGCCAAGGATCTGCACTTCGACGTGGCGCGCCTTGAGGATCATCTTTTCCAGATAGCCTTCGCCATTGCCAAAGGCCGCTTCGGCCTCGCGGCGCCCTTCCAGGATCTTTTCTTCAAGCTCGCTTTCATCGTAGATGGGCCGCATGCCGCGCCCGCCGCCGCCCCAGGACGCCTTGAGCATGAACGGATAGCCCACGTCGGCCGCTTCCTTGCGGATCGCATCCATGTCATCGCCAAGCACCTTTGTTGCGGGGATCACCGGCACGCCGGCCTCAACAGCAACGCGGCGGGCAGATGCCTTGTCGCCCAATGCGAGCATGGTATCGCTGCGCGGGCCAATGAAGGTGATACCGTTGTTCTCGCAGGCGTCCACAAAATCGGGGTTTTCGCTGAGCAATCCATACCCTGGGTGGATTGCGTCTGCGCCAGATGCCTTGGCGACACGGATGATTTCGTCAATCGACAGGTAGGCGGCAACCGGGCCAAGCCCCTCGCCAATGCGATATGCCTCGTCTGCCTTGAAGCGGTGCAGGCCGAGCTTGTCCTCTTCGGCATAGACCGCGACCGTCTTTTTGCCCATCTCGTTGGCAGCCCGCATGATGCGGATGGCAATTTCGCCGCGGTTGGCAATCAGGATCTTTGAGAAATCGGGCATGGGCTGGCAGTCCTTTGGCTTTCGATCTGGCGGCACTGTAAGGGTGCTGCGGTGCAGCGCAATACCCGCTACTGCGTATTTGTAACATTTGTGAAAGGTTTTTTGAGCCTCGCTCGGGATGTCGGGCGGCCACCAAGGTGACCTAAGGGCATCTTAGGCCAATAGAACCGTATCTGGCAGGGACTTGAGGTCTCTGGCCCCCAATTGGCCCATGTTGGCCGCCATGTCCCTGGCGAGGATGTCAATCAGGTGATCGACCCCCTTTGCCCCCAGGGCGCCGAGCGCAAAATGGAACGCGCGGCCCAGCATGACAAAATCAGCCCCCAGCGCCAGTGCGCGCAGGATGTCGAGACCGGACTCGATGCCGCTGTCGAAGATCAGCGGCAGGGCGGTGGCGGCCCGGATTGCAGGCAGCGCCTCGATTGACGCCGGTGCGCCGTCAAATTGCCGGCCCGCATGGTTCGACACCCAGAGTGCATCAACGCCCATCTGATCCAGTCGCACCGCATCCGGTGCGCGCAGGATGCCTTTCACGACAAACGGCCCGTCCCAGGCGTCCCGCAGCCAACTGACGTAATCCCAATCCGGTGCGGTGCGCAAAAGGTATCCCACATGTGCCGTGGGAGAGAGGCCCCGGGTTGCGGCATTTGCGTATTTGTCCAGCCCACGCATATGCGGCATGCCGCGTTTCGCGGTGGCCAGGGCCCAGGCAGGGCGCGTTGCGATCTGGGTCAGCAGGCGGGGGGTCAATTTCGGCGGATTGGTCAGACCCGAGCGCACCTGCCGCTCGCGCCGCGACGCATAAGGCACATCGACTGTCAGGATCAGCGTGCTGAACCCGGCGGTTCTGGCGCGGGTCAGCATATCGGTGCGAATATCGGGATCGCGCGGCGGATACATCTGAAACCACGCCTGTGGACCGAGGTGGGGGGCAATGTCTTCGGGGCTTTGGGTGGCGACGGTCGAAAGCGTATAGGGAATTCCATGTGCCGCCCCGGCCTGCGCCAACAGCGGCTCTGCGCCGGGCCAGATCAGACCGGACATGCCAATGGGGGCGATACCAAAAGGCAGGGGCATGGGATGTCCAAAAAGTGTTGTCGACAGGTCCGGTGTGAATTCCCCGTCCAGAACCGAAGGCATCATGCCGATCCCGTCCAGTGCGGTGCGGTTGCGCGCCTTTGTGGCTTCTGATCCGGTGCCGCTGTCGAGGTATTCCCAGACAAATTTGGGAATGCGACGTCGGGCGCGGGCGCGCAGGTCGGAAAGGGCGGGATATGTGGCGTGCAGGTCCATGGCTGTATTTGCGGCAAAGGTGTGGACATTGTCCAGCGCGTGATCCTGAGGCGCGGCTGCGCCGCATGTGATGTTTCTGGTCGCGCGGGGAGACAGGGGGGGCGGTTCGCAGGTGGGCGTTGTGAAGGATGCGCCGCCAAAGTCTGCAGGCCCACCGTCCCAGAGGGCATCGGAGGGGAACATCTCGCGAACACGGACTTTCCCTTTTCAGGGAATCCCGTTAGGTTGGCCCGCATGAGCAGTTTTGATGAAATGGACGCCTTTGAAGGCGCATCCCTGTCCGCACGGGCCATGGCGGCACGGCCACAGCCCTATCTGGAGGGGTTGAACCCTGCCCAGCGGGCCGCCGTTGAACAGATGGATGGGCCGGTTTTGATGTTGGCGGGGGCAGGGACGGGCAAGACCAAGGCGCTGACGGCGCGGATTGTGCATTTGATGAACACCGGGCGCGCACGCCCCAATGAGATTTTGGCGGTGACGTTCACCAACAAGGCGGCGCGGGAGATGAAGAATCGCGTTGGTGCCATGCTGGGTCAGCAGATCGAGGGCATGCCCTGGCTCGGCACGTTTCATGCAATCTGTGTGAAACTGTTGCGGCGGCACGCGGAACTGGTTGGATTGAAGTCGAATTTCACCATTCTGGACACCGACGACCAACTGCGGCTGTTAAAGCAATTGGTGCGGGCGGACGGGATTGACGACAAACGCTGGCCTGCGCGGATGCTGGCGGGGATCATTGATGGCTGGAAGAATCGTGCGCTGACGCCGGACAAGGTACCGGCGGCGGATGGCGGAGCGTATAACCATCGTGGTGCGGTGCTTTATGCGCAGTATCAGGCGCGGTTGAAGGAATTGAACGCGGTTGATTTTGGCGATCTGCTGTTACATGTGGTCGCGATCTTTCAGACCCATGCAGATGTGCTGGAACAATATCAGCGTTGGTTCAAGTATATTCTGGTGGATGAATATCAGGACACCAACGTGGCGCAGTACCTGTGGCTGCGCTTGCTGGCGCAGGGACACAAGAACATCTGCTGTGTGGGCGATGATGATCAGTCGATCTATGGCTGGCGCGGGGCCGAAGTGGGCAACATCCTGCGGTTCGAGACGGATTTTCCCGGCGCCCATGTGGTCAAGCTGGAGCAGAATTACCGCTCCACCCCCCATATTCTGGCCGCGGCATCGGGTGTGATTGCGGGCAATGAGGGACGGCTCGGCAAGACGCTCTGGACCGAGCGGGATCAGGGTGAAAAAGTGCGCCTGATCGGCCATTGGGACGGTGAGGAAGAGGCCCGATGGATCGGCGACGAGGTCGAGGCCATGCAGGGCGGCACGCGCGGGATGGAATCGGTGGGATTGGATGACATGGCGATCCTTGTGCGCGCCAGCCATCAGATGCGCGCCTTTGAGGATCGGTTCCTGACCATCGGTTTGCCCTACCGCGTGATCGGGGGGCCGCGATTTTACGAGCGGATGGAGATCCGCGATGCGATGGCCTATTTCCGCGTTGTGACCAGCCCCGATGACGATCTGGCCTTTGAGCGGATCGTGAATACGCCCAAGCGGGGTCTGGGTGATGTTGCCCAGCAGAAAATTCAAGTCACGGCGCGCCAGCACGGGGTGAACCTTGTGGAGGGCGCGCGCATTCTGCTGGCGGATGACGGGTTGGGCGGCAGGGGCGCTGCGCAGCTTCGACGGTTGATCGACGGGGTTGATCGGTGGAACAAGATGCTGCGCGGGCCGGTTCGTGACGTGCAACCCGATGAGAGTGTGCTTGATGACGGCATCGACTGGGCGCAGATTGACTATGGGCCACCGCAGGTCAGTCATGTTGAGCTGGCCGAAATCATTCTCGATGAAAGCGGCTATACCGGCATGTGGCAGAACGACAAGACGCCTGAAGCGCCGGGGCGGCTGGAGAATCTCAAGGAACTGGTCAAGGCGTTGGAGCAGTTCGAGAACCTGCAGGGTTTTTTGGAGCACGTCAGCCTGATTATGGACAACGAAAGCGACGAGGGTGGCGAAAAAGTCAGCATCATGACGCTGCATGCCGCCAAGGGGCTGGAGTTTCCGGCGGTATTCCTGCCGGGTTGGGAGGACGGTCTTTTCCCATCGCAGCGGTCGATGGACGAAAGCGGCATCAAGGGGTTGGAAGAGGAAAGGCGGTTGGCCTACGTGGGGATCACGCGGGCCGAGGCGATCTGCACGGTGTCGTTTGCGGCCAATCGTCGGGTGTTCGGGCAATGGCAATCCTCGATGCCGTCCCGGTTCATTGATGAATTGCCCGCAGAACATGTGGAGGTGCTGACGCCGCCGGGTCTTTATGGCGGAGGATACGGGGCGGCGGCCCCGACATCGACCCTGCACGATCAGGCTGCGGAGGCGAATGTCTACAACTCTCCTGGTTGGCGGCGGTTGCAGGCCCGCGCCGGAGATCGGGGTGTTGGCCAGCCCAGGGAGAGCCGGCATGTGACCATCGACATGAATGCGGTGTCGAGTTTTGTCATGGGCGAACGGGTGTTTCACCAAAAGTTCGGCTATGGGGCGGTGATCGGGATCGAAGGCGACAAGTTGGAGATCGAATTTGAGAAGGCCGGCGTGAAGAAGGTTGTCTCCCGGTTTCTGTCTGGCTGTGATGATGTGCCTTTTTAGCGCACTCCTTGGGAAAACCTGCGTCGTCTGATGCCGCGTGAAATGGTTCGTTTCAACGCATTGGGGAACCGTCCGGGCATCGCGTGTTGCAGAGATTGCTCTGGGAGGATGTAAAGAACGCCGCCCCGTTTCTGTTTGAATGCCAATGCTCATCGGCTTGACGCCTCTTCGCGGGAGGGCAGGGTGCCGCAAGGCCGGGAATTGACCGAGGCGGTGGGCGGCCTCGGGCCTTACCATCCCAGAGGGTCTGGCGCTGCCAGACCAGAGATCTCGGGGGGTGTT
>CAXBKL010000161.1:0-6012 GCA_963976125.1 uncultured Sulfitobacter sp. | reverse complement strand
GACCGCGCCTTACCGGCGCAATGATCTGTTGTTCTGGAAAGGTCACGTGGCGCTGGTGGTGGACCCCGATACACTGATCCATGCCAACGCGGGCAGCATGTCGACCACTCTCGAACCCATTGCGGACGCCATCGCCCGTATCGCAACCAACGGCGACGGCCCGGTCACTGCGCACCGAAGGCTATGAACACCACAGGTTGCCCGGATCCCGAGATCCACTGTTACTCGACCGCGCGGATCAACTTGCGCTCCAGCACCCGCAGCACCGATTTCAGATCATGCCCCCGGCGCAACACCTGACCGCCCGTGCCGACAACCGCATACATGCCCTGCTTGTTGCGCAGCTTGGGCCGCTTTTCGATCCGGTACAGCGGGATTTCAGCAGTCCGGCGAAACACGGAAAACACCGCAACTTCGCGCAGGCATGAAATGCCGTAGTCACGCCATTCTCCCGCAGCAACCATGCGCCCATATAGCGACAGAATCACCGACAGTTCCGTGCGGTGAAACGCAACCTGCTCCGGTGGGCGCTCAAAGCGGGCGATTTGCGGGGGGGTGTGAAGTGTCATGACAGGATAGTTGCGCCCTTCCCCCGCCAAATCAAGACCCCATTCCCCCAGCATTGGGATTGAAAGCGTTACAAAGAAGTGCAAAAGTCCCGAAAAATGAAACACGAGAGAATTTCCCCATGACACCTCAAGACCGCGCGGCCAAATGCGCAGAGCTTATGTTCGCCAGGGACCGCGCCTCCCCCGGTCTTGGGATGCAGATCAAGACCGTGGGTCCGGGCACCGCCGTGATGACGATGAAAGTACGGCCTGACATGTTGAACGGCCACGACATCTGCCACGGCGGGTTCATCTTTGCATTGGCCGACAGCGCGTTTGCCTTTGCCTGCAATTCCCACAACCGCAACGCGGTCGCCCAGCAGAACCAGATCACCTATCTTGCCCCCGGCAAGGAAGGCGAGACATTGACCGCCACCGCGACAGAAGTTTCCCTCTCGGGCCGCTCCGGCGTCTATGATGTAACCGTCACCGGTGCGGATGGACGCAGTGTCGCCTTGTTCCGTGGTCTGTCACGGACCGTCAATGGACAGCATTTCCCCGAAGAGGACCACACCGCATGAAAGACCTGACCCCCGCCAAGAACACACTGGACCCGATTGAAATCGCCAGCCGGGACGAGATAGCCGCCCTGCAACTTGAGCGCATGAAATGGTCTCTGCGCCATGCCTACGACAATGTGCCGTTCTACAAACACAGCTTCGATGCCGCCGGGGTGCATCCTGACGATCTGCACGACCTGAGCGATCTGGCGAAATTTCCCTTCACCATAAAAACCAATCTGCGTGACAATTACCCCTTTGACATGTTCGCAGTCCCGCGCGAGCAGGTCGCGCGCATCCATGCGTCCTCCGGCACCACCGGGCAGCCAACGGTTGTGGGCTATACCAAGCGAGATCTGGACAACTGGGGCAGCGTCGTCGCGCGCTCTCTGCGCGCTGCCGGCATGCGCCCCGGCGACATGCTGCACAATGCCTATGGCTATGGTTTGTTCACCGGCGGGCTTGGCATCCATCTGGGGGCCGATGCGCTGGGATTGTCGACCTACCCGGTTTCCGGCGGCATGACCCCGCGACAGGTGCACCTGATCGATGACTTCAAACCCAAAGGCATCACCGTCACCCCCTCCTATTCCCTGTCCATTCTCGATGAATTCGCCGCACAGGGGCTGGACCCGCGCGAATGTTCGCTGGAGGTCGGCATTTTTGGTGCTGAACCCTGGACCAACGCCATGCGGAAAGAGATCGAACAGGCATTCGATATGCACGCGGTTGATATTTATGGCCTTTCCGAAGTGATGGGGCCGGGCGTGTCAATGGAATGTGTCGAAACCAAAGACGGTCTGCACATCTGGGAGGACCACTTCTACCCCGAGATCATCAACCCAGAAACAGGCGAACCCGTCGCCGAAGGGGAAAAGGGCGAACTGGTGTTCACCTCCCTGACCAAAGAAGCCTTCCCGATCATCCGCTACCGTACCCGCGATCTGACCCGGCTGTTGCCGGGCACCGCGCGCAGCATGCGGCGTATGGAAAAGGTCACGGGGCGCAGCGACGACATGATTATCCTGCGCGGCGTGAATATCTTTCCGACCCAGATCGAAGAAGCGTTGATGCTGGTGCCCGGCCTTGCGCCGCATTTTCAGATCGAATTGTCCCGTCCGGGCCGCATGGACCAGATGCGCGTTCTTGTCGAAGCCGCCGACGCCACGATCAGCGCAGAGGACCGCGCAATAGCGGCCAAGGCCCTGAGCGCGAAGATCAAACAGACCATCGGCATCAGCGCAAAGGTGGATGCCGCAGAAGTAGGCGGCGTGCCCCGATCACAGGGCAAGGCCGTGCGCATCGTGGACAACCGCCCAAAGGGATAGACGCCCCGGCCCGACCCTGAACCGGCGGGACCGCCTGGCGTATCGACGCGGCCCCGGCTCAGGGCTGGGGTGGATTTCCCCTGCCCCGCCTTCACGCGCCATAGCGCGCGAGGAAAGTTTCCACCGCACCGTCGACGACGCGATCCATCTCGCTGTCGGCCACTGTTGTGCTGACACCAAATATCAGACGCGGCCATATGTCGGCCTTGCACAGCTCGCCAAACTGATCCGCAGCCAGACCATAATCGTCAATCCGCAATTCGCCCCGCGCCACAGCCCCTTCAAAATACTCCGCCATTTCGGCCCGCATCACCGCAGGCCCGGAATTATAGAATTGCCGTCCCAGCTCGGGAAACCGATCGGCCTCAGCTACGCAAATCCGAAAGACCTGCAAGCCGAAGGTCGAGGTGATGAAGCGCAAGAAGTGATGGCCTGCCTGGCTTAGAACCTCACCCGGCGGCGCGGCCATGTCGATGTTGTCCATCGCTTCAAGGCTTTGACGTCTGCATTCGGAATTGGCCACTTCCATGAACAGATGGCGTTTGTCGGGAAAATAACTGTAAAGCGTCGCCTTGGAGACCGTGGCAACCCGCGCGATTTCATCGACGCTGGCCCCTTCGAAGCCGTCTGACATGAATACCGACCTTGCCCCTTCCAGAACCTGATCGAATTTGCGGCCCTTGCGCAGGCTATGGGGACGGTCAGTCATCAGGTCTCCGGTCAGATTAGAAAATGACAATATAAACCGATTGGTTCAGTTCCAAGGTGTATTTGTCTTTGACCTCGCGCAAGGTGGGTTGCGAAGAGTTTACGGCATAATTAGAATAATTCTAAGTATTGAGGTGCAGTATGCGTTTTTCCCTTTCTCGCAAGCGGTTCAAGGATCTGAACGAACAACAGGTGCTGGCTCTGGCAATCTCTTCCGAGGAAGACGATGCGCGCATTTATCGCGGGTACGCGGAACGGCTGCGCGGCGAATTCCCGCAAAGCGCCGCCATTTTCGACGGCATGGCCGCAGAAGAGGATGAGCACCGAAAGCGCCTGATTGATCTGCACCAGAAACGCTTCGGCCCGACAATTCCCCTGATTCGGCGCGAACATGTGTCAGGTTATTATGCCCGCCGTCCGGTCTGGCTGATCGAGAACCTCGGGCTTGAGCGTATCCGGGCCGAAGCCACCGCGATGGAACAGGATGCGGAACGGTTTTATCTGGCGGCCGCCGCCCGCACGCAGGACGCGGATACGCGCAAACTGCTGGGGGATCTGGCCGCAGCAGAGGCAGGGCATCAAAGCACCGCAGACGACTTGAGCGCCGAACATCTGGACCCCGACAGCCTTGACCATGAAGACAACCGCGCCCATCGCCAATTCATCCTGACCTGGGTGCAGCCGGGGCTGGCGGGCCTGATGGACGGTTCGGTCTCGACGCTTGCCCCCATTTTTGCCACCGCTTTTGCCACACAGGATACATCGACCACCTTCCTTGTGGGTCTTGCCGCCTCGGTCGGGGCGGGCATCTCTATGGGCTTTACCGAAGCGGCATCGGATGACGGCGAATTATCCGGGCGCGGTTCTCCGTGGAAGCGCGGCTTTGCCTCCGGCATCATGACCACGCTGGGCGGACTGGGCCATGCGCTGCCCTATCTGATCCCCGACTTCTGGACCGCAACCATCACCGCAATCATCGTGGTCTTTGCAGAGTTGTGGGCAATTGCGTGGATTCAGAACAAATACATGGACACCCCGTTTTTCCGCGCTGCATTGCAGGTGGTTCTTGGCGGCGCACTGGTCTTCGCCGCCGGTGTGCTGATCGGGTCGGGGTGATGCTTGCGCCTTTGGCAATAGCTGGATACTGCTGACCCATGCTCGCGATCTTTCTGAAAACACTGCCTTTCTTTGCGTTGATCGGACTTGGATTCTGGGCGGGCCGGACGCGGTTTTTTTCGGCGGAAGCGACCGCCTATCTGACCAAGTTCGTGTTCTATTTTGCCCTCTCCGCAATGCTTTTCCGGTTTTCCGCCAACCTGTCGCTGGCTGAAGTCTGGGATACGCGGCTGGCGGCGGCCTATCTATGGGGCACCCTGTTTGTCTGGGGCATCGCGATGATTGTGGGGTTCGTGCGTCGGCTTGACCTGCCGACCACCGCGATGGAGGCGCAATGCGCGGTGATCGGCAACACCGGGTTTCTGGGCATTCCGATGCTCACCATCCTGCTCGGGACCGAAGCCATCGGGACAATCGTCCTTGCGCTGTCGATTGATCTGATTGTCTTTTCCAGTCTGATCGTCATCATGATTACCGCCGCGCGGGGGGACCAATCGCCTGTGCGTGCCATCAGGGCGATTGGCCTTGGCCTGTTGAAAAACCCGATGATTGTGGCGATTTCGGGCGGGTTTATCTGGTCCGGCATCGGCATTCCGATCCCCGATCCGCTGAATGAATTTCTCGCCATTCTGGGCGGCGCCGCGACCCCCGGTGCCTTGTTTGCGATCGGGGCATCTCTGGCGCTGACCAAACCCGACAAGATCGAAATCGCAGGCTGGCTCACCTTCTGCAAATTGGTGCTGCACCCGCTGTTTGTGGGAATCGCGGCGCTGTACCTCTTTGGGGTGGACCCGTTCAAGGCCGGCGTGATCATCGCGGTTTCGGCCCTGCCCGTGGCGGGCAACATCTATATGTTGGCGCAGCATTACCAGGTGGCGGCGATCCGGGTGTCCACGGCCATCCTTGTCTCGACCGCCGCCAGCATCCTGACGGTGAGCCTTGTCGTTGGCTGGGTGACGGGGTAGCTCTGGACCTGCGCCACATCAGCAAGGAGCCTGCCATGAGAACGATTTCCGAAAACGCCTGTTTCGGCGGCACCCAAGGGGTCTATGCCCACACCTCAACATCCTGCAATTGCGAGATGACCTTTGGTCTGTTCCTGCCCGAAGAGGCCCAGATGGGACCGGTTCCGGTGTTGTGGTATCTGTCGGGCCTGACCTGCACCCATGAAAACGCCATGACCAAGGCGAGCGCGCAGGCCTGGGCGGCGGAGCATGGCATTGCATTGGTGTTCCCCGACACCTCGCCGCGCGGCGCGGATGTCGCGGATGATGACGCCTATGATCTGGGCAAGGGGGCGGGGTTCTACGTGAATGCAACCCAAGACCCCTGGGCCCCGCATTTCCAGATGTGGGATTATCTGGCCGACGAGCTGCCCGCGCTGATTGGTGACAATTTCGCCGTTGATATGGACCGACAGGGCATCACCGGGCACTCCATGGGCGGGCACGGGGCGCTGACGCTGGCGATGAACCTGCCGGGGCGGTTCCTGTCGGTCTCGGCCTTTGCGCCGATCACCCATCCCACGGCAAGCGATTGGGGCCGCAAACAGCTCACTGCCTATCTGGGCGCAGAGGAAAGCGGCTGGGCCAGACATGATGCAACCCTGCTGATGCGCGACACCGGATTTAACGGACCTGTGCTGGTGGATCAGGGGGCGGAGGATCAATTCATTGATCTGCTCAAACCCGAAGCCTTGGCCGAAGCGATGGCTGCAAAACGCCAGGAGGGCATTTTTCGCATGCAGCCGGG
>CAXBKL010000160.1:0-6026 GCA_963976125.1 uncultured Sulfitobacter sp. | reverse complement strand
AGGGAAACATTGTAGTGAGTACAATTTGGTCTGCTGAACGGTTGTCCGGAGTTGGTCCGAAGTACAAGGCGGTTGTCTCGATGATCCGGGAACAGATCGCATCCGGTGCCTTGCCGCCGGGAGAAAAGGTGCCGCCCGTCCGCGATCTGGCCTGGCAGCTTCGGATTACCCCTGGCACGGTGGCGCGGGCCTATACGGTGTTGACCGACAGCGGTGTTCTGGTGGCCGAGATCGGCCGCGGCACCTTTGTTGCCGCCCATGAGGGCATCCCGCCCGGCAAGACAGGGGATGTGCCGCTCAATCTCATCGAAATCGATTCCGTACGCCATAATGTCCGGGGGGATACGGAAAACGTGAACCTGTTTTCCCCGCATCTGCCCAACGGCGGGCAGGCCGAGCTGATCCGGCGGCTGCTGGCGGACGTGGCGGCAAATCCGCCATCTGGGGTGATGCATTATCCCTCCAGGCGCAGCGCCAGGGCGGCGCGGCAGGCGATGGTGCACTGGCTGAAGGGGGCGCCCATCGGGGCGTTGGACGAGATGGACATCGTGCTGTCTCATGGGGGGCAGAATGCGATCTTATTGGTGTTCCAGACGGTGCTGCGTGGCAGACGTCCCATCGTTTTTGTAGAAGAACTTGCCTATCCGGGGTTTCGCCGGGCGGCGGAGCTGGTCCGGGCCGATGTTGTGGCGATCAAGATGGATGGGGACGGGATCATTCCGGAGGCGTTGGCCGAGGCCGCCGAACTGCATCCCGAGGCCCAGATCATCTGCACATCTCCCGAGGTCCACAGTCCCAGCTGCGGATTTACCCCGATGGCCCGCCGCGAGGCGATTGTCGAGATCGCCCGGCGGCATGACCTGCAGATCCTTGAGGACGATTGTTATCGGATGGGGTCGGCCGAAGGGATTGGCTACAGGCGGCTGGCTCCTGAACGGGGCTGGTATGTGTCGTCCTTGTCGAAATCCATCTCACCGGCGTTGCGCGTTGGCTGTGCGATTGGTCCCAGGGGTATGAACGGGCCGCTGCACCGGTCGGCTGAACATGGGTATTTTGGTCTTGCCGCGCCGATGATCGACCTGACGGCGGCTTTGTTGGCTGATCCGCAATTGCCGCAGATCATGCAGCGGTGCCGGATTGGCGTTGCTGAATATGTCAAAGTGGCAGTGAACCTGCTTGGCAGTTTCGATCTGCGGTGGCGGACCGATGTGCCGTTTCTATGGCTGCATCTGCCGCAGGGCTGGCGCGCCAGTGCCTTTTGTCAGGCCGCCGAGAAACGCGGCATCCAGATCCGGGCCGCGGAAGAATTTGCCGGGCGCGACGCCCGGACCCCCCATGCGGTCCGCATGGCGATCAACGGTGGCGTGAGCCTTGCGCGGTTTGAACGGGCCATGGCGGAATTGCGGGATCTGTTGGATGATCCGGCAGACCAGATCAATGTGTGAAATGTGGGGTAATATAATACCTAATTTCTAACCTACTGTTTTTAAATATTTTCATTGGGATTACCGCGCTTGACGTGGGGTGGTGTATGTTTATAACCCGCCCATCAACGATGGGTGCGCCAGGTTTTGGGGTGCCGTTCACTACCAAACTGGAATCACCGATGAAAACCTTTTCTGCAACACCGGCAGACATCGACAAGAAATGGATCATCATTGACGCCGAAGGCGTCGTGCTGGGCCGTCTTGCGTCGATTGTTGCCATGCGCCTGCGCGGCAAGCACAAGCCATCCTTTACGCCTCATATGGATTGCGGTGACAATGTCATCGTCATCAATGCCGAGAAAATCCAGATGACCGGCAAGAAGCGGGACGAGAAATTCTACTGGCACACCGGCCATCCCGGCGGGATCAAGGAGCGCACCAAGGCGCAGATCCTTGAGGGCGCGCATCCGGAGCGTATCGTGACCCAGGCCGTCAAGCGCATGTTGCCCGGCAACCGCCTGAGCCGTCAGATCATGACCAACTTGCGTGTCTATGCAGGTGGCGATCACCCACATGAGGCGCAAAGCCCCGAAGTTCTGGACGTCAAGGCCATGAACAAGAAAAACACGCGGAGTGCATGAGCATGGCTGACGAAATCAAATCCCTCGAAGGCCTTGAGGCCATCGCAACCGAGACGCTCGCACCTGCCGAAGGTGTTGTGGTTGAAACGATCATCGACCGTGAACCCGTGCGTGACGCATTGGGCCGGTCCTATGCCACAGGCAAGCGCAAGGACGCGGTTGCCCGCGTCTGGATCAAGCCCGGTTCCGGCAAGGTCACCGTAAACGGCAAGGAGCAGAACGTCTATTTTGCCCGCCCCGTTTTGCAGATGATCCTGGCGCAGCCCTTTGGCATCACCAACACCGAAGGTCAGTTTGACGTTTTTGCCACGGTCAAGGGCGGCGGTCTTTCCGGTCAGGCGGGCGCGGTCAAGCATGGGATTTCCAAAGCATTGCAGCTTTATGATCCCTCGCTGCGCGGCGCATTGAAGGCGGCAGGGTTCCTGACCCGCGACAGCCGGGTGGTTGAACGCAAGAAATACGGTAAGGCCAAGGCGCGTAAGAGCTTCCAGTTCTCCAAGCGTTAAGTTTTTGTCAGCATATTTTCAGGAAGGGCCATGCCGTTGGGTGTGGCCCTTTTTGGTTTCGGCGCTTGAGCGCCGACCGGGCAGGGGGGCCAGCCCCCCATCGGCGCGCAGCGCCGATCCCCCCCGGAGTTTACTTTGAAAGATGAAGCAGGCGGGAGACCCGGTAGGGGGTGCACTCCCTCGGGGCGGTGATCCGCGTCAGTCGTCGGGGCGCACAAGGCCCAGGCCGCGCAGGTAAATGCCGATGCCGGTTTCCAGCAGATCTTCGGGCGGGAAAGGTGATGCGCGGCCCGGTGAGTTGCGCGCGAAAAGTTCGACAACGCCATGGCTCATCGCCCAGATATGCGCGCTGAACATCGAGGCCGGCGGGCGTTTGTCTGCGGGAATGTGCTGGCTCAGATCGCTTGCGGCCTTTTCCAGCACGCCATTGGCGCGGTTGGCGACGCTTGCCAGTTCCGGGCTGCGGTTCACGGAAATGCCGCTTTCGAACATTGCGATGTAATGGCCGGGATATTTGCGCGCAAAAGCGAGGTAGGCGCGGCCTGTGGCCTCAAAGGCGGTCAGCGCCGATCCCTTGCCCGATTGGTAGGCGAATTCCATCAGATCGGCAAAAATCTCGTAGCCCTGACGGGCCGCTTCGGCAATCAGGTCTTCGCGGCCGGCAAAATGGCGATAGACTGCCGCCGGGGTCACGCCGGCCTGCTTGGCGGCTTCCGACAGGGTAAACCCCATCGGGCCGCGCGCCTCGATCAGGTCAAGTGCCGCGTCGATCAGAGCCTGTCGCAGGTTGCCGTGGTGATAGCCTTTCTTAGGCATCCCAGATGTCCGGGCCGCCGCAGACGGAGGTGTCGATCCGGCCAATTGCCCTTGCGTCCTTGCGGTCATAGTCAAAGGCGGCGAGGATGGTGCGGATGGCATTCAGCCGCGCACGGCGCTTGTCATCCGACCGCAGAATTGTCCAGGGAGTGGTGCTGCTGTGGGAGCGGTCAAGCGTGTTCCGGATGGCGGCGGAGTAGGCATCCCAAAGCGACAATCCCTTGACGTCGATCATGCTCAGTTTCCATTGTTTCAGCGGATCGGATTCGCGCGCCAGCATGCGGCGCAATTGTTCGGCACGCCCCACGTTGAGCCAAAATTTGAAAAGGTGAATGCCATCATCAACCAATTGCTCCTCAAACGGGGTGACCTGACGGAAGAAATGCGTATTCTGCGCCGGTGTGCAGAACCCGAAGACAGGTTCAACGACCCCGCGATTGTACCAGGAGCGGTCAAAGAACACCATTTCGCCAGCAGAGGGCAGGTGTTTGATATATCTCTGGAAATACCACTCTGTGCGTTCGGTTTCGGTAGGTTTTGACAGGGCGACAACCCGCGCGGCACGCGGGTTCAGGTTTTGCCGCAGCCGGCCAATGGTTCCTCCCTTGCCTGCGGCATCCCGACCTTCGAACACGCAGGTGATGCGGGTGCCGGTCTCGCGGACCCAAGCCTGCAGTTTGACCAGTTCGATCTGAAGTTTTGCGAGTTCCTTTTCATAAACCTTGCGGGCCAGCCGTTCGGGATGCGGGTAGCTGGCGCTCAGGATGTCGTCCTTTTCGCCGCGCCTGATGGCGTCGCGGATAGCCTTGGGCGCGTCGGTGTTGAAATAGGCGCTGATCGCGCCGTCAAAGGGCAGGTCCATGGGGCCTCCTGAACGTGGGTCTTTTCTTCAATATGGGATGTTAAGAGGCTTAACGCAAACCCGCACGTGTTGCCGCCCGGTCGATTGCGGCCTCCACCGCGTCCGGCGCGGTGTGCTGCGGCATATGCCCCTGACCCGGCAGCACAACAAGCGCACCGTTGGGAACATCCTGCACCAGAACCCTTGCGTGAATGTCCAGTGGCACAATTGTATCCGCGTCGCCGTGAATCATCTCGATCGGCATCTGCAACGACCCATAGGATTTCTGCATGTCGACAACGTGGGGACGCAGGGCGTTCACCTGCTGGGCATTTGCACGCAGGCTGTCACGGCGCAGGGTCAGGCCGACGCCAATATGGTCGGCATAGCCATGCGGTGCCTTCTGCGGCTTAAAAATAGATTCGATGCTGGTGGACACATAGATCTCCGGAACAAATGCAGTGATCAGCGGGACAAACAGCGCGCCACCAGGGGCGGAGCCGTTTACGGTATAGGTCCAGCCGAGTTTTCCTGGCCAGGGCTCCGCCACGCTGGCGACCAGCACCAGTGCGGCGGTGTCGTCGGGGCGCGACAGGCCCCAGGCCAGCGCCACGATGCCGCCAAAGGAATGGCCCAGAACGATCGGAGTGGACACACCGATCCGGTCAGCGGCCTTCTGAAGCAGCGCGGCTTGCTCGAACGGGGTCTCCTCGCGGTTGTTCCAGGCCCCGCCATGGCCCTTGGGGCGCCCGGTCCATCCCAGGCCCGGGCGGTCGAACAGGATCACCCGGTAGCGGCCGGTCAGACGTTGTGTGAAACCGAGGGTGAAGTCATTCAGATTGCCACTGGCTCCGTGGATCAGGATCAGGTCCGGCCCCTGGCCCATCACCTTGTAGTGAACTGGCACGCCGTCGATATTGACGATCTCGCCTGCAGGGGGTGTTTCGGCCCGGGCACGGGATTCATGGCTGCCGGCCCGCCATTGGACCAGGGCGATGAACCCCGCGACGGCACCCAGGATCACAAACAGCTTGAGCGACATGTCAGGTCGCGCCGATCAGGGTCATATCAAATGGTGTGGTCTGGTATATCTCATTGATCCAGTTGCCATAAAGCAGATGCGCATGGCTGCGCCAGCGGTTGCTGGGCGGCTTGCTCGGATCATCATCGGGATAATAGTTGCACGGCACGTTGATTGGCGTGCCTTCGGCCACGTCGCGGTCGTATTCCTGTTTCAGAGTATCGCTGTCGTATTCAAAGTGGTTGAACACATAAAGCGCTCGGTGGGCGGGGTCTTCGATCAGGCAGGGGCCAACTTCGTCGCTTCCCAGAAGGGTGGCGAGCGCCGGAGTGGCATCGACTTCAGCCTGACGCATTTCGGTCCAGCGCGAGACCGGCATCACGCATTCATCGGAAAAACCGCGCAAGTAGGGGGAGGACGGGAACAGGTTCTTGTGCCGAAAACAGCCAAAAGCCTTGTGATCCAGAATGTGTTTCGGGATGCCATGAAAGTGGTTGATCATCGCCATGCCGCCCCAACAGACCCCAAAGGTGGAATGCACATGGGTCTGGGTCCAGGCCATGACCCGGCACAATTCGTCCCAATAGGTTACCTCCTCGAAGGGCAAATGTTCAATGGGTGCACCAGTGATGATCAAACCGTCAAACTTCTGGTCCATCACCTCGGACACGGGACGGTAAAAGCTCGCCATATGTTCCGCCGCCGTGTTGCGGGTGCGGTGGTCCGACATGCGCAAAAGGCTCAATTCGATTTGCAGCGGGGTGGCCCCGATCA
>CAXBKL010000159.1:0-6298 GCA_963976125.1 uncultured Sulfitobacter sp. | reverse complement strand
CAATGGTCAGATGTGGCGCATTGGCGTGTTCGACATAGGAACCCTTTTTCAGATCACCGCCAAGGCCGGGATAGATCAAGACCTGCCCAACTATCCGGCCCCCCGCCAGGGGCCGTGCCGCATGGGCAACCGCTGCGGCCAGACGACCACCCGCACTGTCACCGCTCAGCACGATGTCATCGGCGCATTCTGCCGTGATGGCCTCGAACGCCGCCCAGGCATCATTGAAACACCCTGGAAAGACCGTCTCCGGTGCCAGCCCGTAATCCACTGAAATCACACGGTATCCCGTGCGTGCACATATCTCTGCACAGACGTCATCATGGCTGTCCAGACCCCCTACTACAAACCCGCCACCATGGTAGTAGACGACCGTCACGGCGGCGTCCGTGCTGCGGTATTCCCGGCACGGCACGCCGCCATAGGGCCTGTCCGTAACGCCGACACCCTCCGGACGCGGTTGCTGGAATACAGCGCACATCTCGTCATACAGACGCCGTTGTCCTGCAATATCCAGAGACACCGCATCCGGCGGGTATGTCGCATCCAGCCGCCTGATATAGGCCCACATTTCGGCGTCTAACAGGCGGCTGTAGTCGGCAATGCTCATGCGGCGGTATCCCATTTATGCGTGAACGAACCAAGCGCTGCGTTGACCTCTTCGACCGGGGCACCGTTCATAGCAATGGTCGCGACCAGACCGCGTTTCTTGTCGTCGATAACATGGGACACACGCGCAGCACAGCCCGCCTTTTCCAGTGTCTCATCAAAGACCCGAATGATCGCATCCTTGCGCAGGTCGGGTTTAAAAATCTTACCCACGGCAGTCTTGGGCAATTCATCCATTATTTTCAGATGCTTGGGGTGTGCCGCACGTTCGTGGACCTTGTCCTTGCAGAACGCAACCAGCTCTTCCACGGTGGTATTCGCACCATCGACAAGTTCGACAAACACGCAAGGCACCTCGCCCGCGTGGGCGTCCGGCTGGCCCACCGCACCGGCAAAGCCGACCGCCTCATGGCCCAGCAGCGCCTCTTCGATCTCGGCGGGATCAATGTTGTGGCCGCCCCGGATGATAAGATCCTTTGACCGGCCGGTAATCCACAGATACCCGTCCTCATCAATCCGGCCCAGATCACCGGTTTTCAGGTACTTGTCCTGATAGTAGAGGCCGACGTTCTTTTCTTCTTCGGTGTAGGTATTGCCCGCATAGACACCGGGGTTGGACACGACAATTTCACCAATCTGATCCACGCCCGCTTCGACGTCGCCGTCCGCGCTGCCGACGATAATTTTCACGTCCGTATAGGGGAACGGGATACCGATAGAGCCGACCTTTTTCAGACCATCCACCGGGTTGCCCGACACAAGGCAGGTGGCCTCGGTCATGCCGTAACCTTCGACAATGGTCATGCCGGTGGTTTCTTCAAACCGCTTGAACAGTTCCAACGGCAAGGGCGCGGAGCCGGAAAACGCTGTTTTGACGGTCGAAATGTCCGCGTTGACAGGCACTTGCATGGTCGCGGCAAGCGCGGTTGGCACGGATACCACAAAGGTGACCTTCCAGCGCTCCACCAGCTTCCAGATGTTGTCGAACACGCCTTCGCCGCGATACCCCTGCGGTGTGGGGAATACACAATGCGCGCCAGATGCCAGCGCGCCCATCAGCATCACCTGACACGCCATCACGTGGAAAAGCGGCAGCGGGCACAGCATCACATCGTTCTCGTTCAGCAATGTTTCCGCCCCGACCCAGCCATTGTAAATGGTGCCAGAGTATAGATGCTGCGCAACTTTGGGCATGCCTGTGGTGCCGCCGGTATGGAAGTAAAAACACACCCGGTCTTCCTGCACGTCCTCAAAATTGAGCGACGGGGATTGCTTGGCCAGTTCCTTGTTGAAATCCATGTAGGTGGCCTGGTTCTCGACCTTCCCCTTGGGGCGGATAAAGGGCACGATCCAGGATTTTGGCGGCGTCAGATAGCGGCACAGGTCAACTTCCAGAACCGTCTTGACGTTTGGAGCCAGCTTGACCGCAGCGGAGGTCTTTTCAGCCACATCCGTCTTGGGGAAAGGCTTGAGCGTCACAACAACCTTGGCGTTGGTTTCGCGCAGGATCGACCCGATCTGTTCGGCCTCCAGCAGCGGGTTGATGGGATTGGCAATTCCTGCCACGCCGCCCCCCAAGAGGGTCAGGACGGTTTCATTACAATTTGGCAGCACATAGGCCACAACATCCTTGGGACCAATCCCCAGCGAGCGGAAAAGGTTTGCCGCCTGGCTGACCTTGCCGTGCAGCTGTTTCCAATTCAGTGTTTCGGCCTTGTCCGTTGGCCCGGACAGCAATTGGAAACTGATTGCATTGTGCTGTGGAAACTTCTGAGCTGTCCCATTGAGCATGCTGAAAAGCGTCTTTGGCAGATCGCGGTCTTCCCACGGTCCCACCGCCTCGATTGCATCGCGGTCTTCCATACCGGCATATGGCATTGTCTTTCCTCCCCTGATCACCGTTTTTCGGTGTTGTTAACTTTGAAGTCAGCATGGGGCGAAATGCATTTTTTCGCAAGCAAAGGTGGATTTGACAGAGCGCCAGACGGCAAGTGACGTAACGACAATAGGGCGCGAATGGTGTTCCCATCCGCGCCCTATTTCAGTGTTTCCCGCTTTTTTCGTCAAGCGATGCTGCTAACGGCCGTTCAGGCCGCTGGAATCCGCAGCACCTGACCGGGATAAATCTTGTCCGGGTCGCTGAGCATGGGGCGGTTCGCCTCGAAAATCTCGGTGTAGCGCGCACCATTTCCCAGGGTCTTGCTCGCCACTGCCCAAAGCGTGTCGCCTTTCTCCACGGTGTGGAATGTCGGCTCGCCTTCGCCTCCGGCGATCTCGTCCTCGACCGCGGCAACACCTTCGACGTTGCCCACGGCCAGAATGACCTTTTCCTTCATTTCCTGACTGGCCGCAGTGCCGCTGACCTTGACCTGATCTCCCTCAACAGTGATGTCCAGCCCTTCGGCGTCCAGACCGAGATCTTTCAATTCATCCTTGAGCGCTGCACCGGATACTTCCGGCGCATCATCACCGCCAAAAACCTTCTTGCCGGCGCCTTTTACAAAATTCCACAAACCCATGATCTCTATTCCCTTCATGTTAGATCGTCCCCGGCAATATCAGCAGCATTTACCCAATCGAAAAGGGGAATTATGCCGCCGCCGCGCCGTCAGTGAATTGCAGCCGTGCCAATCGGGCATAAAGCCCGCCCTTGGCAACCAGCTCGTCATGGGTGCCCTGTGCGACGATCCGTCCCGCTTCAAGCACGATGATACGGTCGGCTTTCTTGACCGTGGCAAGGCGGTGTGCAACGATCAGCGTCGTGCGGTCTGCGCTCAGCAAATCCACGGCCTCCTGAACGGCACGTTCGCTTTCAGCATCCAGCGCGCTGGTGGCTTCATCCAGCAACAAGACAGGTGCATCGCGCAGGATCGCGCGCGCAATAGCGATACGCTGTCTTTGACCACCCGACAACATCACGCCGCGTTCGCCGAGGTAGCTGTCATAACCGTCCGGCAACACGTCGATGAACCCATGTGCCGCCGCCGCCTGCGCCGCTGCGCGGACTTCCGCGTCCGTGGCATCAGGGCGGCCAAAGCGGATGTTGTCCGCCGCACTTGCCGCAAAGATCACCGGGTCTTGGGGGACAAGGGCGATGGAGCGGCGGAACACGTCACGGGCCATGTCACGCAGATCAACGCCATCAAGCGTGACACTGCCTTTCATCGGGTCATAGAACCGCAAAAGAAGCTGGATGATCGTGGTCTTGCCCGCCCCGGACGGGCCGACAAAGGCCACCGTTTCACCCGGTTGGATCGTCAGCGTCACCCCATCGAGGGCCGCAACTCCTGGGCGCGCCGGATAGGCAAAGGCAACATCATTAAAACCAATTTGGCCGTTGACGGGCAGCGGCAAGGTTTGACCCTGCACCGGATCCTGAACCGTGTCTTCGGTCTGAAGCAATTCAACCAGCCGCTCGGTGGCTCCCGCTGCGCGCTGCAATTCTCCCCATATCTCGGACAAGGCGGCCACGGCTCCGGCAACCATGACCGCGTAGATCACGAATTGGACCAGTGCGCCGGCGGACATGGAGCCCGCGCGCACATCATTTGCCCCTATCCAGAGAACCCCGACAATCCCGGTAAAGACAAGAAAGATCACGATGACCGTCATTGCGGCCCGTGTCATGATCCGTCGACGCGCCGCATCAAAGGATCGTTCGGTCATGTCGGCAAACTGTGCACGGCTTGCCGCCTCGTGGGTAAAGGCCTGAACCGTCTGCACGGCACTCAGGCTTTCGGAGGCATTGCCTGAAGACGCCGCAATCCAGTCCTGATTTTCACGCGACATGACCCGCAATCTGCGTCCCAGGATCAGGATCGGAATGACAACCGCAGGTACGATCAACAAAACCAGCCCGGCCAGTTTCGCCGACGTCAGCAGCATCAGCACCAGACCACCAAGAAAGATCAGCGCATTGCGCAAGGCAATCGACACCGACGACCCGATGACGGACAAGATCAAGGTAGTGTCGGTTGTGATCCGGCTCAGGACTTCGCCGGTCATGATGCGTTCATAGAACACCGGGCTCATGCCGATTACCCGATCAAATACGGCCTTGCGAATATCTGCCACGACCCGTTCACCCAACCGCGTCACCAGCGCATACCGCAGGCCGGTACCGATTGCCAACAGACCTGTAATGGCAAGCGCGGCCATAAAATACTGATCCAGCAGGCCGGGATCGTTGGTGCCGAAGTTGTCAATCACCCGGCGCACCGCCAGGGGCAGTGTCAACGACACAAAGGCCGTTACGATCAGGGCAAATATCGCACCCATCATCAACCACCGATACGGCAGCATGAAGGGCAGCAAGGCTCTCAATGCGCCGATCCGGCGTGATTTTTCACGTTCTTCTGTTGCCATCGGTGCCGAAGCGGGCGCACGAGCCATAAGTCGTCCCTTTTTTGCGTCACGCGGTATTGGCGTGGCTTGGCACGGGGGTCAAGCACCTGCAATGTCAAACGAGTCTGCTTTGTCGGGTTCCGGGCCGCAAAAGACGCCGTTTGGCACCGCCAGAACGGGCTCAGCCTCAGTTTGCGTGGGGAACTGGAGCGGGCGGCGGGAATCGAACCCGCATCATCAGCCTGGAAGGCAGGTATCCAAATCTTAATTAATCATCTAACTTCAAATGGTTAATCTTACACCATATGCGCTTTAGTGGGTGATGTGTCGGAAACCAATTTCTGGAGCGGGCGGAGGGAATCGAACCCTCATCTTCAGTTTGGAAAACTGAGGTCTTAACCATTACACAACGCCCGCTCAGCGTGGTATGGGGTATTTCATGCTCGTTCAGAGGTCAAGTATCTGTTGAATAAAGGGAGAAAAATTTCGATGGCCAAGCCGATTGTTGTGATCATAGGCGTAGGTGACGGGCTGTCCGCTGCTCTGGCGCGGAACCTTATGGCAGATTACTCTTTGACGCTCGCCGCACGCAGCGCGGACAAAATGCACTCTCTTGCTGATGAAACCGGCGCACGCACGGTTCTTTTGGATGCAACGGATGAAAGCGCTGTCGCGGCCCTGTTCGATGACCTGCCCGAAGCGCCGAGGGTCGCCATCTATAACCCCTCGGCGCGTGTGCGCGGACCAATCACCGATCTGTCTGCTGAGGACGTGCGACGGGCCGTCGATGTGACAGCGATCGGGTCCTTCCTGACAGGTAAGCACGCCGCAAGACGTATGCTGGAGGCGGAGGCCATTGACGGCACAAAGGGCACCATCTTGTTCACCGGTGCTTCAGCTGGTGTCAAAGGCTTCCCGCAGTCCGCACCCTTTGCCATGGGCAAGTTCGCTCAACGCGGCCTTGCGCAGAGCATGGCGCGGGAACTGCATCCCAAAGGCATTCATGTGGCCTGGATTAATATCGACGGCGGCATCCTCAATCCCGGACGGACCGAGCCAGACGACAAACCCGGCTCCATGCTGCGGCCAGAGGCCATTGCCCGCACCTATCGTCACATGATTGAGCAAGACCGCAGCGCCTGGTCAAATGAAGTTGCCGTGCGTCCGTGGGTCGAGACGTTCTAGAGGGTTTGTAGCTACTCGGATGATAGGATGCTCAGCGATGATGAACTTGACCAACTGGATGTGCGGCGACGCAGTATGAACCGCCCCGGTTTTACCGGAGACTGTTTAGGGCCTGTTAACACTATCGCATGATGGTGATACGTGCTAACTATCTGTTATG
>CAXBKL010000158.1:0-6412 GCA_963976125.1 uncultured Sulfitobacter sp. | reverse complement strand
CAGAAAAGAAGCGCCAAGTAGCCCAGTCAATTCGGATTTCACCGCTGCCGTTTTCGGTCTTAAGTATATGACGTGAATTATGTTTTACCTATTTCGCCCCGTTTGCCTGAAAGGCTGAACACCGTGAGTTTCCAAATTCTGAGCGTCAAGATCGGCCATGAGACAAATACCTTCAACTTCCACCCGCCAACGATCCGGTGCGGCCACCGGGCCGGGCGCTATGGGGATCCGCGATGCGTTTGACAGAGTATCAGCGCAATTGATAGCCGCAACCGGGGGCGATTGGGGCAGCAGTTCCCTGAAGCTGCACAGTGTGATTTTCAGCGGTTTCAGCGACCAAGGCGAGAAATTGCGCCGATCATCGGGCGCATCATCTTCTGTGATAACGGAGCATCCTGTACGCCCAACGACACGCCCCTGGGGTATAAGAACGCACCGTGCCCGATGTTTCCGCTGGACTGAACAGCGCCCTTTGAAAGACTGCCGATGTCCCTGTCGATCATTGCAATAATCCTGTCAGCGGCGCTGTTGCATGCGGTTTGGAATGCAATTGTGAAAACCGCAGCGGACCGGACAACCACCCTTGGGCTGGTTGCGTTCGGTCATACATTGCCGGGTGCGGTGATGGTTGTGCTGCTGCCACTGCCGAGTGTTGAAAGCTTCTTTTACATCGGGCTGTCCACGCTGGTGCACTTTGGCTACTTCTACTTTCTGGGCCGAGCTTATCAACATGGGGATCTGAGCGTTGTTTACCCCATTGCGCGCGGTATCGTCCCGGCGCTTGTTTCGCTTTGGGCATTCTTGCTGCTGGGCGAGGTTCTGCCGCTGCTTGTCTGGACGGGGATGGGACTGATTGTCCTCGGTATCCTGCTAAGCAACTGGAAAGCGCTGAGAACCGGGATCGGCGCGACGGCGCTGGTGCTGTCGCTGAGTACGGGCCTGTGCATTTCGGTCTATTCCCTCGTTGATGGCGTTGGTGTGCGGTTATCGGGAAATACACTGAGTTACTGGGCCTGGGGCGCGTTTCTTCACCTGTTCATTGCGGGTTATTGTGGCTGGCACAAACGAAGCGGCCTGACGCGCCTGCCGCCAAGAATCTGGGTGACGGGCATTGCGGGGGGCATGGTGTCGATGACCGCATATGGTTTGATCCTTTATGCCAAGAATTTTGCCCCCCTGGGGGCGGTTTCGGCATTGCGGGAAACCTCTGTGATCTTTGCAACGCTGATCGGTTTCGTGCTGTTGAAGGAAGGCAACTGGAAACGTCGGTTGGGGGCGGCTGTTTTGATGGTCATCGGGATTGCGGTGATCGGGCTGAATGCCTGAGCGGTGGAAAGCCCGCGCACCCCCGCGTCAGTGTCTGAAGCTGTGGTGCCTGCGTCATTGACCCGATGTGGGTGAAGGGCAAGCGCCTGCGCCCAGGCAGATCATTCTACCGGCCGCGCGGCTTCATACCCCGCGACAACGTCCAAAAGCTCGCGGGTAATGTTTTCTTGTCGTTTTTGCCGGAATGCCGCTGCAAGGTCATCCCGACGGTCTTTGATGTTTCGTTCGGCGTTTTGCATGGCGGCCAGCCGCGTCGCGTGCTCGCTTGCGAGGGCTTCGGCCAGCGCGCGGTAAAGCAACACAAACAGACGCTCGCGGATCAGCCAGGATAACAAGACGTCCCGGTCCATTCGAAAGAACGGCAATCCGCGCGCGGGCCAGCGGGTGGTGGTGGCCCGTTCAAGGTCGTCTTTCGGGATCGGAAGCAGCTGGTGCACCACCGGCTGCGCGGTGTTTTGTCCAACGCGGCGGTTATGGACGACGCGAACCCGTGACACGTCCTGTTCGGCGGTCCATCTGTCAATTGTGATAATCACCGATTGAACGATGCCGGTGAAGCCATCCACCGATCCGGGCACCGTAAACAGGGTATCGGCCACATGCCCCGCCGCCTCGATCCGCGCCGCCGCCCGCACCCCGATAATGCCCAGCACAGCTTCGGCAGCGCCCAGATCTTCAATGGCCCGGCGGCTGACTACGTCGTTGTAGCGCCCGCAAAGCCCCCGATCCGATCCGATGACAATCAAGGCGTCGCGTCCTGTCCCGTCCCGTCCCGGAGCCGGGAAGGCAGTGCCCAAAGAGCGCCCTTGGCCAAGCACCGCCGACAGGCCCAGATCAATGGTGCGCGAATACCCGGCAAGCGCCTCTTCCGCGCGCTCGTACTGTCTGATGCTGACGGCCGAAAGCGATTTCATCGTTCGCACAATGGACTGAATGTCCTTTGTGGTGCCCAAGGCCTCGGACAGGCTCTCAAGTGTTTCCATCTTGGGCCTCATCCTTCGCAGGGTCCAACGCCTCGCGCATGGTCCGGATCAAGGCATCGCGGTCATCTGGCCCCATCTTTTCGCCCTTCCCGATCCGGGTGCACAGGTCTGGCATGGCGTGTTGCACCGCCCCCTGTACGGTCGCCTCGGCCTCAGCGATGTCGTCGAGGGGCATGTCGTCAAACAGGCCCTCCGTCGCGGCCAAAAGCGTTGCGATCTGTTGGGTGACACTCAGATGTTGATGTTCGCGCTGCTTGAGCACCTCTCGGACCCGTTGGCCGCGCGTCAGCTTGGCGCGGGTTTCGTCATCCAGTTGCGTGCCAAAGCGGGCAAAGCTTTCCAGCTCTTCGAACTGTGCATACATCAGACGCAGGTTTCCCGCGACCGCCCGGAATGCGGGCAATTGTACCTTGCCGCCCACGCGGCTGACCGATGTGCCGATGTCGATGGCGGGCAATTGCCCCTTTTCAAAAAGATCGGGCGACAAATAGACCTGACCGTCGGTGATCGAGATGAGATTGGTCGGAATATAGGCCGATATGTTCTGGGCTTGCGTTTCGACAATGGGGAGGGCCGTCAACGAGCCGCCACCATGTTCATCGCGCAGGCGCGTTGCGCGTTCCAGCAGGCGGGAATGGATATAGAAAATGTCGCCCGGATAAGCCTCGCGGCCCGGCGGGCGACGCAAGAGCAGGGATAATTCGCGATAGGCGCGCGCGTGGCGGGTCAGATCATCATAGACAATAAGCACATCCCTGCCTTCTGCCATGAAATACTCGGCCATCGTGGTTGCCGCATAGGGGGCCACGAATTGCAACCCCGGCGCGTCGTTACCGCCCGCAACGACGACGATTGTGCGCGCCAGCGCGCCGCCCTCGCGCAGGTCTCGGATGACACGCGCAACCGCTGATGCGCGTTGCCCGATGGCGCAGTAAATCGACACAACGCCCGTATCGCCTTGATTGAGGATCGTATCGACCGCTATCGCGGTCTTGCCGGTTTGGCGGTCGCCCAGTACCAATTCACGTTGTCCGCGCCCGATGGGAATGGCCGCGTCGATGGCCTTGATCCCGGTTTGCAATGGGACATGAACAGGCGCGCGGTGCATGATCGGCGGGGCAGGGCGCTCAATTGGATGGCGGGTATCCGTGTCGAGGGGACCGTCCCCGTCCAGGGGCCGGCCCAGACCATCCACGACACGCCCCAGAAGTGAGGCACCAACCGGCACGTCGACCACCCGCCCGGTGCGGCGCAACGTATCGCCGGGCCGCAGCCTGTCGGTATCGCCAAGCACGATCACCCCGATGCGGTCCTGTCTCAGGTTCGAGGCAATGCCCAGAACACCATGCGGAAAGGACACCAGTTCGTCCGCGTGCAGGTCCGTGAAACCGGCCACCTGGGCCACGCCATTCCCTACCGACAGGATGCGCGCGATCTCAGCCATTTCCGGATCGGCATCCACTGATTTGCGGGCCTGCTCTAGCGGGTCGAAGAATCCCCCCGTAAGGGTCTCCATCAGGTCCATGACGAGCCGGCCCGCACAACAGATGAGGTGGATCTTGTGACAGTGGCACTGTCTATCGCCTCGTCCAAAGCCCCTTCTAGCCGCTTGAGATGCCGCGCGGCGGACCATTCCAGCGTCTGTTCGCCGATGCTCAGACGCATGCCCAGCACCATGTCTTTGTCCTCGTGGTAGTGCAGGTCGATTTCACGTCCAAGCGCCTGATGGACCGCGCGGGTGATCTGTCCACGTGTTCCCGGCTTGAGGGCAACGCTGCTTTCGATACTTGCCGGACCGTGGGTTCGGGTGGCGGCGCTGGCAAGCTTTTCGCGCCGGTCGTCGCCCAGTTCTTCCAGGCGTGCGATGAACCCGCCTGCGATCTCGCCTGCCAGATCCGCGCGCGCATATTCGCGCAGCATCAGTTCGGCGATTGCGATCACCTGATGCCCGGCCCGCCGCTGCAGCGTGCTGGCAAGGCTTTCGCGCTCCTCCTCAAGATGGGCGCGCCAGGCTTCGCGGCGGCTTTCCATATCCTTGCGCAGGTCACTCTCAAGCCGCGCGCGAAGCGACTGCGCCTCTTGTCTGGCGGTGTCCAGTATCCGGTCTTTGTCGTCCTCAATACCGGTTTGCCTTTGGCGCAGCGTTTCGGCTTCCTTTTCGGCCTCCTGCCGGGCTGTTTTTGCCTCTGCCAGCCGCTTTTCGATTTCCTCTTCCCGCCGCGCCATCGCCAGCGTGATGGGCCGGTAGAGAAACCGTTGCAACAGCCAGACCAGAACAAGGAAATTGGCGATCTGCGCGGTCACGGTGATCCAGTCGATCTGCACGATCTTACCCCCCGGCGGCCTGTTGGAACATTTCCGTGAACGGGTTGGCGAAAATCAGGATCATCGAGACAACAAAACAATAGATCGCAGTGGATTCGATCATTGCCAGACTGACAAAAAGCGTCCGCGTGATCGTGTTTGCGGCGTCGGGCTGCTGCGCAATCGCCTGAAGCGCCTGCGATGCCGCGCGCCCTTCGGCCAGCGCCGGGCCGATCGACCCGATGGCGATGGTCAGGCCAGCGGTCAGGATCGAGACGGCAGCGATCAGTGTTGCAGGGTCCATTCTAGTCTCCTTGTTTGGTTTGGGGGAAGCCATCTTCGGTGGGCGCGCGGCCCGACCGGCTTGCCGACGCGATGTAGACCATCGCCAGGATAGCAAAGATATAAGCCTGGATCAGGCCGGTAAGCAGGCCAAGAAGTTGCATGACCACCGGAAAGAAGAACGGTGCCACACTGATGAGAATGCCGACGATCACCGTGCCGCTCATCACGTTGCCATACAGCCGCACAGCCAGCGCAATGGTGCGGGACATTTCGCCGACAAGGTTGAACGGCAGCATCAGCGGACTGGGCTGGAGGTAGGTTTTGAGATAAACCAGCAGGCCGCGCCGCGAGATGGAGAAAAGCGGGACCGCGATCAGAACGCAAATGGCCAGCGCGGCGGTGGTCGACAGCGATCCGGTCGGCGGCTGGTAACCCGGCAGGATGCTCAGGAGGTTGGCGGTGGCGATGAACAGGAACAACGTGCCGATAAAGGGCAGGTAGCGGCCCGGATCGTCCGCACCGACATCGTCGATCTGATCGCGGATCGCAGTAACGACCACTTCCAGCAGGACCTGCCAACGCGAGACGGTCTCACCTTCGCCGAGGCGCGCCGTGATCACCCGCGACCCGACGACCAGCACCGCCATGATGACCCAGGTGAACGCGACAGTCGCGTTCAATTGCCAGCCGTTCCAGCTGTAGACGATCCAGCTGTCGGGGCTTATTTCCATTGTGCCGCTCTGATTTTTGGATCAACCCGGCGCGTGGCAACAAGCCGGGTCGCCAGGAACCCTGCAACGGCGGCGGCAATGCCGATGGGCGGCACGTCGAGAAAAAGCGCAACCGCAAGGGCTGCCATCGCCAGCGCGGCACGCAGCAGTCCCAATCCCAGAAATATCACCGCACCGCGGGGCCGGGGCAGCGCCCGCACCGATGCCCAAAGAAGCCCAAGGTAGAGGATCCCGATGCCGGCACCTGCAAGGGCTGCCATCACAATCATGCCGTTTTCGGTTATCATCTGCGTTTTCCTTCATGTGATGGGGTGCCACAAACAGACCCCCACGGACGGTAGCGACCCGTCAGTGTGCCCGGCCGTGGCATCTGGGGGCCGAAGTGTCCTGCGGTCTCAGTCATCTCGCCCCTCACGCTGCACCCAGTACCACGCGTTCAGGCAGCCCAGCGTCGCCCCCGCCAGAAGCAGAACCAATGTCCAAGAGGTCTCGCTGGGCCACCGCTCGTCGATCCACACGCCCAGGGCGATGCCCGCAACGACCGGAACCGCCACCGACCAGCCGACAAGGCCAAACATACCCAGCCCATACCAGGCGCTTTGCCTGCGGCGGGAGCGGGCCTCGGCCATGCGCTCGGCCTTGCGCGCGATGATGTCGGTTTCCGTCGGTTTCTGATCCGTCATAACCCTACCTTTTCCAGATCGCGGAGCCTGCGGATCATCGTTGCCTCGAGCCTGGTCAGGGCGGCGCGGGCATCGCGTTCGTCCTCGTCCTGTCGACGGA
>CAXBKL010000157.1:0-6655 GCA_963976125.1 uncultured Sulfitobacter sp. | reverse complement strand
CAATCGGGGCGCGCACAGTTTCCGCATGTGCATCTGTCGGTGCGCAAGGATGGTGTCAAGATCGACCCCTTTGATCCCGACGGCACATTGACCTGTGCCACCCCCGGAGACAGCACCCTATGGGCAGATGCGCCCGCCTATCAGCCCGGCGGGCTGATCGACGTTGGGTTGGCCGCGCAGGTGCCAGAGTATTCGCAGGTGAAGGCAGGCACCGCCGCCAGGATCGCCCTTGCGGCAGATGCGCCTGCGGTTGTTGTCTATGGATTCCTTTTTGGCGCGCAGAAGGGGGATATTCTGCGGCTTTCGATCGAGGGGCCGGAAGGCACCGTGATCGCGCAGGATGTTGAGATACAGCGCAGACAGGCGCAGGCATTTCGGGCGGTGGGCAAGACCCGGCGGCGCGGGCATTGGGCGGTCGGCATTTATGATGGTGTTGCAACGTTGCTGCGCGACGGCACGGTAATTGACCGGATGCAGACAAAGGCGGTGGTTCAGTAAGGCGGAGACCCCAGATCAAGCCCGTGGCGCGGCATATCCGTCCCGGATCTGACCCCGGACCTCCCGCGATATGCAGGATCGGCCCCCTATTTCTCGGTGAATTTCAACTCGATCCGACGGTTTTGCGCCAGCGCTTCATCGCTGTCGCCCAGCGCAATCGGCTGATACTGACCAAATCCATTTGCCGCGAGACGGTCAGGCGGGATGCCCAGGAAATTTATCATGTATTTGACCACCGACAGGGCCCGTGCCTGGCTCAGCTCCCAATTGTCCGCAAATTCACCAAACCCGGACAAGGGCACGTTGTCGGTATGTCCATCAACCCGAATGACCCAGTCAATTTCAGGCGGGATGTCAGCCGCAACAGACCGCAGGATACTGGCCACCTTGGCGATTTCATGGCGGCCATCTTCCTGAAGAACCGCGCCGCCGGGCGGAAACAGCACCTCGGATGAAAACACGAACCGGTCACCTTCGATGCGCACTCCTTCCTGACTGCCCAGAACATCGCGCAACCGGCCAAAGAATTCAGAGCGGTATTGTTCGAGATCCTTTGCCTGCGCTTCGAGCTGTTTGGCCTCTTCCTCCAACGCCTTTGCCTCTTCTGCCAACACCTTCGCCTCGGCTTCCAGCCGAGCGCGTTCTGCGGCTTCCAGTTCGGCGCGCTTGCGCTGTTCCGCTGCAACACGGGCCAGCGCCGTGTTCAGGTCGGTGCCCAAGGACTGAAGCTGTACCGATTTTGCTGCATCGCGGGCCTCGGCGTCATCAAGAAGCGCCTGAAGGTTGCCAAGCTGGGACCGCAATTCGGCAACCTGCTGGTTCAACAGTTCCGTCTGGCGTTGCGCCTCGGCCGTTGTCGCCTCTTCCTGCGAGAGCTGTTGGCGCGCAGCGGCCAGCAAGGCGGCCTGTTTTTCCGCATCCGTGGTTTGATCTTTGGCCAGCGTTTCAGCGGCCAGCCTGGCCGCCAGTGCGCGGGCCAGTTGCGCGCGCAACGCCTCGCGGTCGGTTGTCAGGGTGGTCTGTGTCTCGGCCAATTGCGCGCGCAGTATCGCCACTTCGTTCTGAGCAGCGGCAAGTTCAGCACGCAGCGTTTCGCGGCTTGCGCTCAGCGCGTTCTGTGTCTCACTCAACTGCGCCGCAAGCCGCGTGATTTCGTCTTTGGAAAGCGCCAGTTCGGCGGCAAGAGCGTCCCGGTCAGCACCCAGCGCGGTCTGTGTGTCCTCCAATTGCGCACGCAGGGCCGCGACCTGTTGTTGCGACAACGTGAGCTCTGATTGAAGCGTGTCACGGTCAGCGGTCAGCGAATTCTGGGTCTCGGTCAAGGCGGCGCGCAGGGCCGCGATTTCAAGCTCAAGCTCGGAAATTTGTGTCTGCGCCTGCGTGCCTGCCGCGTTGGCCTGTGCCTCGGTGGTTTGCAAAAGCAACAGCGCCTGCACAAGTTGCTGATCCAGATCACCCTGTGCGGACCGGGCCGCCGCAAGCAGGGTCAGCGTGTCTTCGGCTTCCTTGCGTTGTTGCTCCAGCGCAAGTGTCATTGCGGTCAATTCGGCATTCGCATCCTCAAGCCGGGCGCGCAGGGCCTCGGCGGCTGCCGCTTCAGCCAGTCGTGCGGCTTCTTCGTCGCTCAGCGCCTCGTTGGTCTCGTTGATCTGATCGGTGAGAGTGGCAACCTGATCCTGCGCCTCCGCATTTCGCGCACGCAGATCAGCCACCAGCGCATCGAGCGCCTCACGGCGGGCCGCGGCAAGACGCGCGGCTTCCGTTTGGGCATCAATTTCGCCACGCGCACTGGCAAGGGCAAGGTTCAGCGCGTCCTGCTCGCTCAGGAGTTCGGTCTGGGTATCCTGAAGGCCGGCAATCCGCTCAAGCGCATCGTCGCGTTGCGACAAAAGCGCGGCGACCTGCGCTTCAAAACCGGTGATTTGTGTGCGCGCGGCGGCCAGTTCATTGTTTTGCTGATCTCGTTCACGGGTCAGCGCAGAAATCAGCGCGCGCTGCCGGGACGCTTCGTCGCGGGCGTCGTTTAACGATGAGCTGAGCGCGCCCAGCCGCGCCTGAAGTTGCGCATTGTCACGTTCTTCAAGGCCCAGGGCGCGGGCCAGTGCAGCCACCTCACCGGACAATGTGTCCAGTTCGGATTCCTGACCGCTGATTCGTTCGGTCAGCACGAACATCACCACCATGAAAATGGTGATTACAAAGAACAGCACAAGCAAAAGGCCGGTCATCGCATCCACGAAACCGGGCCAGATCGAGCCCTGGAACCGCGCGCCGGTTCTGCGGGATAGCGCCACGACTAGCGCTCCCCGCCGTCCGGTTTATCTGGCGCACGGACCCGGCGCGGTGCGGCAGAGGCGCGGGTGACGGGGCCGGACAGTGCCTTGGCCAGAAGCGAGATGTCGTGGCGCAACTCGGCCATGGTTTCCTGACGGCCCGCAGATATTTCTTCCAGAATCCGCAACATCTGCACGTCGATTGACCGCAGGCGCATACGGCTTTCGGCGTCCATGCCGTCGCCGCTGTCTTTTTGTTCAAGCACGGTGACCATGCGCTCCTGACCGGCGGCGATCCGGTCCAGCGCCTCGGATGATCCGCCCTCACCCTGCATGCGCGTCGCCAACCGGTCGATGGCATCCGCCAGGGTGCCCAATTTTTCATCCACAACCGCGCGGTTGGTGTCCGATTGCCGGAACAATTGTTGCAGCGTTTCCATTTGTTCGGCCATGTGGTCCACGACCCCGGCCATGATGTTCTGCTCAACCGTGGCATCATCCCCGGCGGTGAAACCAACGCGGGTGATGGAGCTGAGCCAGTCTTCAAGCTCCTGATAAAAGCGGTTCTGGCCATGACCTGCAAAAAGCTCAAGCAGGCCGACAACCAAAGAGCCTGCCAGACCCAGAAGCGATGAGCCAAAGGCCACGCCCATGCCACCCAACTGAGCCTCAAGTCCGGTCATAAGTTGGCCAAAAACATCCAGCCCCCCGCCGTCTTCAGCCGGAGCAAGGCTTCGGATGGTGTCCACAACCGCCGGGACGGTTGTCGCAAGACCGTAAAACGTGCCCAAAAGTCCTAGGAAAATCAATACGTTGACGATATATCGTGTGATCTCGCGGGCCTCGTCGATCCGGGTCGAGACGGAATCGAGGATGGACCGTGTTGACGTTGCACTGACCTGCATCCGTGCGCCACGGGTCCGCAGCAGAGATGCCAGAGGGGCCAACATCTGTGGTGCCATGGTTTCCGGGTCCGGCGCATCAGAGGCAAAGTTTTCGATCCAGCGGACCGAGCCGATCAATTGGATGACCTGATAGAAACAGGCAACCACCCCGATCAGAAAGACAAAGACAATGACCCCGTTCAGGTAGGGGTTTGCGGCAAAGACCGGCAACACCGAAGGCAACGCAAGAAACGCGCCGAAGCCGGTCAGGCCAAGCACGATCAGCATCAGGGCAATCTGACGCACGGGTTGTGAGAACTGCGGTCTCTGTTCGCGGTCTGGCTGCGCCATGCGGCCCCCTGCTCCTGACCTTTTTTGCCTGCGTTGCGCGCAGCTTACACCGAATTACGGAGGATTTGCCAAGACTTTATGACGCGATTGCCCTGACCCTGTGGTGCAGCCAATCCAGGTCGGGATCATGCAGGCCCACTTCGGACAAATGCGTTGCTGTATTATAGAGGTATTCGGTGTTGGGACCACGGCCCCCGACCGCATGGGCAATGATCTGGGCCTGTTCCTCAAGCGCCAGACCGCCACAGTATTGAATGTGGGTTTCGTCGATCACGTAGACCACCGCCAGCACGTCCCGGCCATCGGCCAGTTGAACGGTCAGGTTCTTTTCAACATAGGCAGAGGAAATCAGCTCCCGCTCGCGCAGATAGTCCAGCGTTTCCGCTTCCTGTCCGGTTGTGACGCGCAGCGCCATGCCACGGCAGGCGCTGCCCGGTTGTTCGTCCAGCGCCAGCACCAGACCGGGGTTCCCTTCGGTGCCGCGATGGTGGATGGAGCGCATGCAAAAGGACCGGTGATAGTCCGGCAATGTGCCAACCACGCTTTCGGCAATTTCAAATCCGGGGTTCCACAGCAGAGACCCATATCCAAAAACCCACATTGTCATCATACTGGTCCTTTGTTGGTGGCTTGGATAAACCGCATCTGAAGCCGGAGTTAAAGAGGATTTGGCACATGCGCAGGCTTATCGGATGGCTTGGCGTTCTGGCCCTGCTCTGGAGCGGCTGGTGGGCACTGGCCAGTTGGGGCGTGTCGCAGGGCTTGACCATCGCGGTTGAGGAACTGCGCGCGCAGGGGTGGCAGGCCGATGTGGGCGAAACCCAGCAGGCCGGTTTTCCGCTGACGTTGCGCGCGGACCTCAGCGCGGTGCGCCTGCGCGCCCCCTTGTCCGGCATCGCCCTGTCGCTGCCGTCCCTTGGCATCAGCGCCCCGGCCTACTGGCCCGGTGACGTTACGCTGCGTCTGCCGCAAGAGCGTCTTCATCTCGACCTCGCACAGCAAAAGGTCAGCGGGCGGTTTGAGCGGGGCCGTGCGCAGATCAATCTGAATCCCGGTATCGACCTGCAATTGCAGCGTCTCGGATTTGACAGCGGGTCATGGCAGATCGAGGCGCCCGGCGGGACCATTGCCAGCGCCTCCGATCTGAGCCTCAAAATGGTGCAAAGTGCGGGCGACCCTTTGGTCTATGATCTGGCGCTGGTGTCGACTGCCTTTGCGCCCGGCAATCTGCTGCGACGCGCGTTGTCTTTGCCACCGGACTGGCCGGTTGTGTTCTCAACTCTGGCCGCTGATTTGTCAGTCGGCTTTGATCGCCCGCTGGATCGCGCCGCCCTGACGGGGCCACGCCCCCATCCGCGCGCAGTCCTTGTTCGACAGGCGGATGCAGAATGGGGCGCGTTGCAGATCACGGCAACCGCGGATCTGAGCATCAGTGCGCGGGGTGTTCCCGAAGGGGTGGCCACTCTGAGGATACGTGAGTGGGAGCTTTTGATGGACCTCGCGCAAAAGGCAGCGGGCTCGGAGGATCAGCCCGGCCAGATGAACTTCATGCTGCGCGCATTGGCGAATATGGACGGCGACCCAACAACGATGGTGGTAGATGTGGCGTTCCGGGACGGCGCGATGTTTTTGGGGCCGATTGCCCTTGGCCCGGCACCCCGGCTGGTTCTGAGATAGCTACCTGCAGTAGCTGCCGCTGCGGTAGCGGGCCGTGTCGAGATGAAAATGATCGCGGTGAAATCTGTCGGCACCGGGACCAAGGACGGTGCCAAAAGGACCACAGGCCCCCTTGTGCATCTGGCGCAGTGCCTTGCGGCTGGGCGGTGCGTTCCAACCCTGTAACACGCTGACTTCGGTTCCGTCGTGCAGGCGGAAGGCGGATATGTCGATGGCCCGCCCCTTGCCATGTTCCGAAATGCGCGCGCCTTTCTGGCTATTACGGGTCCGGCAGGCGTAATGCGCAGCGACACGCAGGGTTTTCAGGCCACCGCCGCTGCGGGCAAGGGCCGGTTTGACAGATCGGTCGATCCAGGATTTGAGCGCGGATGCGGTGGTGCAATCCATTACGGAGGATTGGCTCAGGACAATGCCGGAAACCGTGCGCACGCGAACAGCCTCCTCCAGCCCGCATCCGTTCAGCTTGCCCCGGACGCGGCCGATCTGTTCGCCCTGAATGTCGATGTCACCACAAACGGCGCCTTTCTGGCGCAACCGGCGGTCCGCACGGGCCTGCTTTTCGACTTTCCCTGACCGAAACAGCGGGCGCAGCGACGACAAGAGCCCGCCCCGGTCGCGGGCGCGCTCCTGTGCGGCGTCAGGTGCCGGTTGACGGATCGACCCGGACGGGTCCAGATCGACAGGCTGCACGGCTATGTTGCCGCCCCTTTGCACGGGCCGTTCGGAGCGGAACGGGGCCTCAGCATATGCCGATTGCGCCACCAGAAGAACCACCCAGATCAACCATACCCGCATCAGCCCTTTCGCCCGGCCCTGCCGAAATTCGGGGCATCTGTGTCCTGCCCGGCCTCGATAATGCTACGGCGGATGGCACGGGTACGGGTGAAATAGGCGTGAAGATGTTCACCATCGCCCTGCCGAATGGCGCGTTGCAGCGCAAAAAGCTCTTCCGTGAAGCGGCCGAGAATTTCC
>CAXBKL010000156.1:0-6733 GCA_963976125.1 uncultured Sulfitobacter sp. | reverse complement strand
GGAGTTTTCATCCGTCCAGATCGCGTTGCTGGATCAACGGAACGGCGAAGCCGCCACGGAGTTTGCAGAAGACGGATTTGCCTTTGCGAGCTGCCCGACAGGTATATCGGATTTCAAAGGTGGCAATTGGCAAAGCCAATATGATGCCGAACTGGCTGATCTATTGATGCAGGAAGTCGGCGCGAAAGAGGTGATCACTTTTGATCATACAGTGCGCATCGACGATCCGCAGGCCAAGCGCCGCCCGGCCCGCCACGTCCACAGCGACTACAGCCGCGACGGTGCGGAAAAACGTCTTGTGGATATTCTTGGCCCTGAGAAGGCCGATGAATGGGCGCAGGATCATTATGCCTTTATCAACGTCTGGCGCCCGATCGCGAACCCGATCAATTCTGCACCTCTTGGCTTTATTCGGCCATCGACTGTCGTGGATACGGATTGGATCGTGATCGACCTGATCTACCCTGACCGCAAGGGGCAGGTTATGGGGCTGGCAAAAGACGCTGGGCATGAATGGATTTACCGCTCACGGATGACGCCTGACGAGGTCGCGTTTTTCAACATCTACGACAATTCCGGCCGACCCTGCGTTGGTCACAGTGCGATCGATCTGGTCGAAGACCCGACAGTCACGACGCCCCGCCAAAGCATAGAGAGCCGTACGTTGGTTCGCTATTAAAGAGCGCCAACCCGCGCCTTGCACAACTGAGGAGACATTCACATGACCAAGACAATTCTTATCACCGGCGCGACGGACGGGGTCGGCCTTTTGACAGCTAAGACGCTGACTGCTGAGGGCCACAACGTCCTGTTGCACGGGCGCAGTGCGGACAAGTTGGAAGCCGCGGCGCGCGAGGTCGGGGGCAATCCGGAAACCTACCGCGCTGACCTTTCGCTGCTGGAAAATGTTAACGCCTTAGTGGCAGATGTCCGTGCCAAACATGACACGCTGGATGTGTTGATCAACAATGCCGGGGTTCTGAAGGTTCCCAACGCACAGACGGACAGCGGGCTGGATGTGCGTTTCCTGGTCAACACAATCGCACCTTGGGCTTTGACCGTTGGCCTGCTGCCGATCATCCCCAAAGACGGTCGCGTGGTGAGCCTTTCCTCAGCAGCACAAGCGCCCGTCAACATCAAGGCCATGCGCGGTGAGCAACAGCTTGGCCACAATGAAGCCTACGCGCAAAGCAAGCTGGCGTTGACAATCTGGTCGCAGGAATTGGCGCGCGAACACCCCGACGGGCCGATGTTTGTCTCGGTCAACCCGGGGTCTCTTCTTGCCACAAAAATGGTCAAGGAATCCTATGGAATGGCGGGCAATGACCTGCGGATCGGGGCTGACATCCTGCGCCGTGCGGCAGTGTCCGAGGAATTCGCCAACGCCTCGGGGCAGTATTACGACAACGATGCAGGACGCATCGCACGGCCCCATCCCGCAGCCACCGACCGCGCACATGTCGCGCAACTGATGGCGGCTATTCGTGAGCTGGCTGGCGCTTAACAGCATCCCAAAACATTTGCCGGTCAAGGGGATTGCGCATTAAGATAAGAGTCGGGAGGAGACGTGATGGGAGGTTTCATTACCTCAAATCAAACGGATGCGATTGCCGCATCCTGGGATCGGTGTGCGCGGCAGTATAACCTGCGGCACGATACCGGGCGGCCTATCATGCGCTTGCAGTCCTCAGAAGTGGCCCCTCGACTTGAACAGATCGTCGAGAGCACCGGCGGCAGGCAAGGTTTCTTTCAACATCTCGCTTCGGTCGCGGGCGAAATCGGTCATTGTCTGGTTGTTACCGACGCCGATGGCGTCTCTGTTCGGATTGAGCATAGCGGGGCGACGAGTGGCTCTGACGGATGGAATGGCATCGCCCTTGGGTCATGTTGGGACGAACGCCTGGCCGGTACAAACGGTGTATCCATGGCGCTGCGGACGGGGAACGCAGTCACCGTGCGTGGTGCGGATCATTACTTTTCGACGCTGAGGCAGTTCGCCTGTACCGGCGTTCCGGTACTGGATGCCAACGGGGGGATGATTGGTGCAATCAATCTGGTCTCTGTCGATCGGGGTAATCGCGCGGATTATCTGTTCAGCCAGCAGCTATTGGCAAAGACCGCGCATCGCATTCAGCGCAACCTGTTTGAAAAGGAATTCAACGACGCGATGCTTGTCACCGTCTCGCGCGGGGGGCGCGCTCACATCCTGTCAGAAGATGCACTGGTCGCTGTGAATGAAGCAGGGATGATTATCGGTGCCACTTCAACGGTTTCCACCTGCCTTGACGGCGCAAACGCGGCATCGCTGACAGGTCAGGCGTTCGAGGCTATCTTTAGCGTCGATAGTAATCGGCTGGTGAATGTGCCTGAAAGGGTGCTTTCCATACCAGGCAATCATGGGGCCGCCGTAAACCTGAAGGTTGCTTTGCCAAAGACCGCCGCACCCCAACGGGTGTCCAAGCCGCTCCCGTCCGGCCCTGCGCGCAAACGGCGCTTGCCACCATCGCTACAGCAATTGGCGACCGGAAGTTACAGCATGGCTGCTGCCTGTCGCCGCGCGCAAGCGATGTTGGAAAACACAGCCATGTTGCATCTCGAAGGCGAAACCGGAACCGGGAAATCCGCGCTTGTGGCCGCATTGCTGCAAAACGATGCCCCTGACGCACCGGTTTTCGATCTGGATTGTGCGACGCTTGGTGACTGTGACGCCGACACAGACCATTTGCGCAGGGTCATTGAGCAAGCCCGGGTCGTTTCAAAAATGTCCTATGGCACGGGCGTTCGCGCGACCTTGGTGTTTGACAATGTAGACGAGTTGCCGCGCGCTTCGCAGGCAGAGCTGCGACGTTTCCTGAATGAACAGGAAGAGCACCGCCACCAAGCGGATGACCTTGGCCAGGACAGCCGCCTGCGTGTGGTTTCCACCAGCCGCAAACCTTTGATAGACACCGTCAACGCGGGGCATTTCAGAGACGACCTATTTTATCTTCTAACAGGCTCAAAGGTTTTCCTACCTCCCCTCCGCAGGCGTGAACATCCCGAGGTTCTGGCACAGGCCCTGTGCGCGCAGCTGACTGGTCGTAACGTCACCTTCAGTGCCGAGGCCAAAGATGCGCTTTGTCGCCTGCCGTTCCATGGCAACGTCCGCGAAATGCGCGGCGCGCTTCAAAACGCATTGGCAACGGCACAGGACAACCGGATCAACCTGCTTGATTTGCAACAATCCGCGATAGCCGCCCCTCTGTCCACTGCCATACTCGCACCGGCCTGCGCTACCGCACCCGCTAATCTGGTGCCGGTCTATGACGAGCGCAGCATGATTCTTGATGCGCTCAGCAACAGCCGGTGGAATGTCAGCGAAGCCGCTCGGATGCTTGGCATGGGACGAGCGACGATCAACCGGAAACTAAAGCTATACGAAATCCGGCGGCCGACCTGAACTTTGGCCGGCCTGCCTTGTCCTAAATGTGGATCGCCTTTTCATAGGCGGCCAAAACGCTTTCGTGCATCATTTCACTCAGCGTCGGGTGCGGGAACACAGTCTCGGCCAGGTCCTGACCGGTTGTCTCCAGTTTCTGGCCAATGACATACCCTTGGATCAGCTCCGTCACTTCAGCACCAACCATATGCGCGCCCAACAGCGCATCAGTTTTAGCATCAAAGATGGTCTTTATCATGCCCTGCGCCTCGCCGAGTGCGATGGCTTTGCCATTGCCCTGAAACGGAAAGCGTCCAACCCGGATGTCATGGCCCGCCTCTTTGGCTTGCGCTTCGGTCAGGCCAACACTGGCGATCTGCGGCATGCAATAGGTGCAGCCTGCGATGCTGTCGGGTTTGACGGGGTGGGGATCATGTCCGGCAATCAGTTCGGCCACCATAACGCCCTCGTGGCTGGCCTTATGCGCAAGCCACGGCGCACCTGCGACGTCACCAATGGCAAACAGCCCGTCAACGCCGGTGCGGCAATATTCATTTGTCACGACATGGGTGCGATCCAGTTTAGCGCCGACTTCTTCCAGCCCCAGCCCCTCAACATTCCCGACGATCCCTACAGCCGAAATCACCGTGTCGAACTCTTGCGCCTCGGCTCCGTCTGAGGTCTCAAAATGGGCTGTGATTTTGTCCTCGGCGCGGTCAAGCCTGGCAACCTTTGCACCCTCCAGAAATTTCATGCCCTGTTTGACAAAAGCCTTCTTGGCGAAACCCGCAATTTCGGCGTCTTCAACCGGGAGAATGCGATCCATAACCTCAACAACCGTCACATCCGCGCCAATACTTTTGTAGAAACTGGCAAACTCAATCCCGATGGCGCCTGATCCGATGACGAGAAGCTTTTTGGGCTCATGCGGCGGGTTCAGCGCATCCCTATAGGTCCAAACCCGTTTGCAATCCCCCTCAAGGCCGGGGAGTTCACGCGCCCGCGCACCCGTTGCGACAACGATATTATCCGAGATAACCGTTTGCTCACCATCCTTAGTGGTGACGACCACCTCACCCTTGCCTGCAAGGCGCGCTTCGCCCATTAGACTGGTGACCTTGTTCTTGCGAAACAGATAGCCCACGCCTGTTGAGAGCTGCTTGGCCACCGCACGGGAGCGTTTGACAATCGCTTCAAGGTCATGGGCAGCATCGGGAATGTTCAGCCCGAAATCCTTGGCCCGTTGTGCAAGGTGTAGCACTTCAGCAGAGCGCAACATCGCCTTGGTCGGAATGCACCCCCAATTAAGGCAGATACCCCCCAAATGCTCGCGCTCGATGCATAGAACATTCAGCCCCAGTTGTGCGCCGCGGATCGCGGCGACATAGCCGCCCGGACCAGCGCCGATCACAATCATATCATAGGTTTCTTTGGTCATTTACGGGCTCCTTAACGGCAGTCGTCGGCAGCGATGTCAGCGCGAACATCGCTGCGATTTTTGGGTAGGGTCAGGCGAAGCGGTTGAAGCTTGCCGTCCGATTGATGTAGTCGGGGTTCAGCCCGGCAAGCGCTTCGCGTATGAACGACGTGGCATTATCTGACATCTGGACAGTGACGTCGGTTACCAGCGCAAAGTATCGATCGGCAAAAACCTCACCGAATTTCTGCACATGCGCATCACCGACCTCGCCGTTTTCCCAGCGGTCGAGGTGGAAACAGGTCAGTCCGTCCTCGCTGAAATACCATTCATAGAGCAAAGTGGTGCGTTCCGTTCTGGCCGAGGCCACGAAATCACCGACCAGCGCATCGAAATTGGCGCGGTTTTCGGGCGGAACCCGCATCGTCATATAGAGATGGATCGTCCCCTCCGGGCCGAACTCGCCCACTTCCGCAGCCTCGGCCTGTTTCGCGGCACCGCTCAGTCCGAGCGCCGCGGTGCCAACGGCACCCGCTGCCAAGAGTTTACGCCGGGATAGATCGTGTGTTCTTTCTTCCGATTGAGAATTGGACATCACCGTATCTCCTCATTGGTTGTGTTGAGAGACGGTGCCGGCAAAGGCACCGCCGCGCTTTATGTCGACTGATCAAGTCAGGTCATCCTTGCCGTCGATAATGAAATGCACGCTGGTCGATCCCTTGTGGCGGGCCTCGAGATAGGGCGCGTAGTCCGGATCATTCACGAAGTCGCGAGCAGCTTGCGCATCCGGCCATTCGAGGATGACGCGCAGGGCTGCGGGCTGGTCTTCCCCCTCGACCTGTTCGTGGCTGGTTGTGCGCGCAATGTACTTGCCGCCATGTTTGGCGATGATCTTGCCGACCGGCTCGATATAGCCGGGGATCCAGCTGTCGTCGGTGGGTGTTACGGCCAGAACTGAATAGGCTGTCATGGGATGGTTCCTCCTCTTTGGTGTCGATTGCCCTTGTCGTTCACACGGGCTTGGGTTCAGGCCGCACGGCGACCCAAATGCTGTGTTGCGCGCAGGATGTCGCGCTGTGCTATTTCATTGAGTGAAGCGGCCAATGTGTTCATCGGATCACGCAGCGACGGGATGGCCCCGTCCAACGTCGCGTGAACATTCTCATCGATTGGGCCAAGGGAAAGGTCACGGTGAAACGCATCGACGGCTGCTGCCCCTGCGGCCAGATCGCCCTCCACCAAAATCAGCGCATGCGCCAGAATGCGGCGCTGCCCATTGCCAACAGGGCGTATGCGCTGTGCCGTGCCAACGACTTTGCGGCCATTCAGGGACAGATTCCATGCGCCGTCGCAAAAGCTGTTCGGGGTCGCTCCCGTGGTCCAACCGGCAGGTATTGCGTCCTGAATGATCTGCGTAATCAGGCGGTATCCGTCCTCGATGGTGACTGTCCGATCAGCCGTAAACGCCACCGCGAGGTTCATGACCCCCGGCCCTTGGGGGACCGCGCCGCCGCCCGTGGGGCGCAGATGCAACGGCCAGCCGCGCGTGGCTGAATTGCGTTTCGCCGCGTCAAAGCCCGGCCTGCGCCGCAGGCTCGCCGGACAGACAAGCGCGCGGCGGCGCGGGCTCCAGAGACAAGTGACAGCGCCCTGCGCCGTGAAGGCCGCGGCCTCAAGGGCAAGCCCCTCGGCCACGCTCTCCACATATGTGGGGGGTGCGTTCACACCGCCATCCCCTCGATCTCTTCGCAGATCGAGGTCAGCAGATCGCCCGCAGGTGCGCCATCAAGCGCGCGGTGATCAAAGGTCAGCGACAGGCCCACATGGGGACGCAATTCGATCCCGTCATCCTCGCCCCGCACCGCGCGATCCGTCATACGCCCGATACCAAGGATGCA
>CAXBKL010000155.1:0-6737 GCA_963976125.1 uncultured Sulfitobacter sp. | reverse complement strand
GTTGTCGATGCCTGGTCCAAGTGTAACGACAAGGTCACGGACGCGATGATGGGGTCGATTTCCGCCGAAAAGCGGGATGAGAACGGGGCAGAGATGGAGCCGAATTCGGTGTACATGATGGCCCACTCCGGTGCGCGTGGTTCTGTGACCCAGATGAAGCAGCTGGGCGGTATGCGCGGTCTGATGGCCAAGCCGAACGGCGACATCATCGAGACACCGATCATCTCCAACTTCAAGGAGGGTCTGACTGTTCTTGAATACTTCAACTCGACCCACGGTGCCCGTAAGGGTCTGTCGGACACAGCTCTGAAGACTGCGAACTCCGGCTACCTGACACGTCGTCTGGTGGACGTGGCGCAGGACTGTATCGTGCGCATGCACGATTGCGGGACCGAGGCGGCGATCACTGCCGAGGCGGCTGTGAACGACGGTGAGGTCGTGTCGTCCCTGGCCGAGCGTTTGCTGGGCCGGGTTACGGCAGATGATATTGTGCGTCCGGGCACGGAAGAGGTGCTGGCCGAAGCCGGCGTGATCATCGACGAACGGATGGCCGATCTGATCGACGAGGCCGCTGTGCAGTCTGCGCGCATCCGCTCGCCGCTGACCTGTGAAGCCGAAGAAGGCGTCTGCGCCATGTGCTACGGTCGTGACCTTGCGCGTGGTACGCTGGTTAATCAGGGCGAAGCGGTGGGGATCATCGCAGCGCAGTCGATTGGTGAGCCGGGCACACAGCTGACGATGCGGACATTCCACATCGGTGGCGTTGCCCAGGGTGGTCAGCAGTCGTTCCTTGAAGCCTCTCAGGAAGGCAAGATCGTGTTCGAGAACGCACAGACCCTTGTGAACGCCGATGGCGCGATCATGGTGATGGGCCGGAACATGAAAATGCTGATCGTCGGCGAAGACGGAGCAGAGCGGGCCAACCACAAAATCGGCTATGGTACGGCGCTGTTCGTCAAGGATGGCGATATGGTCGCACGGGGCGACAAGCTCTTTGAGTGGGATCCCTATACGCTACCGATCATTGCCGAGAAGGCCGGTATGGCCAAATTTGTTGACCTTGTGTCCGGTATCGCCGTCAAGGACGAGACCGATGATGCAACGGGCATGACCCAGAAGATCGTGATCGACTGGCGTGCGGCTCCAAAGGGCAACGAGTTGAAACCAGAGGTCATTCTGTTGGACGGTGATGGCGAGCCTGTGCGCAACGACGCGGGCAATCCGATTACCTATGCGATGTCCGTTGATGCCGTTCTTTCCGTTGAGGACCAGACCGAGATCAAGGCCGGTGACGTCATTGCGCGTATTCCGCGTGAAGGCGCCAAAACCAAGGACATCACCGGTGGTCTGCCACGGGTTGCAGAACTCTTTGAGGCGCGTCGCCCCAAGGATCACGCGATCATTGCGGAAATCGACGGCTATGTGCGCTTTGGCAAGGACTACAAGAACAAGCGCCGTATCGCGATCGAGTCTTCCGAAGATGCGGATCACAAGGTCGAGTACATGGTTCCCAAGGGCAAGCACATCCCGGTTGCGGAAGGTGATTTTGTCCAGAAGGGTGATTACATCATGGACGGCAATCCGGCCCCGCACGACATCCTGTCCATTATGGGCGTCGAGGCGCTGGCGGATTACATGATCGACGAGGTGCAGGATGTTTACCGCTTGCAGGGTGTGAAGATCAACGACAAGCACATCGAAGTCATCGTGCGCCAGATGCTCCAGAAATGGGAAATCCAGGAGAGCGGGGATACCACCCTTCTCAAGGGTGAACATGTGGACAAGCAGGAATTCGATGCCGCCAATGAAAAGGCGCTGTCGAAGGCCGGCCGCCCCGCCAAGGGTGAGCCGATCCTGCTGGGCATCACCAAGGCGTCCTTGCAGACCCGTTCGTTTATCTCTGCGGCATCGTTCCAGGAAACCACGCGGGTTCTGACCGAGGCATCGGTTCAGGGCAAGCGGGACAAGCTGGTTGGTCTGAAAGAGAATGTCATCGTAGGCCGTCTGATCCCGGCCGGTACCGGCGGTGCCACGCAGCAGATGCGCAAAATCGCGCAGGACCGCGACAACGTCGTCATCGAAGCGCGTCGCGAAGAAGCGGAAGCGGCGGCGGCATTGGCGGCACCTGTGGCGAACGACGACATTGTTGGCGGTGATGTTTTCAACACGGTCATTTCGGACGACGAAAGCCGCGATTGATCTGATCGCTGAGTGAATTGCACAGGCCCCCGCATCTGATCTGATGCAGGGGCCTTTTTTGTTCTGTCCAGGGGCCGTGGCTTGTGAATTGCGCGGGGGCAATCAGTCGGCTTGCATCAGGTCCTCGGCGATCATCAGGGCATTCCCGTCAGGATCAAAGAACGTGGCCAGTGAAACCATCCCCTCCACCGTCATGGTTTCGCCGTCGAACTGAACTCCCGCCGCTTCAAGTGCGGTGCGGGCATCGTGCACATCCGACACCCCGAACACCGGGATGGCATTGCCCGGCGAAGGTTCTGCCTGTTCCCCAAACCCGAGCACCACCCCCGGAGTGTTGGTATCCATTTCGCTCCATCCCGCCTCGTCAATGTGCATCCGCAGCTTGAACCCCAGCATTTTGGCGTACCAATCAGCGCTGGCGTGCCGGTCCTTGACGGACAGGGCAATGGTAATCCGGTTGTCGACGGTGATGACGGACATGGGGTTTCCTTTGATTAAAATTTATATATACTATACTTTATGGACATAAAACTGCTTGTCAAGGTCACTGCACGGGCCTGGTCGCTGGACATTCTTGCCTTGCTGCACAAGGGCGTGCCGGGACGGCAGGCTGCGTTGCTGGGGGCCACAGGGGCCGGCCGCACGGCCTTTGCCCAGAGCCTGAAGCATTTGACGGAGCTTGGTCTTTTGATCCGCAATCCGGGCCATGGGCATCCCCTGCGGCCCGAATATGTGCTGACCGAAAAGGGCAGGGCAATGGCGGGCGTTGCCTCGCGCATCCGGGCCTTTGACATCGACAAATCCGCAGATGCCCTGCTCAGGCGGAGCTGGACGGTGCCGGTTCTGGCGCTGAGCGGCAGGCCGGTCCATTATTCCCGGATCAAGGGAGGATTGGGCCAGATCACCGATCGCGCATTGTCCAGATCGCTCAAAGACCTGCAGGCGCTCAACTGGATCACCCGCGACATCGAAAACGCCAGCTACCCGCCGCGACCTCTTTATCAAGCGGCCAATATGGGGGCGCGGATCAGCCGGGCAGTGGGCGTGACGCCATAAGGGCGTGCTGACAAATCCCGGCACACCCTTGGGAGGGCTTGCCGGGCGGTGCATCTTGGACGACAAGAGACCAACGCTCACCTTGGGCCTGCCTTCTCGAAAGTATGGAAACCCCGCCGATGTCTCCCAATATGCTTGGTGCATTGATGATGATGGTCTCGATGGCCTGCTTCACCCTGAATGATGCCCTGCTCAAGCTGGTTTCGGGGTCAGTGCCGCTGTTTCAGTTGATCTTCCTGCGCTCTGCCGTGACCTCCTTGTTGATTGTTGGAACGCAGGGGCATCTGGGTCCGATGCATTTCAACATCGGCCGCCGCGATTGGTTCTTTATCACCTTGCGTGCGGGAACCGAGGTGGTGATTGCCTATTTTTTCCTGTCTGCCCTGGTCAACATGCCGCTGGCGAATGTCACGGCCATTCTTCAGGTTGTCCCGCTTGCGGTGACGCTGGCCTCTGCGGTGGTCCTGCGCGAAGCGGTGGGGTGGCGGCGGATGGGTGCCATCATGATCGGCTTTGTGGGCGTGATGCTGATCGTGAAGCCCGGCGCGGAGGGGTTCAATGTCTGGTCGGTTTATGCGCTGGTGGCGGTGTTCGGTGTGACGGTGCGTGATCTGGCGACACGGCAGCTCTCGGCCTCTGTGCCGTCAATGACCGTCACACTGGTCACCGCACTTGCCGTGATGCTGGAGGCCGGGCTGGCGTCGCTGACGGAGCCCTGGGCCGCGCTTGAGCCCCGCTCTGCAATGATGATTACCGGCTCAGCGGTGTTCGTACTGGGCGGCTATTTCTTTTCCATTCAGGTGATGCGTACCGGAGATGTCTCGTTCACGGCTCCTTTCCGGTATACCGGGTTGGTCTGGGCGCTGGTTCTGGGGTGGTTCGTGTTTGGCGATTGGCCGGGCTGGTTGACCCTGATGGGTGCGGCCATCGTCGTGGGCACTGGCATTTTCACGTTCTACCGGGAACGCAAGCTGGCATCAGCCGGGTAGCGCGGCAAAGGCCGAGGCAACGGCGGTCTGGTCGATATTATATATCGCCTTGAAATGGGCGGCGCCGGCGGCATCCAGCGGCGTCAGCCGCGGGGCGCGCAGCCCCGGCTTTTGGCGCGAATCGTTGTGATCGTTGTGCCCCCGGATCAGCATGTCCTGATCCGAGAACGTCACTGTTGGCATCTTTTGCGCGACCTTCATGTGGGCAAAGTTCATCACGCTGAGCCGGACCTTTGGCGCAATCATCAAGGCAAGCGCGGCGGTGGTATAGGGGGCCTTGGTCGGGGCCACGTCGAGACCGCTCGCCGAGGGGCGCGCGATATAGCCCTGGTTGAAATCAATCGCTATATGGCGATGCCGGGCGGCCAGCGTCCCGACGTCCCGCGCCGCGCCGCGCAGGTGCTCAATGAAGGTGCAGGCGACTGCGTCGTCATCATCCATTCTGAATTGCAAGCAGGGCGCGTTGTCGAACCTGCGCACCGTGTTGATGGCCCCCTGCATCACCTTGCGGTGCGGGCCGGGGGGGTAGGCCGCGATGACCGCCTGCGGCATGTCCGCCAGGATGTATTCAAGCCGCGCGCGGTAGGGCGCGGGCAGGCTATCACCGACCACCACCAGAAACGTGAAATCATCGTCCGTCTGGGCGCGCAGGGGCGGCAGGGTCATCGTTTCGAAGGTGGCAAACCGTTCAGCCATACGGGCCGGAGCATAAAGATATTCCATCCGTTCCTGCAGCGTCGGATGATCCACCTGAAAGCCGCCCTGACCGGGATAGGAAAAGCGGCAGATGCCAATGGTTTGCATGCGCGTGCGGCCTTGTGTTTGTGATCGGAGGTCTTGAAACAAACATCGCAGGCCAAAGACCGCCACGCAAGGCGTGACGGGCGGTTGACAGCACTTCGGCAACCCCCTATACGCCCGCTATCTCGAAGGCAAAGGTCACCTGCGCCCATCGAAATCATAACCTGAGTGGTCACGTCCCGATCTAATGCTGATCCGGTCCTCTGTAGCCCCACCGCCACGTTCACCTCGGTACGGGAACGTTGCGGTGTTTTCGCGTTGCGCAGCACGTGCACGGGAAATGCAGACCCACTACCGGCCTGGCGGCAACGCAGGCCAGCGAATTGAACCTGCATGAGGTCGCCCTCATGCGCATTGAAATGACAGAACGGGGATAGAACCGGAATGCCAACGATTCAGCAGCTGATCCGCAAACCGCGGCAGCCAAAGCGCAAAACATCGAAATCCATGCACCTGCAGGAATGCCCGCAAAAGCGTGGCGTCTGTACGCGCGTCTATACAACCACACCAAAGAAACCGAACTCCGCGATGCGGAAGGTGGCCAAGGTACGCCTGACCAACGGTTTCGAAGTGATTTCCTACATCCCCGGTGAAAGCCACAACCTTCAGGAGCACTCTGTGGTTCTGATCCGTGGCGGCCGTGTAAAAGACCTTCCCGGTGTGCGGTATCACATCCTGCGCGGTGTTCTCGATACACAAGGCGTCAAGGATCGTAAGCAGCGTCGTTCCAAGTACGGTGCCAAGCGTCCCAAGTAATTTGTTTGGCCGTCCCGGATTTGATCCGGGACCTCGCCGATGCACGAGGCCCCGGATCAGGTCCGGGGCGTGACCAATAGAGACAAGAGGAAGACAACGACATGTCACGCCGCCACGCCGCTGAAAAACGCGAAGTTCTGCCAGACGCCAAGTATGGTGATCTGGTTCTGACCAAATTCATGAACAACCTGATGATCGACGGCAAGAAATCCGTCGCCGAGCGTATTGTCTACAACGCGATGACCCGCGTCGAAGACAAGATCAAGCGCGCCCCCATCGAGGTGTTCCACGAAGCCCTGGATAACATCAAACCTTCCGTCGAAGTGCGTTCGCGCCGCGTCGGTGGTGCGACATACCAGGTCCCCGTCGAAGTGCGCCCCGAGCGCCGCGAAGCCCTGGCCATCCGCTGGTTGATCAAGGCATCCCGTTCGCGCAACGAGAACACCATGGAAGAGCGCCTTGCCGGTGAGCTTATGGATGCTGTTCAATCTCGCGGCACTGCCGTGAAGAAGCGCGAAGACACGCACAAGATGGCCGATGCGAACAAGGCATTCAGCCACTACCGCTGGTAAATTACGACTTAAGATCGGGGCCACGATCCGCGTGGCCCCTGACCCTTTTCAAAGCATATTCCTGAGGAAGCTTTTCAAATGGCACGCGACTATCCGCTAGACCGCTATCGCAACTTTGGCATCATGGCCCACATTGATGCCGGCAAGACGACATGTTCCGAGCGTATCCTGTACTATACGGGCAAATCCCACAACATCGGTGAGGTGCACGACGGTGCCGCCACGATGGACTGGATGGAGCAGGAACAAGAGCGCGGCATCACCATCACCTCCGCTGCGACAACTACATTCTGGGAACGTACAGAGGACGGTGCAACGCCGGAGACTGAAAAGCATCGGATGAACATCATCGACACGCCCGGCC
>CAXBKL010000154.1:0-6805 GCA_963976125.1 uncultured Sulfitobacter sp. | reverse complement strand
GAATTGACCGGAAAAGGCCCGATGACGGGCAACAACGTAAGCCACGCGAACAACAAGACGCGTCGCCGTTTCCTGCCGAACCTGAATGACACCACGCTTCAGTCCGAAACGCTTGGTCGGTCGTTCAAATTGCGGATTTCTGCGCATGCGCTGCGCTCCGTCGATCATCGCGGTGGTCTGGACAAGTTTTTGGCCAAGGCAAAGGACACCGAGCTGTCTGCCAATGCGCTGAAGATCAAGAAAGCGATTGCAAAGTCCACTGCCGGGGCCGAAGCGCTCAGCTAAGCCCGGCTCTTGTGACCAGTACTGTAGCAACCCCGTGCGACATCGCGCGGGGTTGTGTCGTTTTGTCCCTCTCGCACATCGGATATTGCTGCATTAAATGCACCCCATGACGCGCATCTTGTCTTCACTTGTGCTGGCGCTGGTTCTGGCGCTGACAAGCCAGAGCATGGCCGTGGCGCGCGGCGCATCAGCGGCAACCGGGCAGATTGTGCTGTGCACCGGAACCGGCCCGATGGCGGTTTACACCGATGCGGATGGCAAACCGACCCAAGCGCCGCTCATTTGCCCCGACTCCGCCCTGCACGTGGTGTTCGAGGGCGACGTGGCAAAGGCCGAAATTCCCCAGAACCTTGTTTGGATAGATGGTGTCGCCCCGTCGGCGCTACCCGTCCGGCGCGCGGTCCCGCGTGTTTGCCCACCGTGCCGCGCACCCCCTTTGGCAGTTTGACACCCAATTTCAACAAACTGACCAAGGAAATATCCAGATGAAACGTATCCTCACCGCAGCCGTTGCTGCCACCTTCATGCTGTCCGCACCTGTATTGGCCGAGATCATGGTCAAGGATGCCTATGTACGCAGCTCAACCCCCACGTCCGTGACCGGGGCGGCATTCATGATGCTGCTGAACACCGGCACCGAGGATGACAAGCTGATCGCGGTATCATCCGATGTGGCGGGCCGTGTGGAATTGCACACTCACATCGAAGATGCCAACGGCGTCATGAAGATGACCGAAATCGAAGGCGGCATTCCAGTAGCCGCAGGGGAAATTCATGCGCTCAAACGGGGCGGCGACCACGTGATGTTCATGGGCCTGAAAGGTCCGCTTGAACAGGGCACGGAAATATCCCTGACGCTTACTTTCGAAAAGGCCGGCGACATGGACGTGAAGATTCCCGTCGACCATGAGCGCAAGGCAACGCATGGTGCAATGACCCCGTCCAACGACGACTGAATGTCGCCGCGGATCGAGGCGGCGGGGGCCGTAAGGTTGCCGCCGCTTTTTCTATCCGGCTATCAGTTCGTTCACCCAATCACTCACGGTCCGCGAGGCAGGCCCGATGCGGTGCTCTGCAAACTGACTGCCGATGGCGGAGCGCTCAAGATTGAATTCGATGGTATGGGCCCCTGAATTGCGGGCCTCGGCGACAAAGCCCGCCGCCGGATATACATTTCCCGACGTACCAATCGAGGCAAATATGTCCGCTTCGCTCAGGTGTTGAAACAGGACATCCATTTCATACGGCATTTCCCCGAACCAGACGATGTCAGGACGCGCTGTGGGCGCTTCGCAAGAGGGGCAGGCGTCGTTCGGCGCCATGACCATCGGCGCGACCCAGCGATGCTCACACATGGCACACAAGGCCCCCTTGAGGTGCCCGTGCATGTGATGCAGCTGCCGGCTACCGCCGCGTTCGTGCAGATCATCCACATTTTGAGTGATGACCACGACCTCGCCGGGATGCTCCGCCTCCAACCGTGCCAGCGCGATGTGGGCGGCATTTGGTTGAACGGTGGCGGCCTGCGCCCGTCGGGCGTTGTAAAATTCCACAACCAGCTTTGGATCGCGGGCAAATCCTTCGGGTGTGGCAACATCTTCGACCCGGTGCTGCGCCCACAGGCCATCTTCGGCCCGAAAGGTCTCCAACCCGCTTTCGGCGGAAATGCCCGCCCCGGTTAGGATTACGATTTTGGACATTTGCGCTCCTGTTGCCTGTGGTGTGCCTATTATGTGGGAGTTACCCGCGCGGGCGTCAATGCGCCAACGGTGTCTTGTCAGGCTTGTCTATGGACCCCTCTCCAACGGCACCCACCACACCAGACGGATTTTGCAAAGAACAAGCGCCGGTGGTACAGGATGAACAGACCCAGACACCAAGGAATGAAACCCATGAAAATCGCCACCGCCGCCTACCCCCTTGATCGGTTCACGTCCTGGTCCCAATACGAGGACAAGACGGCCGCCTGGGTTACCGAGGCTGCGGCGCAGGGCGCGGATCTGCTTGTTTTTCCTGAATATGGGGCGATGGAACTGGCGACGTTGGACGGGATGGCGGTGGCCAGTGATCTGGAGCGCTGTCTTTTTTCGGTTTCTGACAAACTGGCAGAGGCGGATGCCCTGCATGTCAGACTGGCTGCGGAATACGGTGTGCACATCGTCGCGGCATCCGCCCCGGCGGCGACCCAAACCCGCCCTGTGAATCGCGCGCGCCTGATTACACCAACCGGGCAGGTCGGGGTTCAGGACAAACAGATCATGACCCGTTTCGAGGCCGAAGTCTGGGACGTTGTGCCCGGCGGTCCCTTGCAGATATTCGACACCGCCCTGGGCAAGATCGGCATTCTGATCTGCTATGATAGCGAATTTCCTCTTCTGGGCCGGGCACTTGCCGAGTGTGACATCATTTGCGTACCCAGTGTAACCGAGGCACAAACCGGGTATTGGCGGGTGCGCATCGGGTCGATGGCCCGTGCGTTGGAGCAGCAGTGCGTGACCGCCATGTCCAGCATCGTTGGGGAGGCTGCGTGGTCCGAGGCGCTGGGTACCACGTTTGGGGCCGGTGGTGTCTTTGGCCCCCCTGATACGGGCTTTCCGGCAAACGGAATCCTCGCGGTTGGGGAATTAAACGCTCCGGGCTGGACCTATGCGGAGGTTGATTTGGCAAAGATCGCGCATGTCAGGGCGGACGGTGTTGTGCTCAACCGCAGCCACTGGCCGCAGCAGGATGCACGGGCGAACCCCGCACCATCTGTTACATTACGCTGAATAGCTCTTGAAAAAACGGCCAAATATGCCCATTTAGGCGCGTGTCCCCGGATTGGGGGCTTTGTAATCAAGGAGAGACCATGGCCAAGGAAGATACGCTCGAATTTCCCGGTGTCGTTAAGGAACTCCTGCCTAATGCGACGTTTCGGGTCGAGCTTGAGAATGGCCATGAGATCATCGCACATACGGCAGGCAAGATGCGCAAGAACCGCATCCGCGTTCTGGCAGGCGACAAGGTGCAGGTGGAAATGACGCCTTACGATCTGACCAAGGGTCGGATCAACTATCGGTTCAAGTAACCCGGCCGGTGCAGCGGAGCCAGGAATTCCAGGATGGCTATCGTGCGGCCTCAAAGGAGGCGGTGCGTCTGATGCATTGCTACGCAGAGGAAATGAACGATGGCGACGCCTGCCAGGTGCTGAATTCGGCGGCCTTGTCGCTGGGAGTGGCGCTAAAGAAACAGGTCGTCGATGCGCGCGTGCCAGATGGACAAAGGTCCGATCCGTGAAACTGATCCTGGGCTCAGGTAGCCCACGCAGGCGCGAGTTGCTGGCGCAGATCGGTGTGGTGGCGGACGATGTCCGCGCCCCCGATATTGATGAAACCCCGCTTGCGGGTGAATTGCCGCGGCCCTACTGCGCGCGCATGGCCCGCGAAAAGGTGGCCGCCGTTCCGGCAGAGGATGACGACATTGTCCTTTGTGCCGACACCAGCGTGGCGGTCGGGCGGCGCATATTGGGCAAACCGGCCGATGAGGATGAGGCCCGGCGGTTTCTGACATTGATGTCGGGACGCCGGCACAAGGTCATCACCGCCGTGGCCGTGAAAAAGGGTGACCAGCTTTGGCAGCGGGATGTGCAAAGCACAGTGAAAATGAAATCCCTGTCGGAACCCGAAATCCGCGCCTATCTCGCCACCGGCGATTGGCAGGGCAAGGCAGGCGGGTATGGCATTCAGGGCCCGGCAGGGGCGTTCATCCCCTGGATCAGCGGATCTTTTACCGCGATCGTGGGTCTGCCGCTGGCCGAAACGGCAAATCTGTTGATGGCTGCGGGATACCCGCTTTATGGAGCACATACATGAAAGGTCGCACCATTATCCTCGACCATCACGGCAGCCGCGAGGCCGCCGCCATGATCGTGGATGGCAAACTCGACGATCTGTTGATCGACAGTGATGCCCCACGTCCCGGCACCGTTTACCGCGCCATCGCGGACCGGCCGGTGAAGGGGCAAGGTGGCATGTTCCTCAAGACGCCGGATGGCGCAGCATTCCTGCGCCAGATCAAGGGGCTGGCCCCCGGTCAGCCGATACTTGTGCAGGTCACCGGCCACGCGGAGCCGGGAAAAGCCATTCCGGTCACCGCCAAACCGCTCTTCAAGAGCCGGTATGCCATTGTCACCCCGGACGCGCCAGGGATCAATATCTCGCGCAGCATCAAGGGAGACGACGAGCGGGACCGATTGCTGGAAATCGCACATGATGTGGCAGGGCAAGCCGGACACGGTCTGATCCTGCGGTCATCCTGTCGCAACGCGGATGGCGCGGCCATTGCCGATGACATCACCGCCATGCTGGATCTGGCAGACCGGGTGATGCTCGATCGATCCCCCGAAATGGAGGTCTTGGCTGAGGGGGACGGCCCGCATGTGCTGGCCTGGCGGGAATGGCCCGACGATGCGGATGTGGTCACCCAGGACGGAGGCTTTGAGCTGCACGCCGTTCTTGACGCAATTGACGCGCTGCGCGGGCCGCAGGTCGATTTGGGTGGCGGGGCCGCCATGTACGTTGAGCCGACCCGCGCCCTGGTCGCAGTTGACGTCAACACCGGCAGCGACGCGTCCCTGGCGTCCGGGATCAAGGCCAACATGGCCTGTGCGCGGCATCTGCCGCGCGCGCTGCGTCTGCGGGGCCTGGGTGGTCAGATCACTCTTGACCTTGCGCCGATGCCAAAAAAAGACCGTCGCGGTTTCGAAAACGCATTGCGCGCGGCATTTCGGACAGATGACGTGGACACGGCCCTGGTTGGGTGGACCCCACTGGGCCACTATGAGCTGCAACGCAAACGGCTGCGATTGCCATTGAACGAGGTATTGGCATGAAATGCCCGATCTGCGCAGAGAGGACAGTACCAAAATTTCGCCCCTTCTGTTCGGGCCGTTGTGCAGATGTCGATCTGGCAAAATGGTTAAACGGTTCATATGCGTCACCATCTCAGGATCCAGACGACGTCGAAGCCGCCTCCCCCGCCCTCGGAGAAGCAACAAACCCCCTTGGAACAACGCATTAAAGCGCCTGTGACAAGGCAGGTAAACAAACCGCAAAAAGAGGCTGGACACCCCCGCCACAACCTCCTAGAACCCGCTCACCCAGCCTGTAAAAGGCGACCCGTGCCCGGGTAGCTCAGGGGTAGAGCAGTGGATTGAAAATCCTCGTGTCGGTGGTTCGATTCCGCCCCCGGGCACCACATTATCCCAAGAGAAAACGAGCTATGTCGTTGCTTTATAACAATAAAGCGCGATTGCCTTCTGTTGGGAAGATGCGGATTGCTCTGGTTTGCTACACAATTTGCTCCACATTCTGCTCCACACACTCTGATTTTTTTGAGGCCAACCCCGAGGACGACGCTCGTCACTCGAAATCCATCCGGGCAGGCTGCCCATTCTCAATGAACTCTTCCACCTTTCTAATCAAACCAGGCGGTGGCTCTTGTCCAATGGCACACTCCCACACCACCCCCACTCGCCATCCAGCCTCTTCAAGGTCGCGGATGTTGCGCGCATCTCTTTCCACATTCTGGCTGAATTTCTCTGCCCAGAACGCGACATTACTGGAAGGAGTGGTGGCTTTCCGACACCCCGGGTGGCGGTGCCAGTAGCAACCATGGACTAACAGCACGGTTTTCCACCTCGGCAACACGATGTCCGGTGAGCCAGGCAATTTTTTAGCATTCAGCCGAAACCGAAATCCTCTGCGGTGAAGGGCCTTCCGCAGAGCTACCTCCGGCCTGGTATTTCGACCACGAATGCGCGACATCATCCTGGAGCGCACTTCGGGTGTGACTATGTCTGCCATGTGATCCCATTCTCGTGGCAGCAGGTTTCCCTGGCGCACATCATGCTCTTGAAGATAAAAGAATAATACAATGAAGGGACGTAGATGAGCAGTGAATTCGCAATAATTGACCTATTTGCGGGGCCGGGAGGGCTTGGTGAGGGGTTTACTCAGGCTGGCCGTGATGGCGACGTCAGCATGAAAATCCACCTGTCTGTGGAAATGGAGACCAACGCCGTGCAAACCCTGCGTCTGCGCTCCTTCCTGCGCCGCTTCGGCGAAGAGCTTCCTGAAGAGTACTATGCGGCTCTGAATGAGGGTGTGGAATTTCCCAACTGGTCGGAACTCTATCCGGAAGAATGGAAACACGCAGAACAGGAAGTCCGGCAACTGGTTTTGGGTGATCCCGGTATTTTCGACGAGATTGCAGGGGTGCTCGACAAGGTTCGCGCAGACTTTCAGGGAAACACCATCCTCATTGGCGGTCCTCCCTGCCAAGCCTATTCACTGGCTGGCAGATCGCGAAACAAGGGCAAGGAAGACTATGTCCTTGAGAACGACCATCGACATTATCTCTACAAGGAATACGTGAACATCCTGGAGCGCCTCGAACCGGCTGCATTCGTGATGGAGAACGTCAAGGGTACCTGCCGTTCAGTTCATCCGGCGGCGCGCTGCTCTTCCACCTCTTGAGTAAA
>CAXBKL010000153.1:0-6811 GCA_963976125.1 uncultured Sulfitobacter sp. | reverse complement strand
AATGGCCGAGAGGCTGGAGGCGGCAAGGATCGCAAGCCGCGCATTTGCGGCCAGTGCAGGGGTATCAAACGCCAGAGCGGTGACAAAGAGGCTCATGGTAAATCCCACGCCAGCCAAAAGACCGGCACCATAGATGTGTCGAAATCCGACCCCTTTCGGCAGCACTCCGATGTCCAGCTTTGTCGCACACCATGTCGCGCCGAGCACGCCCATCTGTTTGCCCAGAAACAAGCCCAGAAAGACCCCAAGCGACACGCCGCCGGACACATTTCGCAAGGTCTCGACCTCGATTGTGACACCTGCGTTGAAAAAACCGAAGATCGGGACGATCAGAAGGCTTGCCCAGGGGTGCAGCAGTCGCTGGGTTCTCAGGAGGGGTGATTTTCTGCAATCATGATCCACTCCATTGGGAACGACGGCCGCAATCAGAACGCCCGCAAGTGCGGCTTCGACCCCTGATTCAAATAGTGCAATCCAAAGCACCGACCCCAGCAACGCCAGCGCCAGCGGGCGGGCATGACCCGTCCGGTTCAAAGCGACCATAACCCCAAATGTCAGAAGGGCGATGGCCATCGGAAGGACCTGAATTTCCTCGCCGTAAAAGACCGCAATGATCGCAACAGCCCCAAGATCGTCGAAAATTGCCAGCGCCATCAGAAATGCCTTGAGGCCAACAGGGACGCGATGCCCCAGCAACGACAACAAAGCCAGGGCAAGGGCAATATCGGTTGCCATCGGGATTGCCCAGCCGCGCAATGCATCGCCGGCAGAGGCGGCAAACGCGACGTAGATGAGAGCAGGGAGGATCATACCGCCAACGGCTGCAATCGCGGGCAATGCCGCCTTGCGCAGGCTCGACAAATGGCCCTCGACCAGTTCATATTTGATTTCGACCCCGACAAGCACGAAGAAAATGGTCATCAGCCCCTGATTGATCCAGACAATCAGGGGCTCGTCGATCTGGTAGGGCATCAGACCGATACGGATCGGAACGTGGTGAATGGCGGTGTAAAAGGAGGCCAGCGGAGAATTTGCCGCGACCAGAGCCAGTAAAATGGCACCGAGTATCAATACGCCGGAGATCCGGTCGATGGTAAGGGGATTAAGGGTCATCCTGGATTCATTTCTGCCGGTTCCGGTCCTGTGTCAAGGGAGGTTTGACCCTCAACAGACCGCAATACGGCGTCAGACGCAGGCTGCATCCTTGGCCATCCCTGCCTGCGCCCAAACTTCGTCAAAGATCTATTTTCGCCTCCTGGATATAGTCACGCGACAGGGGAACCGTTGTCTTGCGTTTTGCCAATTGAAACTGGAAGACAACAAGCCCGGTGTGACGGAATGCCGCCTCGCAGACGGCAAGGTAAAATTCCCACATCCGGCAGAATCTCTCGTCGTAAAGTGCCGCAACCTGATCGCGATTGGCCAAGAACCGCAGCCGCCATGCCCGGAGTGTTTCGGCGTAGTGCAGCCGCCAGACCTCAACATCCGTCACGATCAGGCCGCTTTTTTCAATGGCCGGAAGAACCTCGGACATGGAGGGGACATAGCCCCCCGGAAAGATGTATTTCTTGATCCAGGCCCCAGGTGCCCCCGGCGTGCCGCTTGTGCCGATTGTATGCACCAAGGCGACGCCATCCTCTGTCAGGCGGTCAGACACCGTATCGAAATAGGCGCGATAATGTGGTGTGCCGACATGTTCGAACATGCCGACCGATACGATCCGATCAAAGCGCTCGGTTTCGTGCCGGTAGTCGCGCAGGTGAAACCTCACCTTGTCGTCCAGTCCCGCGCTGGCCGTTTCGGACGTGGCATAGGCCAATTGTTCCTTGGACAGGGTCAGGCCGGTCACGGAAACATCCGCGCTTCGCGCCAAAAACCGGGCCATCCCGCCCCAACCTGATCCGATATCCAGAACCCGCAATCCCGGCTCCAGAAGTAGCTTGGCCGCAATATGCTGCTTTTTGTGGTCCTGGGCCTGTTCCAGGGTGTCCTCCGGTGCGGTAAAGTAGGCGCATGAATATTGCCGGTCGCCATCAAGAAACAATTCATACAATTGATCCGTGAGGTCATAGTGGTGCGCCACGTTTTGTTGGGATCGAAACGCGGGATTGAACAGTGTCAGGGGCCGGATCGCCCGCCGGAAGATCAGCCAGGCCCGGCGTAGCCAAGAGCCCGTTGCATCACCAAGGTTGCGTAGCAGGATGTCCAGAAAGCCATAAATATCTCCGCTATCAATGCGCAGAGTGCCGTCCATATAGGCCTCTCCCGTGGCCAGATCGGGATGCAGAGCTATCCGACGCAAAGAGCGGGAAGAGGTTATTGCGGCGGCCACATATGGCTCCCCGGAACCGAAATAGGAGCGCGACCCATCCGGAAACGTCAAACTCAACGTGCCGGTCTTGATAGACCGGGTCAAAAACCCGGTCAGAAGATATTTCCATAAGCTGAACCGCGTCCGATCCGGAGTGGCGGGAGCCAGGGGCTCGACGATGGTTGCATCATGTTTCTTGAATTCGGTGTTGTCAGTCACGGTTGGATCTCCCTGTTGCGATGGGTCGATATAACGACGCTGCCGGTCGTGATCCGTTACAGCTTCAGGACCGCGCCTCACCGGGATGCCGTCCCTGACGGACTCGGTGACGGCGTGTTGAGGCCGATGTATTCCTGCCCCGCGGATCAGGGTCATTCAACATATTTTCGGCTCGCAGATCAACGCCGTTCAACAAACGAAGCGGGGTCGACGAACATGCCGAGCGGCTGCAACCCCGGCGGCAGGTCCGTTGCCGGGTGCATCAGGGCCAGCGCAAGGTGTGCGACCACATGGCTTGTCAATTCCGCCTGAGGGCCACCGGACATACTCTCTTTCCCGGTGATTTCACCCCGCGCGTTGTACCCTTCGACAAGCACTCGCGTCCCTGGTGGTCCCAAGACAGGCAGGCGTTGCAGGGCACGTGCGATTGCAGTGGAATTGCCCCCCAAGAAACGCCGCACCGGCGCCCGGCTCAGCCAATGGAGCGTGTTGGTCATCCAACCGGGATCAATTGCCAGAAATGTGCGCGCACCCGCAAGTCCCAGATCGCGCGCAATGCTTTGCTGGTCACTGAAGGCAAAGCCGACGCCCAGAATGCTCCGCCCCTGGATGGTAAAGCGACGGCTTACCGCGCCAGTTCTGACCTCTTGCCACTTGCCTTGCGATTTCATCGGATAGGTTTGGTCAAGCGCCTGCAAGGTCCATGCCGTTGCCGCCAGACCGTGATGCGCGCCCATCCCCAATTCGATCAGAATGTCGATGCTGCCTGTGTCGGGATGGTCCTCGCACAGGCGCGCCGCAAGCAGATTGGTCAACCCCGGCGCTAGCCCCGTTTCAAGAACCCCGGTTGCGCGCGGGTCGGGAAGCGCGTCTATCGCCGCTCTCAAATCAGCGACGTAAGTCGGAGTGGCCGAAGTGTCGATAAAATGCGTGCCGTTCGCAACAAATGTTGCCGCAAGCTTGGGTGGGGTCGCTTCGGTCAGGTTGATGCATAAAGTGGCCTCTGCAAGATGTTCGGCGGCATGTGGCCCCCGGACATCAAGCGCCATGCCCTCACTGCGTGGGCCGACCAAAGCTGCGGCCCGTTTCGCGCGTTTTTCGTCGCGCCCGACAAGCACTACCCTGCTGCTTGTTTCTTCGTGCAGCAGACGGGCAACCCGAATGCCGACATCGCCATACCCTCCCAACAGACAGATCGTTCTGGCTGAATTCACATCAGTGTTCCTTACACCGGGGGCAACAGGCCCTCACGTATTTGCAATCCCCCCGATGATCTGCGCTGTTGCCGTGCCAACCGGGTGGCTCATGATTGTTTAGATTTCACGGGTGGCCGGTCGGCGATTGGAAACAGGCGCACCCACAGGCACACGCACTGGCACCGGTGACCGCACATGGTTCAGCAAGCCTTGGATCATGATACTGCCACCCAAGATCAAGAGAAGGCCGGTTCCAATTAAAAATGCCATGACGCATTCCTTTCATTTGGTGTTCTGCACAAGAGCGATCCATCTGGTGCCTTTGATGAGCCGCTTATTAAGAAAGACGTGCATCCATGTGTTTCGTTACAGTTTTCATCGCAACGAGGGTTTCCTTTTTCTTCGGGTGAGACGGGGAAATACCGTAACGGAAAGCACGGTCAAACGTCAGTAAGTATGAATGAAGCAGTCAGGAGAAGTCCTCTATGAGAGAGAGCAATTTTGATGGTCCGGCGCCCAGCAATCGCAAGACCGCGTCTTGCCAAAGTTGTGCGCCCGAGCCAGATGAAACTGACGACACGGAACTGAAGCAGCTCTTTCATGATCTGGCGTTGACGCTTTCCAGGCTTATGGAGCAAGACGATGCCGACATCCTTGCGCGGTCCGAATTGCAGGGCCAGACGATTTCGGAAATTGCCAGCGAGATCGGATGTTCCCACGCCGAGGCGGCACGCCAACTCACCCATGCGCAGAGCTGTTTTTGCCAACTCGTGGTGCTGACGCTTGCGCCCGGAAAACCTGAATGACGCGTGGTGCTTGCTTGCATTCGATGAATGAGGCTGCGACAGTCGCGCCAGAATGAGTTTTCTTTCAATTTCCAAGATTGTGGCGGCCATGTTGCTTTGGGCAGCCTGTTTTCCGTTCATAACCGTTGGGATCACGCTGGCACCCCATCTCAGTTTCGCAACCCTGCGCGCTGTGATTGCTGGTCTGGTGCTGGTCGGACTGGCATCCGCGCTGCGGCGGCCGTTTCCTCGCGGTAAAGGGGTGTGGGCGACCTTGTGCGTGATGGGAATTGGTGCAACCAGCCTGGGCTTTCTGGGCATGTTTCACGCGGCTGAATTTGTCTCACCGGGGATTGCGACGGTCATCGCGAATACGCAGCCCCTGCTTGCTGCCGGATTGGGCGGCATCGTGCTGGGCGAGCGTTTGCAGGCGGTCGGGAAAATCGGGCTTTTCATTGGATTTCTCGGGATTTTGGTGATCGCTGCACCACAGATATTTTCCGGCGATCAGGATAACTATCTGCTTGGTATTGCCTACATTGTGCTTGCTGCTATCGGGATCACGGTCAGCAACGTCATGATCAAGAAGATCGTCGGGCAGGTCGATCCTTTGATGGCGATGGGAATGCAGTTCCTGATTGGCAGCGTTCCGCTGGCCATCACCGCCGCCATGACCGAGGATCCGGGTGCGATTCAATGGACCTTCACATTTGTCGCCGTCCTTTTGGCGCTGGCAGTGTTTGGTTCGGCTCTGGTATATGTTATATGGATGTCAGTCTTGGCAGAGGTTCCGCTCAACAAGGCCAATGCGTTCAGTTTTCTGGTGCCGATCTTCGGGTTGACGATGGGCGTGGCATTTTACGGCGAAACGCTCGGCATTTCGAAGATTGTCGGCATCGCGCTGGCCATCATCGGTGTGCTTCTGGTCACGCGTAGAGGATCTGTACGAGAGGCGGATGTCGCGTTATCGGCAAGCTCTATCCGGAATTGACGCTTGTCGTGGTAATCGTATCATACTTGGTCCACATACGTAGGCTACACATCTACTCAAGGGGCAAAAAATGAGTGATCCTAAAGAGATACAGCCGGACGAACCGAATCCGCAGGATGATCGGCAGCAGATAACACCTGCTTTGGAGCTTGCATTGAACGCGCATTACAGCGATTTTCAGAATTATCTCATCCGTCGCGTTGGTGACCGGACCACAGCCGAAGATATTTTGCAGACTTTTTGCATCCGCGTCATGCGAAGCGGCACACAGCTCCGAGATGAGGGTAGCGCGATTGGCTGGCTCTATACAGTCTTGAAGTCTGTCCTGATGGACCATTTCCGAAAAGAAACCGTGCGGAAAAGTGGTGATGCCCGCTACGCGCAGGAACGGCTGGTTCTTGAGGACGACAGCGCCGGGTCGGAAGGGGACGATTCAATCTGCAATTGCCTTCACGGCTTGCTCGACGAACTCCGACCTGAGTATGCGGAGATCCTGCGGCGCGTCGACTTTCTGGAAGAGCCACGCCAGAAGGTTGCGGCAGATATGAACGTCTCGCCGGAAAATCTTCGGGTGCGTCTGCATCGCGCCAGACTTGCCATTGGTGTGGCGCTCAAACAGCATTGCGGCGGGTGTTGCGAATCCGAGTACCGGGATTGTTTTTGTGAGCGTGAGCGGACCCACTCCGATGTGGTGGAGAACGAAGGCCCCTAGCAACTGCAATTCTCAGGCGATCTGAAGAAACGCCTTGCCGCGCCCCCGCCCGGACCACATCTGTATCAGCCCGTCCGGTCAATGCTCTGGCAGATAGCCGCCACTGCCTTTGCCACTGCCTCTCGGGTAAGCGCCAGATCATCTTGGGTCAGGGCCAGCGAGGGATAGACCTTGCCGGGGGCCTTGAACACGCCCTGTGCGCGCAACACCTGATTGTAGATCACGCCGCGCTGCGGATTGTCATGCCGCGCACTGCGGTAATCGCGGCAGGTGTTGTTTGTAAAATAGAGGTCGAAAAGCGTCTCATCTCCGCAAATCCGGTGGGGGATGCCAGCGCGGCACAGGGCCTCCGACTGCATCTGCTGGAGTTGCGCGCCGGTCTTGCGCAGGGTCTCATACTGGTCCGGGCGGCGCAGAATTTCCAGCGTCTTCAGACCCGCCGCCGAGGCAACCGGATTGCCCGACAACGTGCCCAACTGCATCAACCATTTGTCGCGGCCGACCGCGGCCATATCAAAATGCCGCATGATCTCGGCGCTGGCCCCAAGGGTTGCAAGCGGAAACCCCCCGCCGATGATTTTGCCCAGCGTGCAAATG
>CAXBKL010000152.1:0-6850 GCA_963976125.1 uncultured Sulfitobacter sp. | reverse complement strand
CTCCGTGGCCGACCTCACAAAGGTCGATGGCTGAAACCCTGCCTGCGCGCGGCATTCACGACGTGAGTGCGGCGCAGGAATACCGCCCTTGCCAGACCGCGTGAACCCCCTATGCTGCACCTGAATGCAAAAGGTGCTGCAGTGCAGAATGATCCACATACAACCCTGGTGACGGCCACCGCGCCCATCACAAACGAGACCCACGGCGGGCGGGCGAAATGTCTGCAACGGCTGGTACGGATGGACCTGCCGGTGCCGCGCACGGTGGCGCTATCGTTTGACGCGGTGCAGAAGATCGCGGAGGGCGAAATGCCCGATGTGGCGGCAGTGGTGTCCGAGATGCCCGAAGGGGCGTTGATGTGTGTGCGCCCCTCCAGCGAGGATCCCGATTGGGGTGGTCCGGGGGCGGTGCTGAACATCGGGATCAACACTGACCGCTTTGACGGGTTCTGCAAGACCATCGGCGAGGACGCCGCCGTGGCGCTTTATACCCGTTTTGTGCAGACATATGCGGTGCATGTGGCGCGGCTTGACCCGGACATGTTCGACGATGTGACCGGGGACGGGCGTTCGGCGCTGGAAAAATCGCTGCGCGCCTACGAGGTCGAAACCGAAGAACACTTCCCCCAGGATCCGGCGGTTCAGCTTGCCGCGGTATTGCGGTCGATGGCGCGGGCCTGGGATGGCACCTCGGCGCGGCTTTTGCGGATGGCCAAGGGTGCGCCGGCGGATGCCGGTCTGGGGCTGGTGGTACAGGAAATGGCCTTCGGTGTCGGCAAGGGGCAGTGCGGGTCCGGGGTGCTGCAACTGGTCGACAGTGATACCGGGGCGGCAAGGATCACCGGCCGTTACCTGAGCCAGTCGCAGGGGCGCGATGCCCTGCAAAGCGAAAGCGACAGCCTGTATCTGACCAAAGACCCGCGCGGTCCGTCTCTGGAAGAGCTTGCACCGGTTGCCTTTGGGGAATTGACCGATTTTGCCCGGCTCATGCGCAAGCGTTTGCGCGCGGAAATGCAGGTCGAATTCGTGATCGAGGATGGCCGCCTGCATATTCTGGATGGTGTGCGCGTTGCCCGGTCCTCGCGTGCGGCGGTGCGCATTGCCGTGGCCCTTGCCGACGATCAGATTATCCCCCGGCAAGAGGCGCTGATGCGGGTTGAGCCGCGCACGCTTGTGGAATTGTTGCATCGGCAGGTGCATCCGGAGGCCAAACGCGATGTGATCGGCAGTGGCATTGCCGCCAGCCCCGGTGCCGCGACGGGCCGCATGGTGTTCTCGGCGACCGAAGCACAGGCAAGCGCCTCACGCGGTGAGGCCTGTATCCTGATCCGCCGTGAAACCAGCCCCGAAGACATTCGTGGCATGAACGCGGCGGTGGCCGTGTTGACCGAACGGGGCGGCATCACCAGCCACGCGGCGGTCATCGGGCGCGGCATGGGACTGCCTTGTGTGGTCGGGGCGTCCAACATCAAGTTCGACATGAAAAGCCGCCAGTTGACCGGCCAGGACGGCCGCGTGTTCAGCGCCGGGGATGAAGTCACGCTGGATGGCTCCAGCGGGGAGGTTCTGGCAGGCGCGCCAAGGATGCAGGAAGCGGCGCTCGATGATAATTTCACCCGCCTGATGGGGTGGGCGGAAGAGGCCGCGGACATCGGGGTGCGCGCCAATGCCGATACACCTGCGGATGCGGTCACGGCACGGAATTTCAACGCGGACGGGATCGGGTTGTGTCGGACCGAGCACATGTTTTTTGATCCCAGCCGTTTGACGGTCATGCGCGAGATGATCTTTGCCGAAACCGGCGAAGACCGGCGCGCGGTGCTGGAACGGCTGCTGCCAATGCAGCGCGAGGATTTCATCCAACTCTTTACGATCATGCAGGGCCGTCCGGTCTGTATCCGTCTATTTGATCCGCCGCTGCATGAATTCCTGCCAACTGACAGGGCCGGTCAGCGCGAACTGGCGGATGCGCTTGATCTGCCGCTGTCGCATGTCACCAGCCGCATTGAGGCGATGTCGGAATACAATCCCATGCTGGGATTGCGCGGCGTCCGGCTTGGGGTGACGGTGCCGGAGATTTACGAAATGCAGGCCCGCGCGATTTTTGAGGCAACCGTCGAGGCCAGTCGCGGCAGTGATCCGGTTGTGCCCGAGGTGATGATCCCGCTGGTGTCGGCCAGGCGCGAGGTGGAGTTGGTCAAGAATGTGATTGATGCGGTGGCCGCAGCTGTGCGTAACGAAAAGGACGCGAGCCTCAATTACAGGCTGGGTGTGATGGTCGAAACCCCGCGCGCCGCCCTGCGCGCCGGTGAGATTGCGCCAAACTGTGCCTTTCTCAGCTTTGGCACCAACGACCTGACGCAGATGACATATGGGCTGTCGCGGGATGACGCGGGGCGGTTCATGTCGGATTATGTTCAGCAGGGTGTTTTTGCCGAAGATCCGTTTCATGTGCTCGATGTCGATGGGGTTGGAGAGTTGCTGCAACTGGGTGCCGAGCGTGGCCGCGCGGCGCAGCCGGGGGTGACCCTGTCGATCTGCGGAGAGCACGGCGGCAACCCCGAATCGATTGCATTTTGTCACGAGGCGGGGTTTGATTACGTTTCGTGCTCGCCTTTCCGGGTTCCGGTGGCGCGGCTTGCTGCCGCACAGCTGTCGATTTCCCACAAGATGGGGGGAGGATGGCACTGAGAAGCGCTACAGTTTGTGCCGCTCGGCCAGTTCCTGCGTAACGGTTTCCCCAAGGGTTGTCCTATTGGACCAACTTGGTTAGGCGACCCGTATTCATAATAACCCATGAGGCGCTTCATGCGACCCGTCCGTACGTCCATCGCGGCATTGATCCTTGCCGCTTTTTTCATGCCCCCCACGCCCGGTGCGGCGTCCTCCGAGCAGGCCCATGAGTTGGCCCGGATCGAGAAGCGGGGTCTTACCGCCGCAGGCAGCAAGCGGCTGCGCGAGCTTTTGACCCGGCCCCAGGCCCCCCAGGCCCAAACGGTCGAATTCAGCCGCAAGTGGGTTGACGCACAACCCAAACCCAAGAAAACCGGCGAATGGCAGTGCCTCGCCGAGGCGCTCTACTTCGAGGCACGGGGCGAGACGGTCAAAGGTCAGTTTGCCGTGGCCGAGGTGATTATGAACCGGGCCAATAGCGAGCGGTTTCCCGACACATTGTGTGGTGTGATAAATCAAGGCACCGGCAAACGGTATCAGTGCCAGTTTACCTATACCTGCGACGGTCGTGCAGAAGTCATCGCCGAGCCGCGCGCCTATGAGCGTGTGGGCAAGGTTGCGCAGGCCGTGATTGATGGCAAGGCACCTGCATTGACCGATGGGGCGACGCATTACCATACCACCGCCGTCAGCCCACGCTGGGCAAGGGTCTATACCCGGACGGCCCGCATCGGGGTGCATCTGTTTTATCGGCACACCTGGCGCAGCGCCTCCAACTGACGCCCGAGCAAGGCGTCAGGTCGCATTCCAGGGTGTCAAAGCCCGCGTCAGACGTTATTGCACCTGTAGTGACAGCTGCAAGAGGCCAGACCCATGCCCAACGAAGTACGCCTTGCCTTTGCCCATCCCTCCGAACGGGCAGCGGCAATGGCCGGTTCCGATCCGTTTGACCGGATTTCCCTGCGCGACCACATAGTCGACGTCGAAATCGGCGCGTTTCAGGCCGAGCGCGGCGTCACGCAGCGCATCTGTTTCAATGTCGTGGTCGAGGTCCAGCCGTTGACCGGGCCGATCGACGACGACGTCGACCGCATTCTAAGCTATGACCGGGTGACCGAAGCCATTGCCGCCGAACTGGCGGATGAACGGCTGAACCTGCTTGAAACGCTGGCTGAACGGGTCGCCGACCGCATCCTTCTGGAACCGCAGGCGGTCCGGGCCTTTGTGCGGATCGAAAAGCTGGACCGTGGGCCCGGTGCGCTGGGGGTGGAAATTGTCCGTGCCCGCGATACGGCGGCGGCAACGGAGATGGTGCAGGAAGACGCGCCGGAACCGGAATTGATCTATCTTGGCAACAGGGCCATCACCTCGCCCCACCTGAAAGGGTGGTTGGACCAGCTTGAGACATTGGGCAGGCCGCTGATCCTGTGTGTGGGTGCCGATGACACCCCTGCACCACAGGTGCCGCACAGAATGGCGCAACGCCGGATTGATCTGCTGGCCATCGAACAGAATGCCTGGGTGCTGGCCTCCAAGGATGACCGATGCGTGGTGGTTGAGACCCGCACCGAACTTGATTGGGCAATGAAAAATGGCCAGACCTGCGTTTGGGCACCGTCCAAGATCGTGCTGGATGCGGTGGATACGCCATCTGCCCAACCGCGCGATTCTGTGGCGCTGGCGGCCTGGTTTGCCGCAACTTTCGGGGCGCGGGAAATGCGGGTGGTGGGGGCGGAGTTGCCCAAGGGCGCGGCCGTGCCTTTGCGCGCCGTGGCGGTCGGGCAGGCGGTGCTGTGACCGCGAGCAAGGAATACCTGCGCCCGCTTGTGCAGACGGGCCCGTCACGTCCGAAAGGGGCTTTGCCGCTTGCGGGGGGCTGGGGCTGGTTTTCGCATGTCGAAGTTCTGGTGCGGGGCCGGGTGCCTGAGGTCATCCACCTGGCCGACGCCGAACCGGACGGGATTGCGCCCCTGTTGCAGGAACGCCCGGACATCGGGGGTCTGTCCATGGACCGCCCTCGGGTCATGGGCATCTTGAACACCACGCCGGACAGTTTTTCCGATGGCGGGTTGCATGCGGCGGCGGACGACGCGGTTGCGGCCGGTCTGGCGATGCGGGACGCAGGGGTCGATCTGCTGGATGTGGGCGGCGAATCCACCCGGCCGGGTGCCGAAACTGTCGCGGTCGAGGAAGAGATACGGCGCACATCACCCGTGATTGCCGGATTGCGGGCGGCCGGTGCTGAAACGCTGATTTCCATCGACACCCGGAAGCAGGCGGTGGCGCGCGCCGCTGTGGCGGCGGGAGCCGGGGTGGTCAACGATGTGTCCGGTTTCACCCATGACGCGGAGCTGGCCCCGTTTTGCGCCCGCAACGACCTGCCGGTCTGTGTGATGCATGCGCAGGGCGATCCGGCCACCATGCAGCAAGACCCCCGCTATGACGACGTCCTGTTGGATGTCTATGATTTTCTTGAAGCACAGATTGCGCAGCTTGAGGCAGCGGGCATCGCGCGCGGGCGTATCATCGCCGATCCGGGCATCGGCTTTGGCAAGACGTTGAAGCATAATCTGACCCTGCTGGCGCGGCTGAGCTTGTTTCACAGCCTTGGTGTGCCTCTGCTCTTGGGGGCATCGCGCAAGCGGTTTATCGGCACCATCAGCGGCACCGTGCAGGCGGATGCCCGCGCACCGGGGTCCGTTGCGGTCGCATTGGCAGGGCTTGCCCATGGTGTTCAAATGGTGCGTGTGCATGATGTGGCCGACACCATTCAGGCAATAGCGCTGTGGCGGGCAGCCTTGGCAGGAAGACATCTATGACGACACTTTTTGGTACCGACGGCGTGCGTGGCACGGCCAATATTCACCCCATGACCGCAGAGATGGCATTGCGGATCGGTGCCGCTGTCGGGCGCTATTTCCGCCGCGACAGCAAGGGCGTGCACCGTGTTGTCATTGGCAAGGACACCCGGCTGTCGGGCTATATGTTCGAAAGCGCGCTGACGGCGGGATTAACCTCTACCGGCATGAATGTATTGTTGCTTGGCCCGGTGCCGACACCTGCGGTGGGCCTGCTGACCCGGTCAATGCGCGCCGATCTGGGGGTGATGATTTCGGCCAGCCATAATCCGGCCCATGACAATGGGATCAAGTTCTTTGGCCCCGATGGCTTCAAATTGTCCGACAAAGCCGAAGGTGAGATCGAGGCGCTTGTTGCCGCCGGTGTCGAGGCCACGGATGCGCGGGAAATCGGACGGGCCAAGCGGATTGATGACAGCCGCTTTCGCTATATCGAACGGGTCAAGACATCCTTTCCGCGTCAGATGCGGCTTGATGGGTTGAAGGTTGTGATTGATTGCGCCAATGGCGCCGCGCACCACGTGGCCCCGATGACCCTGTGGGAGCTGGGAGCAGAGGTTGTGCCAATGGGTGTTGCTCCAAACGGACACAACATCAATGAGGGCTGTGGATCGACCCATCCACAGACGGCAGCGGAAATGGTGGTTGCCCATGGGGCTGACGTCGGTATCTGTCTCGATGGGGACGCGGACCGCGTGATCCTGATTGATGAAAAAGGCACCGTTGGCGACGGCGATCAGTTCATGGCATTGATGGCAGCCCGCTGGGCCGCCGAACAGCGGCTCAAGGGCGGCGCGCTGGTGGCGACGGTGATGAGCAATCTGGGGCTGGAACGGTTTCTCGATGCGCGCGGCGTCGGATTGGTACGCACCGGCGTCGGCGACCGCTACGTGGTTGAGCGGATGCGGCAGGGGGGGTTCAACCTTGGCGGCGAACAATCGGGCCATATCGTGATGACGGATCATGCGACCACGGGTGACGGGCTGATGGCGGGGTTGCAGTTTTTGGCAGAGATGGTGCGCGCGGGCAAGCCGGCGTCGGGCCTGATGCATCAGTTTGATCCGGTGCCGCAATTGTTGAAAAACGTGCGCTTCGAGACCGGGCAAACGCCGCTGGATTCCGCGTCCGTTCAGGAGGCGATTGCCGATGCAAACGCCCAATTGGCGGGTGGTGGCCGCTTGTTGATCCGCACGTCGGGCACCGAACCATTGGTCCGGGTAATGGCGGAACACGAGGATGCGGACCTGATGGAGCGGGCCGTGGACATGGTGGTGCAGGCGGTCGAGGCGGATGTGCGCGCCTGAACCTAAGCCGCGCCG
>CAXBKL010000151.1:0-6920 GCA_963976125.1 uncultured Sulfitobacter sp. | reverse complement strand
GACCCTAACCTTGGCAAGGTTATGCTCTACCCCTGAGCTACGCCCGCTTCCTTGGGTGAGTGCGGGATACATATCCCACGCGCGCGCTGCAAGAGGGAAATCACACAAGCTGCCAAGTTTTTTTGAGGACCGCTTACCGAAGGCGCAACGCTACCGCGCGCTGCGCCGGCCCCAGAGATGTGGCGGCAACATCAACAGCGCCAGTAACATGCCAAATGGACGCAGGATGATCGTTTGCGGCGTGGCGGCCAGCCCCAGCGCGCCCAAGACCCGCCTTGCAAGCAGGGGCAGGCCCCGCAGATGCGCTGCCGGCGCACCGCTTTTTTGGCCAGCACAGGCAGGAGCGCAAGGGCGCCTATTCGGGAAAAGCGCAGATCGGAGATATTCGCCCGGACAGGAAAGCATTTGTGTCCACTGAAGGGGCCATCCCGAAGTTGAACGGGGCCAAGATTGGCCGGGCAGTGACTTCAGCAGGTGAGAAAGGAACGGGCGACAAAGCTCTCATATGGTTTCTCAGTTGTCGGGCCGTGTCACGGCAAGGCCCGAGCGTGAATTGGAACGCGGCATGAAAAAAGGCCCCAACCGCCGTTGGAGCCTTTTCTGTGGTTTGTTTGGCAACCCTTAGTGGCTGGGCTGCTTGTCCCAATCTTCCTGCTTTGGCAGGATTTCGAAAGTATGCTCTGGGGGCGGCGATGGCAGTGTCCACTCCAGCGTGTCGGCATATTCGTTCCATGGGTTGTTCTGTGTCACCCGTGGCCCGCGGGTCAGCGCATAGGCCATGACCCCGAGGAAGAACAGGAAGGATGCAAAGCTCAGGAATGCGCCCATCGAAGACCACCAGTTCCAGTAGGCAAAGGCATCCGGATAGTCGATGTAGCGACGTGGCATGCCCTGACGGCCCAGAAAGTGCTGTGGGAAGAAGGTCACGTTCGCGCCGATGAACATCGCCCAGAAATGCAGCTTGCCCGCCCATTCAGGGTACATGCGGCCGGTAATTTTGGGGAAGTAAAAGTAGATTCCCGCAAAGATCGCAAACACCGCGCCAAGGCTCATCACATAGTGGAAGTGCGCCACCACGTAATATGTATCGTGGTAGTAGCGGTCCACGGCAGCCTGGGACAGCACGATGCCCGTCACGCCACCAACGGTGAACAGGAACAGGAAGCCAAACGCCCAGAGCATCGGTGTCTTGAATTCAATCGAGCCGCCCCACATGGTTGCGATCCACGAGAACACCTTGACCCCTGTGGGCACCGCAATGACCATGGTCGCCAGCATGAAATAGGACTGCTGGTTCAGGGTCATGCCCACTGTGTACATGTGGTGTGCCCAGACAACAAAACCCAGCGCGCCAATGGCGATGATCGCCCAAACCATCGGCAGATAGCCAAAGACCGGCTTGCGGCTGAACGTGGCAATCACGTGGCTGATGATGCCGAACCCAGGAAGGATGATGATGTAAACCTCAGGGTGCCCAAAGAACCACAGGATGTGCTGATAGAGCACCGGGTCGCCACCACCTGCGGGATCAAAGAAGGCAAATCCGAAATTCCGGTCCATCAGCAGCATGGTGATCGCACCGGCCAGCACTGGCAATGACAACAGGATCAACCAGCTTGTGACGAAGATCGACCAGGAGAACAGCGGCACCTTGAACAGGGTCATGCCAGGGGCACGCATGTTCAGGAAGGTGGTAATCATGTTGATTGCGCCCAGGATCGAAGACGCACCCGAGACGTGGACCGCAAAGATCGCGAGGTCCATGGACATCCCACCTTCCTTTACCGAAAGCGGAGGATAAAGAACCCAGCCCACACCGGAACCTGCCTGCCCGTTTCCGCCCGGCGCCAGAACGGAGCTGACGGCAAGCGTTGTACCGGCCACATAAAGCCAGAACGACAGGTTGTTCATCCGCGGGAACGCCATATCCGGCGCACCGATCTGCAAGGGCATGAGATAGTTGCCAAATCCGCCGAACAGGGCGGGAATGACAACAAAGAACATCATCAGGATACCGTGAGCGGTGATCAGGACGTTCCAAAGATGCCCGTTGGGCGTACACAGCGCATCGCTGTCGGCAATGAATCGTGCGCCCTCAAGGCACATGTATTGGACGCCGGGATCCATCAGTTCCAACCGCATATAAACGGTGAAAGCGACGGAAATGAACCCGACAAAGGCCGAGACGATCAGGTACAGGATACCGATGTCTTTGTGGTTGGTGGACATGAACCACCGGGTAAAGAAACCCCGGTTGTCTTCATGATCGTGCCCGTGAATGGCTGCGTCTGCCATGCGGTGCCTCCTCAAAAAAGTAACTTGGATACACCACGCCTGTTGGCGAAACCGTGGTGCGCGCTCCACCGACTTCTAGTCGCATGAAGGTGTGGGGGCAATGGGCGCGTTTGCCGCAGCGTCGGAAATTTTGCCGCTGTTTCACCTCATTGACGTGGCCTGCCCCAGAAAACACCCAGCCATTACCACAGTTTTGTCCTGAATTTTTGCGATCAAAGTGACCTGAACGATCCCGGCCGCCGACGGATGCCGGGCAAACGACCTGAAAAGAGGCCGATTCTGTGGCGACAAATGACAGCAGTAACCCTGGCAGCCAAGCCAGCCAGAGCATCACCGCAAGCGGGTCTGCGGACACGCTGACGGGTGGGTTTGGCAATGACACAATTTCAGGCGGTGGCGGCAACGATCTGCTGCGTGGCGACGGGCCGGTTCAGGGCGCGTGGCATTTTGAAACCTTCGACTACAATTTCAGCTCTGCCGCCGGGCAGGCATTTGACATCGAAAATGGTACCCGCACGGGGTCCGGCTATGTTACCGACTTTGACGAAGGCAACCTGACCAACAGCATTCGCGGGACCAGCGGAAACCCGGAAGACTTCGGGGTGATCTACACCAGCACCCTGAACACCACGGCGGGCGGCACCTATCGGCTGACCACAAGTTCCGATGACGGCTCAACGATTCAGATATTCGATTCCGCCGGAAATGCCTTGTCTTTCGACAACCAGACCGGCGGCGTGCTCAATTACCTCAACAACGACTTTCACCAAGGCACAACAACGCGATTTGGCGATGTGGTGCTGGACCCGAACGAAACCTACACAGTTCAGATCCGGTACTGGGAAAATCTGGGCGGCGACGCGCTGTCGGCCACCATCTCGGGGCCGGACACGGGTGGGGCCACGCAAGACCTGCTGACATCACCGATGCTGGGCATGCCGCCAGGGCCGGAGTATTCGGTTACCGGCATCCCTGCAGGTCTGGACGGAGCGGATTCGCTTGCGGGCGGCGCTGGTGACGATACGCTGATCGGGGACGGCGGCAACGATACACTGCGCGGCAATGCCGATGACGATTCGCTTGTTGGCGGTGCGGGAAATGACCAACTTCTGGGTGGTTCGGGCAACGACACGCTGATCGGCGACAGCGACACAGCGGCCAGTCCGAACGTGATCTACGCAAGCGATTTCGACACCCCCGGCAGTTCCGCAGGCTGGACCAACGCCAGCACGGAAAGCGGCGGCAGCTATTCCACCCATCTGGGTCGTTTCGGGCAACCGGACGGCACCGTCGCCAGTGAGCAGACCTTTGACACAGCGGTGCCCGGTGATTACACAATCCTCGAATTCCAGCTGAACCTGATCGACAGCTGGGACGGCGAGAATTTCATCCTGACCCTGAACGGGACGCAATTTACCTATGCGCACACTTTTGGTCAGCCGCTGACAAGCAGCATCGAGACCCAATCTGGCCCCGGCATCGAAGAATATCAGGTTGAATTCACCCCGAATTCCCAAGGCAACTTTGGCTATGGCGGGTGGCAGGATGCCATCGTCGATGTGCGCATGGTGGCCAAGGGTGTCGATACGACACTGACGGTCGGATTTGGCTCAACGCTGGACCAGGCTGTTACGGACGAGAGCTTTGGCATCGACAATCTGGCCTTGCTCAAAAGCGACGACGAGAATGCCACGCTGACCAGTGTGACAACGCCAGCCAATTTCAACGATACCCTTGACGGCGGAACCGGCGATGACGTGCTGATCGGGGGCGAAGGGTTTGACCGCTTTGTCTACAACGCAGGTGACGGCAACGATACGGTTGCCGATTTCAACACCGGGTCGGGACAGGACTTCGACGATGCAAATCAGGCCAACAACGACTTTCTCGACCTGTCGTCCTTCTACACAAGCGTGTTCGAGTTGCGCAAAGACATCGACGACGATGGCATTGCCAACCAATCGACAGGCGACTTCAGCGACAACACCGCTCTGGCGGGCGGGTCGTTGGTGTTTGACGGGGTTGCGGCAAGTGATCTGACATTTGACAACGTCAATCTGGCCTGCTTCGTGGCGGGAACGCGGATCAAGACCCGTGAGGGGTTGATCCCGGTTGAGGATTTGCAGGTCGGACAACAGGTGTTGACGCTGGATCACGGCTATCAACCGTTGCGCCGATTGCTGAAAAGCGCGGTGTCAGGGCAGGGCAAACATGCGCCGGTGGTCTTTTCCAAAGGCACATGGGGCGCGGTTGCGGACATGGCGGTCTCGCCCATGCACCGGATGTTTCTGGCCGATTGGCGGACCGAGGTGTTGTTCGGAGAAGTTGAGGTGCTTGTTCCCGCGATCCATCTGGTGAACGGCGAGACGATCTATCGCAAACCGGCAGATCAGGTGATCTATCTGCATCTGGTTTTTGACAGCCATGAAATCGTGCTGGCCGAAAGCGTGGCCAGTGAGAGTTTTCATCTGAGCCTGACAGGGGCAGGGTGCGGGGAGTTGCGGGATGAATTGCTGGAACTCTTCCCCGATCTGGAACGCGGCCCGGTTCAGGACACCGCCCGCCGTATCCTGCGCGGCTACGAATCCGGGATGTTGCGGCACGCCTGAGCAGGCGCACCAAAGACCACATCGAATTGTGCCCGAAGGGCGACATCCACGTCATCCATTGTGACAGGCAGACCCAGATCAACCAATGACGTCACCCCATGATCGGTGATCCCACAGGGTACAATGCCGTCAAAGTGGCTCAGGTCCGGTTCCACATTGATGCTGATGCCGTGAAAGCTGATCCATTTGCGCAGGCGGATGCCGATGGCGGCAATCTTGTCCTCGGCGGGGCGGCCGTCGGGCATGGGCGGTTTGTCGGGGGGTTCAACCCAGACACGCTGTCCCGGCCCATGATAGGTATATTGCCCGCCGCGCTTTGTGTCATAAACCGGAAAGCGGTCCGGATCGGTCAGATCAGCAATCTTCGCTGACGTGCCTGAAGTGTAAAGCGGCGGATGCTCCACCAGCCAGATGCATTCGGAGGCTTCACCTGCCGCGATCTGTGCAACACGTGCTTCCATCCAGTCCTCGGCCTCGCGGTAATCGGTCAGCCCGTCTGTTGTGATCCATTCCACCATGACGGTGGTCTAGCCTTTGCGCGGATCAGAGTGAAGGGATCATTCTGGCCTGCCGACGGACAGGGGCGGCATCGGCTTGGGCGCGCTGGCGCACCGGGCCGACAATTCCACCCGGTATTTTGCCGGACTTCGCAATTTCGACCGTGTCTCTGAGGTGCAGATATATGTCCCGGCATCAATCCAGGTCAGCATATTCGTCGCACGAACCGCAATCGGCCTGCCGTCCTTTTGCACGATGGCAGTCCGCGTGGTGCCGAACATGGTTTCGGCTCGCCGCATCTCGACCACACGGTACCAGTCATACCGCACATCGGTGAGCACAAGCTGTACAGCCAGCACCGCGCCGGCACCAAGACCAAGCAGGCCGAGGCCAATAATCGGCCACGGCGCGCGCGCTGTTGGTATCTCTGCCTGTGTGCTCATGTGGCCTCTGCCCTCTTTGTTAAGACATTGGCACAAGACCTTGGCCTAACTTGGGCGCGAACATGCAAATGCTCAGGCGGCTTTTTGTTCGTCCAACACTTTTTTCAACATTTGCGCATAGGTTTGCGCACCCTGCGCGCCGGTCAAAAGGTACTGCCCCGCAAAGACCATCGCAGGCACGCCCGATACACCGCGTGATGTCCAGAATTGTTGATGCGCGCGGGTTTCTTCGGCATGGCTTGCCGTGGCAAGCACCTCCTGGGCCTCGGCGCTGTCCAGCCCAACCTCGCCCGCAATCGCGCAAAGCTCTGTGGGATCGGACACATCGCGCCCCTGCACAAAATGGGCCTCGAACAACGCCATCTTCAAAGGATGTTGCAGCCCCTTTGTCTGTGCCCAGCCCAGCAGTTGATGGGCCGCAAACGTGTTTACGATCCGGCTGTTTTCATCGAAATTGAATGCAATACCCAGTTCTTCTCCCAGCTTGACCAGATGGGCCCGGTTCTGCTCTGACTGTTCCGGTGTGCTGCCATATTTCTGGGTGATATGTTCGCGCAGATTTTGTCCCTGAGGCGGCATGTCGGGGTTCAATTCAAAAGGATGCCACCGGACATAGGCTCCGGCCCCGACCCATCCCAATGCCTGTTCAAGTTGGCGAAAGCCGACAATGCACCAGGGGCACATGACATCGGATACGATGTCGATCTGTACGATTGCCGGGTCTTGTGCCGTGTCGGAGGTGTCCATGGCGTGCCTTTGAAGTTGGGATCAATCCACACAAATCAGCACGATTTTTACTTATTTCAAGGTCAATTTGACCAGGATTCGCCAATTTTCCCTTGGAGGTTGGACAACCTGTGGTACTTTCAAGGTAATATTATGAGTCCATTTGGAGAGAAGCGATGTTTTTCAAGGTAATAACCGGTGCAGTGCTAGCGGCCTCACTCGCGGTGATCCCTGCAGAACGGGTAGAAGCGGATGCTGGCGATTTTATCGCCGGGGCGATCATTGGTGGAATCGTTGGGAACCGCGCGAGCAGACGCTGTTCAAATCGACCGAACATGGTGATGACGTC
>CAXBKL010000150.1:0-7134 GCA_963976125.1 uncultured Sulfitobacter sp. | reverse complement strand
CTTCATGTTCAAAAACCAAAACCCCCGGCACCAGCTCAGTCACGAAATCTGAGTGGTGCGGCAACATGCCAAAGAACCCCTCCGGGGCTTCGGCCACAATGCGGGTGACCCTGCAATCAACGCATACTCTCGCAGGTGTGATGACCCTAAGCCGCATCTGTGCCGCCTGACCTGTCGAGATCGTCAACCGATCCGATCATGTAGAAATCGCCTTCGTCACGGTCTTTGAACGCGCCTGCAAGGATACGCTCGCAGCTGTCCAGCGTTTGTTGGAGCGAAACAAACCGTCCCGCATTGCCGGTCATCGCCTCGGTAGAAAAGAAGGGCTGGGTCAAAAAGCGTTCAAGCTGGCGCGCCTGACGCACTGTTGCACGGTCCTTTTGCGACAATTCCTCCAGGCCGAGCATGGCGATGATGTCCTTGAGGCTCTCATATTCCGCCAGCGTGTTGCGCACTGCGCGGGCGACCCGGTAATGTTGGGGGCTGACCGTGCTGGGCGTCAGCATCTTGGAGAACGATTGCAGCGGGTCAATTGCCGGATAAAGCCCTTCGGAGGCTTTCTTGCGCGACAGCACAATCGAGGCCGACAAGTGAGAGAAGGTGTGGGTGGCCGCAGGATCGGTGAAGTCGTCGGCGGGTACATATACCGCCTGGATCGAGGTCATCGCACCCCGGTCGGTCGAGCAAATGCGCTCTTCCAGGCTGGCCAGTTCGGTGCCGAGGGTGGGCTGATACCCCACGCGGCTTGGGATGCGGCCCAAAAGCCCGGACACTTCGGACCCGGCCTGAACAAAGCGGAAGATATTGTCGATCAACACAAGCACGTCGCGCCGCCGGTCATCGCGGAAAAACTCTGCCATGGTGAGCGCGGCATGACCGACACGAAAGCGGACGCCGGGGCTTTCGTTCATTTGGCCAAACATCATCACGGTGTTTTCCAGAACCCCTGCTTCGCCCATTTCACGATACAGTTCTTCGGCCTCGCGGCACCGCTCGCCAATCCCGCAAAACAGGCTGACGCCGTCGTATTCCGCCACCATATTGTGGATCATCTCGGTAATCAGAACCGTCTTGCCGACCCCGGCCCCCCCAAAAAGCCCGGCCTTGCCGCCGCGTTCCAGAGGGCTGAGCAGGTCAATGGCCTTGATCCCGGTCTCAAAGATCGCGCCTTCGACGCGGCGCTTCGAGAGGGGCACAGGGTCATGCAGGATTGATCGGCGCGGCATGTCGCCCAACGGTTCCTTACCGTCAATTGTCTCGCCGAATACGTTGAACATCCGGCCCAGAATCGCATCCCCCACCGGCACATCGATAGGATGGCCAGTGTTGCGCACCGCAAGGCCCAGCCGCAGCGCCGGCGAGGGGTTGAGCACGAGACCTCGTGCGATGTCGGAGGAGGGCAGGCCCGCAACCTCGATGGAAATTTCGGGATCACTCAGCGTTACAAGACGGGTGGCGATGGAAGGCAGACCACTTTCAAAGCGCACGTCCGCAATGCCACCTTCAATCGCAACGATATGGCCAAGGTTTGGGTCGGTCGCCAACATGTCTGTTCTTCGCCCCTGCTTTCGTTGGCAAGGTAACAAGCCGCGCCTTATGGCGATTGATTAAGGTCAATCACGGTGCCGGCAACCTACCAGACTGCTGGGCAATGCCGGTCAGTGCGCGGCGCGGACCGGCATGAGAGCTGCGGACGTCTGCCCCCAACCCGAACTGTCCTGACCGGGATCGGGTGGACGACCGGCCTGTCGTTGCCACGGCACAGGCCCGGAACAGGCTTCGTGCCCGACACTCGAAAATGTCGGAGATATTGGCCAGATGGGCAGTGCTGGTGCCGGTCAGGCAATTGACCGATGTCAATGTAGCGATCCAAACAAGCGGCTATCCTGAAAGAAGTGAAACATTCCCACGCATGGAGGTCCGACATGGCCAATTCAGACAACACTGTTCTAGCCGATCTGATGAAACAAACTCAGGCGGCGGCTACGCTCAATCCGATGCTCACCCCCCAAATCGAACAATTCTGGCAGGCACAGGAACAGATGCTTCAGGAAGCACAGGCTTTTACCGAACACTGGTTCGAGCGGCGCCATGATGCAACAAATACCGCTCTCAACGCCGTCAAGGAGGTCTCGAACGGCAAATCAGATCCGTCTAACGCGTTGAAAACAATGACTGACTGGCAGCGGAATTCAATGGAACGGATTGTCGAGGATTTCCGGGAGTGGGTCGAGCTTTGCACGCGCTGTGCAGGCCATGTCACCAGTGCGGAAATTGAAGCTGAGAAAGAGGGCTTGCAAAAAGCTGCCAAACAGGTGGCGTCCGGAACCAAGGGGAAACACGCAACCCCGGTGTGAGGTCCGCAGGCTCTCGTTGAGGTTGGGTAACGGTTCTGTCGCCCAATTCGCGCGGGCACATCAAGGTTTTCCGGCCCCAGAACATGCAGCTGAGCCATCATGGAGGTGTTCTGTCGGCGACAATCAGCTTACTTCTGATCTCTGCGGCGTTCGTCGCGCCGTTTTTTGCGCTTGGCCATTGTCACTCCGACCCTTGATCTTTTCCTTGCTCCGACTGGTCTTGCCCGTCATCCCTCTGTTGGTGGCGGGCAGGGGTTTGTTGATCTGCATTAAGGAAATTGCCCGCGTGCCGGGGAATACTGCGTCAGAGGTGACGATTTTGCGCCTCCTGTCCAACGGAGTTGAATTTTGCTCAAAGTCTTGACCGACGCTGCTTATGACATGCCAGTTCAGGAGCTGGCGCAAACGCTTGGGGTTGATCCCCAAATGGGGCTGACTGCGCATGAGGTGGAGACCCGGCTAAAGGCGCAGGGGCCGAACCGGTTGCGCCAACAGAAAAAGAAAAGCGCCTGGGCCATCCTGGTGCACCAGTTCAACAGCATCATCGTTACGCTGCTTGCGGTTGCTGCTGCGATGTCCTTTGTTTTGGGCGACATCGCCGAAGGTCTGGCCATTGCCTTTGTGCTGATCCTCAATTCGGCCATCGGTTTTTTTACCGAACTCAGGGCCGCCCGTTCAATGGAGGCGTTGATGCGCATCGCCGAGGTCCGCACAAGGGTGCGGCGTGGCGGGGAAGTGCGCATGGTTGATGCGCATGCACTGGTTCCCGGCGATGTGGTGATCCTTGAAGCAGGGGATGTTGTCACCGCTGATCTGCGGCTGACCGAGGCGTCGAACCTACAGGCGGACGAATCCGTTTTGACCGGCGAATCCGCGCCGGTGACGAAAGACATCGGGCCAATGGACAAGGATGCCGCCCTTGGTGATCGTCTGGGCATGGCATTCAAGGGAACGGCAATCACCCAAGGCGCGGGTGAAGGGATCGTGACCGCCACCGGCATGAAGACAGAGCTGGGCCGGATCAGTGACCTGGCGCAAAGCGCCCAAGGAGAGGTGGCCCCGCTTGAGCGGCGCCTCGACAGGCTTGGCCATCGGCTGGTCTGGCTGACACTGACGCTTGCGGCGCTGACCATCGGGGCAGGTATTCTGCGCGGGTATGACGTGGCAATCATGGTGCAAACCGGTGTGGCACTTGCGGTCGCGGCCGTGCCCGAAGGGTTGCCAATTGTTGCCACGCTCAGCCTTGCGCGGGGCATGTGGCGGATGAGCCGGCGCAACGCGCTGATTACCCGGTTGTCGTCGGTCGAAACACTGGGAGCCACGACCGTGATCCTGACCGACAAGACCGGCACACTTACCGAAAACCGCATGACCGTGGTTCGCTACCTGCTGCCCTCGGGCGATGTGGATATGGAGAACGGGGAGCCAACCGCAGCCCCGGAGGCTGATAGCCCGATGGGCCGGGCGCTGCGGATCGGGGCGCTGTGCAACAACGCCGAACTCGGGGACGGCACGCCGAATGGCCGGACGGGCGATCCGATGGAAATCGCGCTGCTGTTGGTTGCGGATGATCTGGGTGTGCCGCGCAAGAACCTTCTCGACCAGACCCCGGAAGTCAGGCAGCACGCCTTTGATCCAGATAGGAAGATGATGGCAACCGTGCATGCGGCGGGTCAGGGGCATTTCTTTGCCATCAAGGGCGCACCCGAGGCGGTGATCGGGGCCAGCACCAGAGTGATGGGCCAGCGCGGCGTCCGGGACATGACCGAGGACATGCGGCAGGAATGGACCGATCGCAACAATGCCGCGGCGCGGGATGGGCTGCGCCTGCTGGCTCTTGCGATGAAACGGGACGATCAAAAGGACGCAGCGCCTTATGATGGCCTGACGCTTGTTGGTCTTGTCTGTCTTCTCGATCCCGTCCGCGACGATGTGCCGGCCGCGATCAAGGCCAGCCGCGCGGCGGGCGTGCGGGTCATCATGTTGACAGGGGATCACGCCGATACCGCCAGAACCATCGCGCGTCAGGCAAGTCTTGGTGACGGAGACCTGACAGTCATCGAGAGCAAGGAAATCGCCGGGCTTGATCCTGCCACCATCAGTGATGAGGACCGGTCGCGCATCCTCGGGGCGGATGTTTTTGCACGGGTCTCGCCAGAGACGAAACTCACGCTGGTGTCTCTGTTTCAGGACGCCGGCCACGTTGTTGCCATGACAGGTGACGGTGTGAACGATGCGCCGGCGCTGAAGAAGGCCGACATCGGGATCGCAATGGGCCAGCGCGGCACGCAGGTGGCCAAGGAGGCCGCCCAAATGGTGCTGCAGGATGACGCCTTTGCGACCATCATTGTCGCGATGCGGCAGGGCCGCACCATCTTTGACAACATCCGCAAATTCGTCGTCTATCTCATGTCGTGTAATGTCAGCGAAGTCATGGTTGTCGGTCTGGCAGTGGGTGCCGGGCTGCCGACACCGCTCCTGCCGCTGCAAATCCTGTTCCTGAACCTTGTCACGGATGTCTTTCCGGCCTTTGCGCTGGGGTTGGGCAAGGGGGATGGCAACGTGATGGCCAAACCGCCCCGCAACCCCACGGAGGCCATCGTCGACCGCCCGCGCTGGATCATGATCGGGGTACTTGGTGCATCCATCACGCTTGCGACGCTGGGTGCGTTTGTCGCCGCGCTCTTCTGGTTGCGTCTGGCCCCTGGTCCGTCTGTTACAGTGGCTTTCCTGACCCTGGCGCTGGCCCAGCTCTGGAACGTATTTAACGTGCGGGATCACGATTCCGGGCTTTTGCGCAATGAGGTTACGCAGAATGGATATGTCTGGAGCGCCATTGCGTTTTGTCTGGGATTGATTGGTCTTGCACTCTGGGTGCCGCCCCTTGCTGACCTTTTGGGCCTGCCCCATCCGGGGTGGGCCGGTCTGGGTCTTGCCGCCGCTGCCAGCCTCGTTCCGCTGGTCTTTGGTCAGGCATGGGTTGTGTTCGCAGAACCATCGGATTTACCCACACGTGAACAAAAGGACAGCATATGATCGGCGGCACCGCGCACCGTCCAAGCGACCCGTTCGGGTGACGCCCAGGGGCCGGATACTGGGCAACCGAAGCCGCGCCCGAGTGCGGTATTTCCTGTCCTGCGCGCGCCGACGCATCCCGCCCGGATTGCGCTCGGTCCTGGGGGTGATCTTTGTCGTGCTAGGAATTTTTGGCATCTTGCCCATTGTCGGTTTCTGGATGATCCCGCTGGGCGGGGCACTTGTCTGGCTTGATCTGGGCCCCCTTCTGCGGCGCGACAAGACCAGATAGGTGCAGCCGAACGCCCCGGTTGCGCCATGAAACAGAAGGAGGATTACATAGCCGCCCCCCGATGATCTGTTGCAGTTGCCATCTGCCAAGCAAGGAATTGCTGCACCGGGCAGCTGGATCAAAAAGGGGGAGTTGGTGCAACGGATTGCACGCTCGCACGACGGTCGCAGCCGCAAGGGTCACGTTGCTTTAGATCATCGCGGGCGGCCACTGCAAATTTCCCCACGGTTGACGATCTTTCGGTCCCTGCTACCACTCTGCTGAACAGCCTTGAGAGGATAACGCGATGGCCAAATCACTCACCCAGAGACCACCGGGCGTTCCAAACACGTTCCTTCAGTTCCCTTTTGAAAGTGATCTGGAGAAACTTGACGCAGATATTGCTATCTTGGGAATACCGTTCGGTATGCCCTATTCACCCACGGAAATGGCCAACGATCAAAGCCGGGCGCCTGATGCCCTGCGGCGGGCTTCTGACGAGACAGATGTCTCCTACACGCTCAATCACTATGATTTTGATCTGGGTGGTTACTTGCTTGATGGCCGTGACATACGCGTCGTTGACTGTGGAAACGTGATTGCCGACGGCGGCGATCACGGTGCGCATTATCGCAACGCGGAAGCGGCGGCGCGCAAGATATTCAGAGCCGGGACAACCTTGATTTCGCTGGGAGGAGACCATGGTATCCCGATCCCGGTCTTGCGGGCATTGGAGGAAATCGGCGAGAAGGTAACGCTGGTCCAGATTGATGCGCACATCGACTGGCGCGATGAAATCAATGGCGAAGAGAACGGATATTCCAGCCCCATACGCAGGGCCTCGGAAATGGACTGGATTGGCGCTATCGTTCAGATCGGCATTCGTGGTGTCGGCAGTGCGCGCATGGGCGAGGTCGACGCTGCGACATCTTATGGTGCCGATATTATCACGGCCTATGAAATGCACACATTGGGCATACAAGCGGTCCTCGACCGTATTCCTGACGGTGGTCCGTACTATCTGACTATTGATGCGGACGGACTTGATCCAACGATCATGCCTGCTGTGATCTCTCAGACCCCTGGTGGGCTGAACTGGTTGCAGGCACGGGCGTTGGTTCACGGGTTGGTAGGCAAAGGTCGTGTCGTGGGCATGGATCTTGTTGAAATCGCGCCCAGTCTGGACGTGGGCGGGACAACCCTGGTGCATGCGGAGAGATTGATCTGCAACTTCATCGGTGCAACCGTGAGAGCCGGCTATTATGAGGACGGCAAATAGCCACTTGTTTGATGGCGCGTGCTGTTCTCAAGAGCGCAAGACACATCCCAAGAGACAGACACGCCGCCGGCGATCCCCCTCTCATACACGCGAAACGGGCACGAGAGGGCAGGCACGCCGTCAGAGCAGTGCCCAAAATCTATAGAAGTGGCACTACCGGCTCGGGTGGCTTCGGGGTCGACATTGCCTTTGCAACAAAACACTTGAAAAAA
>CAXBKL010000149.1:0-7290 GCA_963976125.1 uncultured Sulfitobacter sp. | reverse complement strand
GGATGTGGAAAACGCGGTCCGCACCAGCGCTTGTGCCTGTTCTTCGACCACCGAAATCAGGCGGTTCCACATGACTTGATACGCGACTTTGGAATGCTCTTGTACCATTATGCGGCTCCCTTCCCTTTGATCCAGACATCAATGCAGCCATCCGGTTGGCGGATGGCATCACGGCTTGCAGGTACGATGATGGTGGTTTCATCTTCGACAATGGCGGCGGGGCCGTGCGCGCGCTGTCCGGTTTGCATTTCCATGCGATCGACAATTTTGGACGTCAGAAACTTGCCTGCGGCTGCATCGAACAATTCGCGGTTGCCGTGCGCCTCGGCAGGCCCGCTTGGCTGTGCAGAGTCGACCGGCGTCACAGCCTCCACAAGCGTTGTGGCATTGACTGACCAGACAGTGATTTCAATATCCATTCCAGACACCGTACGCCCGAAGAGCTTTGTGTAGTCCTCTTCAAAGCGCGCCTCAAATGTAGCGGCGTCCGGGTTCATCGCCTGATCTTCGGTCAACTCGATGGGAATTTCCCATCCTTGCCCCGAATACCGCATGTAGACTTTGAACTCCGACACAATTTCCGCATGCGCATCGCAGGTGCGTACAAAGCCTTTCGCTTCGGTCCGAAGGTCCGTGAGCAGCCTGCGGATGACATCAGGGTCAAAATCGCTGAGCTTCATATAGACAGAACGGTTCGCCTCGAAACTATAGGGCGCACGTAAAAACCCGATGGCCGATCCAACGCCCGCTCCGGGCGGCACCAACAAGCGGTCAACGCCCAGCTTTTCGCACAGCCGACCCGCATGAAGCGGAGCCGCGCCACCAAAGGCGATCATGGTGAATTCGGACAGGTCTTCGCCATTCTCAACGGCATGGACCCGCGCGGCATTTGCCATGTTTTCGTCGACCACCTCGGCGACACCAAAGGCGGCCTCAACCGCGTCCATATCCAACATCTTGCCCACATGCGCAGACAGTGCGGTCTGCGACTGATCCGCATGAAGCTTTATCGAGCCACCTGCAAAATTATCCGCATCCAGCTTGCCCAGAACAAGGTCCGCATCCGTCACGCCGGGGCGTTCGCCCCCACGTCCGTAACACGCAGGTCCGGGTTCTGAGCCTGCACTTTCAGGCCCAACGCGGATCTGGCGCATGCTGTCCACGTGGGCCAGCGACCCACCTCCCGCACCAATTTCCACCATATCGATCACAGGAATGGAGATCGGCATCCCCGACCCTTTCTTGAACCGGTACGTGCGGGCCACCTCAAACACACGGCTGGTTTTTGGAGTCTGATTTTTGATCAGGCAAATCTTGGCAGTTGTACCGCCCATATCAAAGCTGAGAACCTTGTCGATGCCGTAGCGCGCGGCAATATGCGCCGCGAACACCGCCCCCCCCGCAGGACCGGATTCAACCAGCCGCACGGGAAAATCCGCAGCATTCTGGATCGAGATAATACCACCCCCAGAGTGCATGAGGAAAACACGACAGCCCACGCCCTCATCCTTGAGCCGCTCTTCGAGGCGACCAAGGTAGGAGGCCATCAACGGTTTGATATAGGCGTTTGCTACGACCGTATTGAACCGCTCATACTCCCGCATCTGCGGTGACACTTCAGACGAAATCGAAACCGCGACATTTGGCAACCGTTCAGCCAAAACATCACGCACCATGCCTTCATGCGCAGGGTTCAGATAGGAATGGATCAGCCCAACTGCGACGCTTTCAAAACCGGCTTTGCCAATCTGGTGGACGACAGCTTCGACCTCGGCGCGGTCAAGGTCGATCATCACTTCACCTTTGGCATTTACGCGTTCACTCACGGTAAAGCGGAACTGACGCGGCAACAAGGGTTCGGGCAGTGTCAGGTTGAGATCGTATTGTTCAAACCGCGACTCTGTCCGCATCTCGATCACATCGCGAAAACCCTGCGTGGTGATCAATGCCGTCTTGGCACCGCGCCGCTCGATCAGCGCATTGGTGGCAAGCGTGGTCCCGTGGATGATCTGATCAATCTGATCGGGGCCGACGCCGGCCTTTGCGCAGACTTGATGCATGCCATCGATAATTGCGTTTTCCGGTGCCCCGTAAGTGGTCAGAACCTTGGTGGAAAAGACTGCACCGTCTTTTTCAAGGACAACATCCGTAAACGTCCCGCCAATATCCGCACCCAGACGGATCAAAGAAGTTCTCATCCTCGACGTTCCTTTCAAATTGCAATGCGAAAAGCATCAAGATCGAATCTCGAGCGCCTCCTTCATCCAAACCTACGCTTTCTCGACGAGAGCTAAAAATTCTTATTTTTTCTAAGGGTGATTACTTTTTATTATCCTTTGGATTGCGCGGAAGTTTGGCTCGCTATCAGCGCTGCGTGCCGCACAAATCGAGGCACTCGTTTGTCATCAAAGCGCGCAAACACTTCAAGCTCGCTGGGGTGCCAGTCTGCGGAAAGCTCAATCAGGCGGCCCATAGAAATTTCTGTGCGTACAATTTGAAGAGGCAAGAGCGCGATGCCCATCCCATCTACCGCCATCGGCACGCAAGAGGCCAAACTGTTGGAATGCACAATCTGATCCTTGGACAGGTTGTTTGCTTCGGCAAAATGGGCGAGCTCCCGAGAGGCCTTTGAATGCCTTGCATGGGTCAGAATTGAATGACCAAACATATCCTGCAACTTTGACGCCTGACCAAAGCGCTGCGCCAATTCCGGTGCTGCAACCCAAACATACGCATACCGACCCAGCCCAATTTCCCCGCCAACTTCCGTCGAAAACGGTGCCGTCTGAATGGCCAGATCAAGGAGTCCTCGCGCCAGGCTTCGATCAATTTCGCGGGACAGATCAACCTGGAGTTCAACATTGACTGCCGGATATGACTGTTTGAACGCGCGCAGAAATTCATGCAGCCATGTGCAGGCAATCAACTCGGTCACGCCCAGCCGCATTCGCTCCTTGATCAAATCCTGCCGTTTGGCTTCTTCCAGCAGGGCCTCGCCTGACCAGATCACCTGCCGAGCCGCAGCAACCAATTTGGTCCCTTCTTCCGTCAGCCGGACCGATCCTGCATCACGGTGCATCAAGACGACATCAAGCGACTTTTCCAACGAAGATATTCTTGCAGAGATATTTGGCTGAGTCGTCCCAAGTGCTGCCGCAGCTTTGCGAAACGTGCCCGTGTCAACGACCAGCACAAACGCTTCGAGCTGCTTTAAGGTGAACTGGCTTTTTATCATGTGCGCCCCTAGAATAGATAAATTCTATCCTACCCACCACCAAATGAGCAGGGTGTTCAATCTATTTTTCAACCTGAACAGTCACGGCCAGCCGGGCCAATTGGGCTTGGGGCATTTGATCTCAGCTGCCTCCGGCAGACCCCGCGCGGTCCAGTTCTGATTGGGGCTGACGGGCTTGCAGATTTCAGGAAAAGTGTTCATCCAAGTATGCTTACCCGTGGGCTTCGACAAGGATGACCGGCCATGACAAAAAGACCACCTGTTTCCGACATGCCGGATTTGCACGATCCTGTGGTCGTGGCCGCGCTGGCCCACAACCGGCAGGCATTTCTGGGCTATCTGGTGCGCCGCCTGAAAAACCGTGCCGATGCCGACGATGTCTTGCAGGCCTTCAGCGTCAATGTGCTGACCCGGTCCTGGGGGATGCGCGCCGAAACTGACGACGGGATCCTGGCGTGGCTCTATGCGGTCCTGCGCTCGACCTTGCTTGACCACTTCAGAAAGGAAGGGCGCCATCATCATTTGGTCAGCGCGTTCGAAGCCGAACTCCTGTCCGATCAGACCGAGCCGGGGGCTGATACGCTGTATGACGCGCTCTGCAAATGTTTGGTTGCGCTGCTCCCGCTCTTGCGGGCGGATCAAGCGGATTTGATACGTCGGATTGATCTTGAAGAGGATGATCGCGCGATAGTTGCCGCGGAATTGGGCATCAGCCGCGGCGCATTCGGTGTGCGCCTGCACCGTGCACGGCTGGCGCTGAAAAACCTGCTTTTGGCCGCCTGCATCAGTTGCCCCGAGCATGGCTTTGACGATTGCGCCTGCCATCCCGGCAAAATGGAAAAACTGGCCAGTTTGACCATGGACTGAAAATCAGGATTTGCCATCGCCAATCCGATACCCCGAGACACCCGAAAACCACCCAAAACTGTAACGCGCCCACCAAAGCGGCGTCTAATAACCATTAGCTACCGATTTTGATGGTGCAGCGGCGTCTTGGGCGGCGCGATGTTTGGGGAGGTTTGGTTGATGAATTGGAATTCCTGCAATTTGGCATCGGCCCTGGTGAATGGCACCGGTGAGAAAAGGGATGCCTGACGTGGCGGCCCGAGATCACATTACAGTTGTCGGTGCCGGGCCATCGGGTCTGGCCTGCGCCATTGTGCTGGCGCGGGCGGGGCGCAGGGTCGTGGTGCGCGAGTGGCATTCAGATGTTGGGCACCGGTTTCACGACGACTTTCAGGGTCTAGAAAACTGGTCGCGCGCCGAAGATGTTTTGACTGAAATGCGCGCCGCTGGCATCGCACCGGATTTCGAATGTCATCCTTTTGACAGCGGAACGGTATTCGACCCGCGCGGACGCCGATACCCGGTACGAGGGCAGCGGCCGCTGTTCTATCTTGTCCGGCGCGGCCGGGCGGCGGGAACGCTGGACCGCGCGTTGCTGGATCAGGCCCGTGCGGCAGGGGCCGAGGTACGCTTCAATGACCGTGTCCGCGAACTTGACACGCCAGGCGTGCTTTCTACCGGGCCGCGGCAAGCCGGGATCATCGCTGTCGGGCACGTATTTGAAACCGACATGCCGGATGGGGCGTGGCTGGCGCTGGGGCATCGGCTCGCGCCCGGTGGCTACGCCTATCTGCTGGTTCACGGAGGGCGCGGAACGGTAGCGACCTGCCTGTTCACCGGCTTCCGTGATCAGGCGAAACATCTGGCCGCGACCGAAGACTTCTTTACCCGTAGAGCCGGGCTGCAAATGCGTAACCCGCGCCCCTTCGGCGGCTTCGGCAACGTGCGTCTGGCGGAAACCGGCGTGCAAGGCAGCCATCCGGTCATCGGCGAGCAGGCAGGCTTTCAGGACGCCCTGGCGGGGTTCGGCATGCGGTATGCGATACGGTCGGGTGTGCTCGCGGCACGCGCAATCCGTGATGGCAGTGACTATGGCGTGCTGTGGCAGCGTGAATTGGCCCCCTGGATGCACGCGGGCATCGTTAACCGTTTTGTCTTCAATCTGGCGGGCGAGACGGGTATGACCCTGGCCCTCAGAAAATTGGCGAAACGCGATGCTGGCCACTTGCTGGAACGGGCTTACCGGCTCTCCTGGCCCAAACGTCTGCTGCTTCCGCTTGCGCGACGCTGGTATCGCGCACCGCTCGCGGACCCAAGCTGCAACCATATTGATTGCGAATGCGTCTGGTGCGCACACGGCGGCCACGAAGCGGAGGCTGTCGTCGCATCCTAGGTCAAGAACGAAAACTGAAACAAAAGGAAATACCATGCTTATCAAAGACATCATGACCAAAAATGTGGTCACTGTGACGCCGGAAACCCGGATCGAGGAAATTGCCCGGCTGTTTCTCGATCACCATATCAGCGGCGTACCGGTCTTGACCGCGGACGGGGAGCTTGCCGGACTGGTCAGTGAAGGCGATCTGATGCGCCGGGTTGCGGATCCCGACACGCCGCGCCGGTCCTGGTGGCTTGAGCTTTTTTCCGGAAACGAGACCGGCGCCGCTGACTATGTAAAAGCCCATGGTCGGCAGGCCCGTGACGTGATGACACAAGAGGTGGTTACCGTGCCCGAGGACATGTCCATCGGAAACGCCGCGGTCCTGTTCGAAAAAAACCGCATAAAGCGCATACCGGTTCTGCGTGACGGCAAACTGGTCGGCATCATCAGCCGCAGCAATCTTTTGCAGGGCCTGGCAATGGCCCCTGCCCTGCCCGAACCCAGCGAGGATGATCGCGTGATCCAGGCCCGCATCCATGAGGCATTAGCCGACGTGCCGGGCATTCAGGTGTCTTTGGTCAATGTGCTCGTCAAGGACGGCATCGCCGGCATTTACGGCGTTGTAGAGAGCGATTTCGAGGCCACAGCGATCCGGCTGGCTGCCGAAGAAGCCGCGGGCGAAGGCAACGTGGACATCCAGTTGGGCCGCTTTCCGGCGTGGAGCTATGGCTACGGGGTTTGACGCTGAACCCTCGGCCTGAGGCGGTGGCATTCGAGAGCACAGAACCGCAGATTGGTCCATGACCTGATGTTACAAGGACCGCAGACCGGCGAACGGCGCGTCCTTTCCCCGGATCGCCAGAGTGATGGCCCATGCCTGACCGCAGAAGGATGGATTCTCCCGGAAAATCCGTAACGCGTGGGCCGCTCAGGCGTCTTCTAATCCACGAGGATGCAATAGAATATGACTGACATGCATCGTCAGGAGTACGATTTTTGTCTGCGGCGGCACTGGACGTCATGCACGAGAATTTTACTCGCGAAGATAATAATACCCTTTACCCTGTTTTGGGGTGTGCTAAAAAGAAATTTCATCGAAAGACGACGGGCCGTATGAAAACCTGGTGCAATTCTTTTTTGGCTATTTTGCTTGCGGTGACCATGATGTCGGCGCTGGTTGCGCCGCATGGTGCGAATGCCGATTCCCAAAAGGCCGGCACCGATGAGAGATCGGGATTTCAAATCGCTTCTGTTTTGACAACCAACCATCACGGCGGTGACGCTGGCGTGATGAATGAATGTTTTGCGATGCTGGGACACTGCGCAACGGTTGAGTGCAGCCCACAGTCCTTGGGACACCCAATAGCGGTCAAGGTCGACACCCACCGGATCAGCTTCAAGGCCCAGTTTTACAGCGCCTTCTCCAGTATAGATGTACCGCCTCCGCGCGCTTAAGGGAATCTTTGGTAATTCAAAGATTTGACCCCTTCGGGGCTATGGCATGTCATTGCATCTGACGTGGGGTTTTGAACCCGCTCACAGCAGGAATGCCCAAATTTTCCAAATTCGAACTGCGCCGCGCCACAACGCGCCGCTGGTCCACTCAATCTACAAAAGGAATGGAAATGAAACCCATTGCAGTTTTCCGAGCGGCCCTTCTTGGGTTCGCGGTATCCGGTGCGGGCGGCCTGAGTGCTGTCGCCGGAACATACGACATCAGCGTTGACAAGATCATGATGGACACCGGTGACTTCAAAAAGAAGGCCATCGGCTACAACAACAGCCAGATCCCGACTGTCCTGCGCTTCAAGGAAGGCGAGAAGGTCAC
>CAXBKL010000148.1:0-7302 GCA_963976125.1 uncultured Sulfitobacter sp. | reverse complement strand
GGCAACAGGGCCAGTTGCAGGGCGGCCTCCGCCTCCGGCAGCGCAGCTTTGAGCGCGGGCAGTTCCTCCTGCGCCAGTTCGGCCATCTCAGGATCGGCCAACAACGCCTGCGCATCGTCAAGATCACGCAACAATTGTCTGTAGGCGTCGATCTGCTCTACAACCGGTTTCAGGTCCGAATATTCCTTGGCCAGGGCAGCAAAATCCGCGCCGTCCGAGCCTGCGGACATCGACGCCTCCAGAAACTGGAAGCGCTGCGAGATCTGTTCAAGGCGGTCCATGGGTATCATTTGTGATCCATCTCGCCGATGAGAGGGCTTTGGTCAAGGGCCGCTTCATGCTATAATAACCCGATGAAACGTTTGATCCTTCTTTCCACCCTGATCGCACTGCCCGCCACCGCCGATGTGACATCGCCCAGCGGCAAGACCGTTGATTGCTATTGCACGGACCGCAACCGCAACCGGATCGAACTGGGCGAAACCATCTGCCTGCAGGTGGACGGCCGCATGTTCATGGCCCAATGCCAGATGTCACTGAATGTTCCGATGTGGCGCGAAGTGCAGGAAGGGTGCCTGTCCTCGGATCTACAGGGCAGCCAGCCAACCTCTGATCCGCTTGGCATTTACCCCAAGATCTGATCGCCCGAACCGCAAACGGCCAAAGATTTCCAGGTACCCTGACCCGTCGCCATAGACCCCCACCGTGGTATAATCGGGAAACCCGACCACCCTCGACCTTGTCACATAGGTGATCTGCCCCTCGGGCACCGATCCGGCCAACCGGGTGGTGCGCGGTGTTGCCATGATCGCCCGGTCGATCTGCGCCAGCCGCGCCATGCCGTCCCCCTCAACCGCTTCGCGCCAGACAAAGCTGCCCTTGCGCCGAACCTCGCCCAATTCCGCTTTCCCGGTTCCCCGGTGCCACGCCGCCGGATCGGATGGCGCAAGGCGAACATACGCCAAAGCCCCAACCACAACACTCAAGATCACCCAGCCCAACATCCACCATCTCCCCTGCTTCATCTTTCCAAATAAACTCCCCGCGGAGCGTCCCGCAGCCTCAGCGGTACGCAACCCCCGGCAGGACGCACATCATCTCGTAAAGAATATTGGCCCCGGTCAACGCGGTGTTCCCGGACGGATCATAAGGCGGCGACACCTCAACCAGGTCACCGCCCACCACGTTCAGCCCCTTGAACGCCCGGATCAGCTCCATCGCCTGCGGCGTGGTCAACCCACCAATCTCCGGCGTCCCGGTTCCGGGGGCATAAGCCGGATCAAGGCTGTCGATGTCATAGGTGATGTAGACCGGCAAATCGCCAATATCGCGCCTGATCTCGCCACCCAGCGTGGCAAGGCTGCGCCCCCACAACTCCTGCGCCGGAAACTGCTGAAATCCCCAACCCGCAGCCTCTTTGAAATCTTCTGCGGAATAGCCTGTACCGCGCAGACCAACCTGATATACTTTTGAAGGGTTTATCAGCCCTTCTTCATGTGCCCGCCGAAACACGGTACCGTGGCATTCCCGTTCGCCGAACATCTCGTCGTTCACATCTGCATGGGCATCCACATGGATCAAGGCAACCGGTCCGTGCCGCCGCGCCATGGCGCGCAGGATTGGCAAGGTGATCGAATGATCTCCGCCAATCGCAAGCGGCATAACGTCATAGTTTAGGATTGCATCGTAACTATCTGCAATTATGAGTAAACTATCGCTCAATGAAAACGTGTTGATCGCCAGATCACCAATATCTGCCACCTGCAAGCTGTCAAAGGGGGCAGCTCCGGTGGCAAGGTTGTAGGGCCGCAACATCGCGCTCTCGCTGCGGACCTGTTTGGGTCCGAACCGTGTGCCCGACCGCCATGACGTGCCAATGTCCAAAGGAATGCCCAACACCGCCACATCCAGCCCCTTGAGGTCGTTCACCGCAGGCAACCGCATGAAGGTATTTGGCCCCGAAAAACGCGCCAGGTCATTGCCGCTGATCGGTTGGTTCTTGTCGCTCATGTCGTCCTCATCCGATGGCCCAGAAGGCAGAGTATCTCCGTCGCCACATGCGCGCCCGCAATTGCGGTGGCCCCGGTGGTGTCAAACGGAGGAGAGACCTCGACGACGTCCCCGCCGACGATGTTGATCCCGGCCAGATCACGCAGCATGATGGCCGCCTGCGCGCTGGTCAGCCCGCCCCAGACCGGGGTGCCGGTGCCAGGTGCAAAGGCAGGGTCCAACGCGTCGATGTCCCAGGTCAGATAACAGGGCCTGTCACCCAGCACTTCCTTGATCCGCATCACCGCCGCCTGCGGGCCCCGCTCGTGGACCTCGCGCGCATCAATGGTCGCCACCCCAAGGGTGTCCTGGTTTGTGGTGCGGATACCCACCTGCACCGAAGTTTTCGGATCGACAATGCCGGATTTCACCGCCTTGTAGAACATTGTGCCGTGATCAATCCGGTCCATGTCATCATCGGGCCATGTATCTGAATGTGCATCGAACTGTAACAAGCTGATAGGGCCATATTTTTCGGCATATGCCTTGAGGATCGGAAAGCTGATATAGTGATCCCCGCCCAGCACCAGCGACGCCGCGCCCGCATCGAGAATGCCCTTGATATGGGCAGTCAATGCGGCCGGAAACCTGGATACATGCCCATAGTCAAACGCCAGATCACCATAATCCGCGATGGCAAATTCGCTGAGCACATCGAAATCCCAGCCATAGGGCGGATCAAAGGGTTGCAGCGCACTGGCCTCGCGGATCGCGCGCGGTCCAAGCCGCGTGCCGGTGCGGTTGGTCACCGCCTGATCAAAAGGCACGCCAGTCACGGCGATGTCCACCCCGGTCAGATCCTTGGTGTATTTTCGCCGCAGAAAGGACGTCGCCCCGCCAAAAGCGTTCTCGAAACTAGGCCCTTTCAGATCATCGCGGGTAAACGCCTGATCGACCTGCTTTGCGGCATCATCCAGACCCATGACATCAACCTCCTGAAACCGGCTGGGCGCGCTCTACCATGCGCGCAAAGAACGACGCGCCAATCGGGGCGATTTCGTCGTTGAAATTGTAAAGCGGGTGATGGACACCAGCGCCCTCACCCTGTCCCAGCATCAAATAGGCACCGGGTCGTGATTCCAGCATGTAGGAAAAATCCTCTGCCCCCATCACCGGCGCAAAAGCGGGTTCAACCCCGGCCTCGCCTGCCACTTCCCCCGCCACCTCGATGGCAAAATCTGTCTTGGTGGCGTCATTCACCGTGGGCGGGTAGCCAAATTCAAACGCCAGTTCCGCCTTCAGGTCATAGCTGGCCGCATGGCCATCCACGATGGCCTGCATCCGGCGCACGACCATTGCCTGTACCTCCTTGTCAAAGGTGCGCACCGTGCCGTTGATATAGACCTCTTCGGGGATCACATTGTCCGTGGTCCCGGTATGGATCTGCGTGGTCGACACCACCAACTGCGCTTTTGGATCGAGATTGCGGCTTACAATCGTCTGCAGGGACTGCACAATCGCACAGGCCGCCACGACCGGATCAACACAGTCGTGGGGCCGCGCTCCGTGTCCGCCTTTGCCCGTCAGGTTTATGGTAAAGGTATCCGCTGCGGCCATGATCGGCCCCGGTGTCGTATGAAACCGGCCAAACTCCAATCCGGGCGCGTTGTGCAGCGCATAGACCTGAGAGATGTCGAACCGGTCCATCACGCCTTCCTGTACCATGATCTCGCCGCCGCCGCCCACTTCTTCGGCAGGCTGGAACAACAGCGCCACACGGCCTGAAAAATTGCGTGTCTCGGCAAGGTATCTTGCCGCCCCCAGCAACATCGCCGTATGCCCGTCATGCCCGCAGGCGTGCATTTTCCCCGGATGGGTGCTGGCATAGGGCACGCCGGTCTCTTCCAATATCGGCAGCGCATCCATGTCGGCACGCAATCCGATTGTAGGGCCATCCCCCTGCCCGTTGATGATCGCCACAATCCCGGTTTTGGCCACCCCTTCGTGCATCTCGTCCACACCGAACTCGCGCAGTCGTTCCGCCACAAAGGCCGCCGTCTGATGGCACTCAAGCCCCAGCTCGGGGATGGTATGCAAATGCTGGCGCCAGGCGGCCATATCCGCGCTGAAATCGGCGATGCGGTTGACGACGGGCATGGGGTGGACTCCTAATGTGGGCTTGTTCAGGGTGCATCTGACACCAGACAGGACCAAGTCGCAATGCCAGACCTTTCAGAATCCGACCGCCTGATCCACGACCGCGAAGCCGGGGTGGAACGGCTGCTGGAAATCATGCGCCGTTTGCGCGACCCCGATACTGGCTGTCCGTGGGATATTGAACAGGATTTCGATACAATCGCGCCCTATACGATTGAGGAAGCCTATGAAGTCGCCGATGCAATTGAGCGGCGCGACTGGGCCGAGCTGGAGGGCGAACTGGGAGACCTGCTGCTGCAGTCGGTCTATCATACCGCTATGGGCGAAGAGGTCGGGATTTTCACATTTCAGTCGGTGGTGCGCAATATTTCAGACAAGATGGTGGCGCGGCATCCGCATGTCTTTGGCGATGAATCGCGTGACAAATCCGCCGATCAGCAGACTGCCGATTGGGAGGCGATCAAGGCGCAGGAACGCCGCGGCAAGGCCCAAAAGGGAACGCTTGACGGGGTGGCAATAGGTCTGCCGGCCTTGCTGCGCGCCTACAAGTTGCAAAAACGGGCCGCGCGGGTTGGTTTCGACTGGCCCGACATCGGGGATGTGATTGCCAAGATCTCCGAAGAGGCTGCCGAACTGGTCGAAGCGCGCGATACCCTGAGCCAGGCTGAGGTCGAAGAGGAATTTGGCGATCTGATGTTTGTCATGGCCAATCTGGGCCGGCATCTGGGGCTTGAACCCGAAGCCGCTCTGCGCGCGGCCAACGCCAAGTTTACCCGTCGGTTTCAAGGGGTGGAGGCGCGGCTTGCCGCGCGGGGCAAGACCCCAGCAGACAGCAATCTGTCCGAAATGGATGCGCTTTGGGATCTGGTCAAGGCAGATGAGCGGCGAGATGCCCAATCTGAGTAACCGACCCTTCCGCTTTCACCTCCGATCCCCTATCTCTGAGCCAAAGAGGAGTGCCCATGCCCCCACGCAAGACCATCATCGACACCGACCCCGGTCAGGACGACGCGGTTGCCATCCTACTGGCGCTGGCCAGCCCCGAAGACATCGAGGTACTGGGCATCACCTGCGTGGCCGGCAATGTCCCGCTTGACCTGACCTCAAAAAACGCCCGGATGGTGTGTGAATTGGCAGGCGTGCCGGATGTGAAAGTCTTTGCAGGCTGTGACCGCCCCCTGGGCAGAGACCTGGTGACGGCCGAACATGTGCACGGCAAGACCGGGTTGGATGGTCCTGACCTGCCCGACCCGGTGATGCCGTTGCAGGACAGTCATGCGGTTGATTTCATCATCGACACCCTGCGCACCGAAGCGGCCGGGTCGGTCACCCTGTGTCCGCTCGGGCCGCTTACCAACATCGCCACGGCCTTTGAAAAGGCCCCCGACGTGGTCTCTCGTGTGGCCGGTATCGTGCTGATGGGCGGCGGCTATTTCGAGGGGGGCAACATCACGCCCACGGCTGAATTCAACATTTATGTTGACCCACAAGCCGCTGATATTGTGTTTAAATCTGGCGCACCCATTGTCGTGATGCCGTTGGACGTCACCCACAAGGCTCTGGTCACAAAGCCGCGCAACGACGCCTTTCGCGCGCTTGCCACGCCGGTCGGAGTTGCCGTTGCACAGATGACCGACTTTTTCGAACGCTTCGACAAGGAAAAATATGGCTCCGAAGGCGCACCGCTGCATGATCCCTGCGTGACTGCCTATCTGATCGACCCGGATCTGTTTACAGGCCGCTACATCAATGTGGAAATCGAAACCCAATCGGAATTGACCATGGGCATGACCGTTGCCGATTGGTGGCGCGTCACTGACCGCGCGCCCAACGCGACCTTTATGGGGGACATTGATGCGGACGGGTTCTTTGCCCTGCTGACCGACAGGCTGGCCCGCTTGTGAGTGCCGCCCTCACCCTTGCCAGGCCGGAGCATCTGGACCGGCTGGTGCCGCTGTGTGCTGCGTTTCACACCGAAGAAGGGATCGAGATGACCGACGACGCCCGGCGTTCGGGTCTGGGTCCATTGCTGGACGGGAACCCCTACGGCGTGGTCTATCTGATCGGACCGCCGCGTGCGCCGATTGGCTATATCGCCATCTGTTTCGGCTGGTCGATTGAATTTGGCGGCTTGGATGCGATCATTGACGAACTGTATATCCGCCCCGGTGTCCGCGGGCGCGGCATTGCCACCGAAGCCCTGATTTCGCTGCCCCGCGCCCTGTCCGAGGGCGGGTTGCGCGCGGTCCATCTGGAAGTGGACCGGAACAATGCCGCCGCGATCAAGCTTTATCGCCGGGCCGGTTTTGTCCCCCGCGACAAGTATATGATCATGTCGAGGCCTCTGTGATGCAGATCCCCTTTGACAACAGCTATGCCGCCCTGCCGGATGCCTTTTACAGCAGACTGGATCCGACGCCGGTAAAGCAGGCGCGGATATTGGCGTTCAACAATGATCTCGCCAAACTGATGCGGATTGAGGCCGCCGACAGGGAACAGATTGCCGAGGTTTTTGGCGGCAATGTCGTGCCTAACGGTGCCGCCCCGCTTGCCCAGCTTTATGCGGGGCATCAGTTTGGCGGCTTCAACCCGCAACTGGGCGACGGGCGCGCGATCCTGTTGGGCGAAACCACCGGCGAAGACGGTGTGCGCCGCGATGTTCAGCTCAAGGGCTCCGGCCCCACGCCCTATTCGCGCATGGGAGATGGGCGCGCGTGGCTGGGTCCGGTGCTGCGGGAATATGTCGTGTCCGAGGCGATGCATGCGCTTGGCATCCCGACCACCCGCGCGCTGGCGGCCATTGCCTCGGGCGAAGACATCTGGCGCGAACAGGGTGCCCTGCCCGGTGCAATTCTGGCCCGTGTGGCACAAAGTCATTTGCGGGTCGGCACCTTTCAGGTTTTTGCCCATCGCGGCGACCTTGAAAACCTCAGAACCCTGACCGATTACGCCATCAAGAGGCATTACCCGAGTGCAGAGGGGCCACTGGAGCTGTTGCGCGCGGTTTGTGCTGCACAGATTGATCTGGTCACCTCCTGGCTGGCGGTCGGGTTCATTCACGGGGTCATGAACACCGACAATTGTTCCATCGCGGGCGAAACCATTGATTACGGCCCCTGTGCCTTCATGGATGGCTTTCATCAGGCGCGGGTGTTC
>CAXBKL010000147.1:0-7485 GCA_963976125.1 uncultured Sulfitobacter sp. | reverse complement strand
CGAACTGCATGCCTTCAACAACATCGGTCTCTGTCTCGAGGCCTTTGTTCTCTTCGACGGTGATCACACCCTCGTTGCCAACTTTCTGCATCGCATCCGCGATCTGGCGGCCGATTTCAGCTTCGCCGTTGGCGGAGATGGTGCCGACCTGTGCAACTTCGTCGCTGTCGGTCACGTCGCGGGCCGCCGCTTTGATCGCTTCGACAACTTTGGCTGTCGCCATGTCGATGCCGCGCTTGAGGTCCATCGGGTTCATGCCCGCAGCAACAGATTTCATGCCTTCTTTGACGATGGCCTGAGCCAGAACTGTGGCGGTTGTTGTACCGTCGCCAGCTTCGTCATTGGTGCGCGAGGCCACTTCTTTGACCATCTGTGCGCCCATGTTTTCGAACTTGTCTTCCAGCTCGATCTCTTTGGCGACAGATACACCGTCTTTGGTGATGCGCGGGGCGCCGAACGATTTGTCCAGAACCACGTTACGGCCTTTGGGGCCCAGTGTTACTTTGACGGCATCTGCCAGGATGTTCACACCCTTGAGCATTTTGTTGCGCGCGTCGGTACCGAATTTGACGTCTTTTGCAGACATATTCGAAATCTCCTAAAATTGGTTGATGGTCAGCGTCTCAAAGGGGGCTTGTGCAGCCCGCCCGTCCTGAAATCAGGACAGGATCCCCATGATGTCGCTCTCTTTCATCATCAGCATTTCTTCGCCGTCGACGGTGACTTCTGTGCCGGACCATTTGCCGAACAAGATGCGGTCGCCTGCTTTGACGTCCAGTGCGATCCGGTCGCCGTCGTCATCGCGTGCGCCTGCGCCTACAGCAACAACTTCGCCTTCAGCAGGTTTTTCCTTGGCGGAATCAGGAATGATCAACCCGCCGGCGGTTTTTTCTTCGCTTTCTGTGCGCTTTACCAGCACGCGGTCGTGAAGCGGTGTCAGTGCCATCTTTGCAGCTCCTTAAGGCTCAAAGTTTACTCCCAGCCTGCTGTCCCTTCGTGGGGCAATCAGGCGTTAGCACTCAATGGTGTCGAGTGATAACGAGGCGTAGCTAAGGATGCGGGGTGGGTGAGTCAACTGTTGAGCGGGAATATTTTTTAGCCGTAACTGCCAGCCAATGTTTTCAATACCATTGCCCGTCACATAGATAATGCCCAACAGTTGATCCGCAAGGAGCCCGGCATGAGATTATTCCCTGTTCTGTTGATGATGTTGCTGTTGCCCGCGACTCTCTGGGCGCAGTGCGATGGCGTTGATCTGCGCGCCACTTTGACCGAGCCGGAACAGGCCGAGATTGCGGCACGGCTTGACGGCGTCCCTTTTACCCAAGGCAATCACTGGACCGCCACCAGAGACGGTCGTAGCATTCATGTCATCGGGACCATGCACATTGACGACCCGCGGATGGATGCGGTGGCCGAACGGCTTGCACCGCTGATTGCGACCGCCGATGCGGTTCTTGTCGAGGCGACGCTGGAAGACCAAAAGCAATTGCAGATCGAAATCTCGACCAACCCTGACCTTGCGTTTCTGACCGGCCAGACCCTGATCGACCTGTTGCCCGCCGACAAATGGGAGGCCCTGGCCGCCGCTGCAAAGGCGCGCGGTATACCGTCCTTCATGGCCGCCAAATTTCAACCCTGGTATCTGTCGCTGATCCTGTCGATGTCGCCCTGCACCCTGCAGGAGGTGGCGGCAGGGGCCAAGGGGCTGGACCAGCGGATCATGGATCTGGCGGCACAAGCTGAGGTGCCAACCGGGTCGTTGGAGCCTTACACGACGGTTTTCTCGCTCTTTGGTCAAGGGTCGATGGAAGACCAGCTTGAGATGCTGACAATTGGAACCCTGCCCGATGCGCATTCCGAAAATGCCACGGCAACGCTGGTCGCACAGTATTTCGAACAACGGCATAGGGCCGCCCTTGAAACCTCGCGGGTGACAAGCCGCCCCGTGGTGGACCTGAGTGATGCCGAATTTGACGCGGTCTTTGATCAGTTCATGGGCCTGCTGGTGGATCAGCGGAACCATAACTGGATGGATGTCATTGACGCGACCGAAGGCGATCGGATCGTTGTGGCCGCCGGTGCCCTGCATCTGGGTGGCGAGGCTGGTGTGCTCAACCTGCTGGCGCGGCGCGGCTATACGCTGCGCCGTGCGGCGTTTTAGGCACCCAGAACGCGACCGCTGGTGGTCACGGCCTCGGCCCCCGCAGGCGTCAGGCCGTAGACCCCTTTTTCGACCCTCTCGAACCAACCGTAATGATTGTCACGCATCATCCGCGTGGCCTGTCCTACGTCGGTTTCCCGCGCAACATCGGCGCCTTTACTGGCCCCGACTTCGAACAGATAGACGGCCAGTTTCAGTGCATCCTGACGGTAGGCCGTGACCAGCCCCGTCCGCGTCTGGCCCCCGTCATTGGGGTCGCCCTGCCGCCGGGCAAATTCCCTGAGAAGTGCAGTCTGCCGTTTGACCTGCTTGCGCGGTGCATAAGGCCCCGGATCGCAATGCACTTCTACCAGCCCGTCCTCGAGCCGCACGGTGATAAGCCCCAGTCCCAACCGCCGTGCCAGCGCGGTGTTGTCCTTGACCGCCCTGGCAAAGCGTTTGCCCGGCTGGCGCGCAACAGCGAAATAGACATCGTCGGTGACCTTGAGCCGCGCGATACACTGATGGAACAACGCCAGCGAGAAACCCAGCTTCAGTTCCACAATGACCGGCGGTTCCCCGCCGCGCAGGGCCACAACATCCGCCGCGCCAACCTCGGATTTCACCACATATCCCTGATCCTCAAGAAAGGATTTGACGGGCGGATAAAGATCGGTTTCGCGGTGCCGGTTCATTTTGCCAAACTGCCCTATTTGCACGCCCCCTCCAACCCCTTAGGGTTCGGGCGATGAACCGTGATGAAATCAACACCTTCTGTGCCGCTCTGCCCCATGCAACCCATGTCGTTCAATGGGGCAATGCGGATGTCTACAAGGTGGGTGGCAAGGTATTTGCGGTGATCGGAATGGGGGACAGCGGTGCCAGCGTGACATTCAAGGCTTCGGAAATGGCCTTTGAAATCCTGTCCGACAGCCCCGGCCTGCGCCCGGCCCCCTACATGGCGTCGCGGGGGTTGAAGTGGATCCAGAACTATGCCGAACCCGGTTTGCCGGATGACAGCCTGCGCGATCACATTCGCGCGTCCTACGACATGGTGGTGGCGGGACTGACCCGGAAAAAGCGCGCCGATCTGGGTCTCTGACAGGGGGTCGTGACAAGCACGGGTGCGCCGCCTATAAGGCGCGCAAACCGACACACCCCATGCAAGGACACCCCGATGACAACGCTCGTTTTTGGCCACAAATCTCCCGACACAGACAGCACCGGAAGCCCGATCATCTGGGCGTGGTACCTGAATGAAATCAAAGGGGTGACGGCGAAACCCGTTCTGTTGGGCGAACCCAACACCGAGGCGTTGTTCGTGTTGAAACACTGGGGTCTGGACAAGCCCGAGATCATGACAGACCTCGCCGCCGACACGCCGGTGGTGATTGTGGACACCAACAACCCCGGCGAATTGCCTGGCAACATCAACGACGCAGACATCGTGGGCATCATCGACCACCACCGGCTGGTGGCGGGCCTTGAGACACGCGGCCCGATCGAGATCAACATCCAGCCGCTGGCCTGTACCGCAACAATCATGTGGAAAATGATCGGGGCGGATTGGCCGAAGGCGCCGCGCGAGATCAAGGGGGCGGCTTTGTCGTGTATCCTTTCGGACACGCTGGAATTCCGCAGCCCGACCACAACGCAGCAAGACCGCGACATAGCGGCCTCCATTGCCGAAGAACTGGGCGTCGACATGGCCAGCTATGCGGCCGACATGTTTGCTGCCAAATCGGATGTCTCCGCCTTTTCCGAGACTGAATTGCTGCGCATGGACAGCAAGGAATTCGACCTGAACGGCACCGGCCTGCGCGTCTCCGTGCTTGAAACCACAGCCCCCGCCCCCCTGCTCGCGCGCAAGGATGCGCTGATGGCTGCAATGCCGGGTGTCGCGGCAGAAGACGGGGCCGCAGAGGTGCTTTTGTTCATCGTGGACATTCTGAAAGAGGAGGCAACTTTGCTGGTGCCAAATGACGCCGTCAAGAGCATCGCAGAGAAGAGCTTTGGCACAAGCGTCGAGGGCGATCATGTGGTGCTGCCGGGGATCATGAGCCGGAAAAAGCAGATCATTCCAAATCTGACGATGTAAGCTGCCCCTTGCGGGGCAACACGCGGACTGAATAGGCTCCCCTAGAAATACGGGAGCCTTTTCCATGTCTACTGTCATCTACCGCCGCGACGGGCGCATTGCCCATCTGACCCTGAACCGCCCCGACGTCATGAATGCCATCAATGACGACATGCCGCGCGATCTGGCTGCGGCTGTCGCGCAGGCGGATGCGGACCCCGAGGTGCATGTGATGGTCCTGTCGGGCGCGGGCAATGCGTTTTGTGCCGGGTACGATCTGGGTCATTATGCCGCTGATCCAGAGAACAAGATCACCCAGGACATGCCCTGGGATCCGATGCAGGACTATCAATTCATGTGGGCCAATACACAGGCTTTCATGTCGCTGTTTCGCGCGATGAAACCGGTGATCTGCAAGGTCCATGGTTTTGCCGTTGCCGGCGGTTCCGACATTGCCCTGTGCTGTGATCTGGTGGTGATGGCGGATGACGCCCGGATAGGCTACATGCCAGCGCGCGTCTGGGGCTGCCCGACCACGGCGATGTGGGTCTATCGCCTTGGGCCTGAAAAGGCCAAGCGCATGATGTTCACCGGGGACAAGATTACCGGAATTGAGGCGGCCGAGATGGGGTTGGTTCTCAAATCCGTTCCCGCAGAGATGCTGGATGCAGAGGTCGAAGGGCTGGCCACACGAATGGCTTCGGTGCCAGTGAACCAGTTGGCGATGCACAAGATGGTCATCAATCAAACGATGGAAGCGACGCTGAACCAGACACAGCGGTTAGCGACAGTGTTTGACGGGATCACCCGACATTCGCCGGAGGGCCTGAATTTCAAGGCGCGATCAGAAGACGTCGGATGGAAACAGGCGGTCGAAGAGCGCGACGCAGGCACCTTTGACTGGACCCGGAACCGACAGATACCGGGAAATGCGGATTAGGGTAACGATTCATTGCCCCTGCAACCGGGCGTGTCGTCACTCCATTCTTGCAACAGCTTGGCAATCATGTAGCGGTTGCGGGTGATATTTTTTGCAATAAAGGCGGGTGCACATGGGCCAACTGACACGAAAGGTGGCGCTGGTCACGGGTGCCTGTGCGCCACAGGGGATCGGGCGTGCCATCGCTCTTCGTCTTGCCAGCGCCGGTGCCGCAGTTGTTGTTGCCGACATGGGCGGCGTGTTTGACCCCGACGGCGCACAGGTGCCACGGCTTGATCTTCTCGAGGGACTTGCTGACGAAATAAGGGCGGCCGGCGGGGCCGCACTTGCCCTGCGAATGGACGTCACAAACCCCGACGATATTCGCAATTGCATTGAGGCAACCCTTTTGGAGTTCGAGGCGCTGGACATATTGGTGAACAACGCGGGTTCCCTGTCAGGATCGGATCAGTTCATGGCAACGACCCCGGAGCAATGGAAAGCAAGCTTTGACGTCAACATTCTGGGCCCGATGATGCTGGCTCAGGCTGTCATACCGCAGATGCGCAAGGCAGGGGGCGGGCGGATCATCAATATCGGCTCAACCGGAAGTCTGGGTGCCGAACCGGGTTTTGGGGCCTACACGGCAATGAAGCACGGGTTGGTGGGGCTGACAAAAACGCTGGCTGCGGAGTTCGGCCCGGATGGTATTTTATGCAACACCGTTTGCCCCGGATATATCGCAACCGATATGCACAGCGCCGCAAATGTCCGATTGGCGGATGAAAACGGCATCTCCATCCAGCAGATGCAGCAGCGGCGCTATGCCCGTGTTGCCCTGCGGGACGCAGGCCTGCCCAAGGACGTCGCGAACGCTGTTGCCTATCTGGCCGGACCCGAGGCCAATTATGTCACCGGGATCAACCTGCCTGTCGCTGGCGGGGTGCCTTGCGGCATTTGACCCCCTCAGTCCCTGCTCACGCCAGGCCCTTGCCCTTTGATGTCGGAATTCCGGGGGCCAGCAGATGCCGACCCCTGTTCCCTCCCGCCGCATAATCCCCTAAGTCTGCGCGGGAACAACCGGAGCGCCCCATGACCCAGATTGTCGAAACCCTGTCGGAGATTTCTGCGCAGTATGATGCGCTTTTTGTGGACCTGTGGGGCTGTGTTCATAACGGCGTACACGCCCTGCCGGAAGCGGTTGCGGCCTTGCAGGACTATCGCAGGGGTGGTGGCAAGGTTGTATTGCTGACCAACTCCCCCCGGCCGCGCGCAGGCGTGGAAAAGCAACTGGACCAATTCGGCGTGCCACAGGATTCCTGGGACACCATTGCCACATCAGGCGATTCCGCGCGGTCAGCGATGTTTCGCGGTGTCGTGGGGACCAGGGTGCACTTTGTCGGACAACCGGGAGAGGAAAAATTCTTTCAACCGCTCGATATTCTGAACGATCCGCTCGAGATCACCCAAGTGCCGCTTGAACAGGCCGAAGGCATTGTCTGCACCGGGCCGCGTGACCCGATGGCGGATCCGGACGTGATGCGGCCCGAATTCCTTTATGCCAAGCAAAAGGGTCTGAAGTTGCTCTGTGCCAACCCCGATATTGTCGTGGATCGGGGCGAGCACCGGGAATGGTGCGCGGGCGCCTTGGCGAAACTCTATACCGAGATGGGCGGAGAGAGCCTCTATTTCGGAAAACCGCATCCGCCGATCTATGATCTGGCGCGGCGGCGGCTGTTTGCTCTGGGCCAGGATGTACGCGATGATCGGATATTGTGCATCGGCGATGGGGTGCTGACCGACATCAAGGGCGCGATGGGAGAAGACATCGATTCGCTCTTCATCTCCGGGGGGCTGGCATCAACAGAAACAAAAACTGGACATCAGCCCGACGAAACCGCCCTAAGTGCTTATCTGGAAAAGGAAATGTCCTCACCAACCTACACGATTGGTTTTCTGCGGTAATAATTTTCTACTTGCTTTTCTGCGCTTGCGAAGTAATTAAGTTACAACATTTGCATGGCAAACGGCACATTATTACCTAGGGGTGAGGCATGTTGGACAATCTTCCGCGCGGCACAATTTGTATCGAAGACATCGAAATTGGCATGATGCGCTACCTTCGCAAGGTCGTCACCGACGAGGACATCCAGATGTTTGCACAGATTTCAACGGACCATAACCCGGTCCATCTTGACGATGATTACGCGCAGGACACCATTTTCGAAGGCCGGATTGCGCATGGGATGCTGACGGCGGGCCTAATCTCTGCGGTGATCGGTGAACAATTGCCCGGTCACGGAACCGTCTATATGGGACAATCGTTAAAATTCCTTGCACCGGTGC
>CAXBKL010000146.1:0-7607 GCA_963976125.1 uncultured Sulfitobacter sp. | reverse complement strand
TCGCAAAGGCCGCGTTTACGTGATCAACAAGACACAGCGCCGGTTCAAAGCCCGCCAGGGTTAAGCCGCGCCGCAGCGCTTCTTGACGAAGCACCGCATTGAATGAGGCTGCCCTCCGGGGCGGCCTTTTCTGTTTAGACAGGGCGGTGCATAAACTCTTGAGTTGGGCACGTCACTGCGCTCTACTCCGTTTCAATCCTGTCGACGCGAAGGACAACGAATTGACCCCATCCGATTTCGCGCGCGCAGAAACCATAGGCGCCTCAATGATCCCCGTGATTGACGTTTCCGGCGCAGTGACCGGCACTGACATCCAAAGTGTGGCAAATGCAATTTACAAGGCTGCGACGGATCATGGCTTTTTCTACATATCCGGCCATGGCATATCGCAAGACCTTCTGGATCAGGCATTTGCCGTTTCCAGAGATTTCTTTGCGCTTCCCGCCCAAAGCAAACAATCCGTTGCCGTTGACACCCATCAAAGAGGGTGGATGGCCCAAGGCATGTCACATCTTGCCGGGGCGGCCACGCATGATCTGAAAGAAGTGTTCTTCTGGGGAACGGAAACGGCGGCGAATGATCCGGATATACTGGCGAACAAACCCTTGGTTGCCGTGAACCAATGGCCGTCCGAGACTTTCCCGAGGCTCAAGGAAGAGCTGCTTCCTTACTATGGTGCCGTTTGCAACGCCGCCCGCCACGTCATGGCAGCAATTGCTGTAAGCCTTGAACAGAAGCCGGATTTTTTTGATGGCTGTTATGAAAAACCCCTGGCGCGCGGGCAGCTGGTTTACTACCCGCCGTCAACTGCGGCGGACGAGGCCGAACAACGGTTTGGTGTTGCTCCTCACACTGACTTCGGGGTTCTGACGCTCTTGCTCCAGGACAACAGTGGCGGTTTGCAGGTACGTAGCAAGTCCGGCGGCTGGATTGAGGCGCCACCGATTCCGGGTACACTGGTTTGTAACATTGGCGACCTTCTGGCCAGATGGAGCAACAACCGCTTTGCCTCAACCGTACACAGAGTTATCAATCGCACGGCAAATGCGCGCTATTCGATCCCTGTCTTTTTTGACCCGCACACGGATACGATCATTGATCCGGTGGACCTCGGCGTCTCGAAGCTGAAAAGCGAATATGATCCGGTGACTGCCGGACAACATATTTCGAGCCGCAACAAAAAGAGCTTTTCACACTACAAGACCTGAGCCGCATGACAGACCAACCAAGGTCATATCCGCTCAAACTGTCTCACGCCGCAACCTGACAACCGCCAAGACATTTCCGCCAGGATTTGCGTTACCCGCTGGAACTCCGAACCTCAAACCGCCTACCCAAGCGGTCTGTTAACCCCTCCGTCGACTGTCAGGCATTGGCCGGTTATGTAACTTGATGCTTCCGACAGAAGAAATGCGATTGTCCGACCCACTTCTTCATTGCGGCCAACCCGCCCAAGAGGAACCGTCCCGGCCCAGCCCGGATGGAACTCGCCACTTCCACTTTCCATCAAACCCGGCGCTATGGCATTGAACCGGATGCCTTCAGGTCCATACCGGTCAGCCAAAAGTTTGACAAAGCCGTGCAGTGCAAGCCGCGTCGGGCCGAGGGTAAAAGGCAATCTGGGTTGGCCAGCCTCGATCCCCGACATCGCAACAAACGACCCACGACCATGAGCGCCGATATGGGAAACCACTGCTTTCGCCAATCGCATCGGCGCGATCACCATCATCTCATAGTCATCATGCCAAGCGGGCCATGGTAAATCAAATATTTCGCGTTTGTATTCAGGGTCATAACTGAAACTGTCGCGCGTCGCGGGTGGCGGTGTCGGAACCTCATGACCCTTCATGACTTCGCTGTGCCTGCCGGCTCCAAAGACTGCGGCGTCGACCCTGCCAAAAGCATCCAGCGCCGTCGCAACCGTCCGGTCGACATCCGCGTCACTCAACACGGACCCCGCAACACCTATTCCGCCTGTTTCTTCTGCAATATCCTTGCATCCGCTACGTGACATCAAAACAAGACGATAGCCATCAGCATGCAGAGCCCGCGCTGTCGCTGAGCCAAGCCCACCGCTTGCTCCAGTTACAATTGCAACAGGGCGATTATCCGTAGTAGAGTTCATCAACTTACCTCAAAAAAATAGCGTTGGGCGTAACGGTCTTATCCGAACCTAGCAGAATTTCTTGGGCTGTCCTCGAAAATGCCCCGGTTCGGGGTGGATTCTGACGCGTTGGCGAACGGCTGCAAGAAGTCAGCACTGCCGACAGACCACCATCCCCGACAGGCGAAAATCACGCTTCCGCTACGTCCCGCATTATCCACTGGAACTTCGCTCGCCAAAGCACCACCTTACGCCCATTCCCGCAAAGCAGCCTCCCCGGCACAACAGAAAGCAAAAGCATGACCGATACTCCCGAATATACCCCTGAAAAAGTCTGGACATGGGACGCCGAAAGCGGCGGACGATTCGCCTCGATCAACCGCCCTATCGCTGGTCCCACCTCGGAAAAAGACCTGCCCGTTGGCAAGCACCCCCTGCAACTCTATTCTCTGGCCACGCCCAACGGCGTCAAGGTCACGGTCCTGCTCGAAGAGCTGCTCGCTGCGGGCCATACCGGCGCGGAATATGATGCCTGGATCATCAACATCATGGAAGGCGATCAATTCACTACCGGGTTTGTGGCCGCAAACCCCAACTCAAAAATCCCCGCCATGATGGATCATTCCGGCGACACGCCCCAACGGGTGTTCGAATCGGCGTCCATCATGCTGCATCTGGCGGAAAAATTTGACGCTTTCATGCCCCGCGACCCTGCCATGCGCGCCGAAGCGTTAAGCTGGCTGTTCTGGCAAATGGGCAGTGCGCCCTATTTGGGCGGCGGTTTCGGCCACTTCTACGCCTATGCCCCGCACAAGGATGAATATGCCATCAACCGCTTCACGATGGAGGTCAAACGCCAGCTTGATGTGCTGGACCGCCACCTTGCCGAAAACGAATGGTTCGCGGGTGAATACTCAATCGCGGACATGGCGATCTGGGCCTGGTACGGGCAACTGGTGCTGGGGCGGCTTTATTCAGCTGCCGAATTCCTCGACGTGACATCCTACAAGAACGTGATGAAATGGGCCGAAACCATTGACGCCCGCCCTGCGGTCACACGCGGCCGCATGGTTAACCGCGCCTTTGGTGATGATCTGTCGATGCAATTGCATGAACGCCACGACGCCGCTGATTTCGACACCAAGACGCAGGACAAGATCGGCGAACAAAGTTGATCCTGTAACACCGTCTCGGGCTTGATCCGGGACGGTGTTACACCCTACCGCTGCCGTCCGACCTGCCGGCAGATCAGGATCACCGGCAGCAACCCCATCGCCACGATCACCAGCGATGGCACCGCCGCGCCCTCCAACCGCTCGTCGCTGGCCAACCGATAGGCCTGAACCGCAAGCGTGTCATAATTGAAAGGCCGCATAATCAACGTGGCGGGCAATTCCTTCATCACATCGACAAACACAATCAACAGCGCCGTCAGCAAACTGGGGGCCAAGATCGGCAGATGCACCCGGCGCAGGGTACCAAGCGGTGTTTGGCCCAATGACCGCGCCGCGTGGTCCATGTTCACATGCACCATCGCCTGTCCGCCCTCATAGGCCCCCAGGGCCGCCGCCAGAAACCGCACCAGATACGCCACAATCAACAGCCAGATGGACCCGGTAATCAACAGCCCCGTCGAAACGTCGAAAGTGGCCCGCATCCAAGCATCGAATGCGTTGTCGAGCGCTGCAAACGGCACAAGCAACCCGACCGCAATGACCCCACCAGGAACCGCATAGCCCAGCCTTGCAACATAGGCCGACCCGGCGGACAGCCTGCCAGGCCGCATGCGGCTGAAGAACCCGACGCAGATCGCTGCAAACACCGTCACCACCGCCGCGATCGAAGCCAATGTCACCGAATTCCTGATAAACCCGAGGTAACGTGGGCTCAGCAGATTCTGTTCTGATCCCAATCCCATGTTGAACAGCACCACCGCCGGCAGGACCGCGCCAAACACAACCGGGATACCGCACAGAATCATCGCACCTGCGGCATGCCATCCCTTCAACGGCATCGGCGGCATCGCCTGACTGCGCCGGGCGGGATCGTGATACCGCGCGCGCCCCCGTTGCGCCCGCTCCAGAACCGCCAACAACAGCGCAAAGCTGAGCAGCCAGAGCGCAAGCTGCGCGGCCGCCGCCCGGTCAAACATCGAAAACCACGCAGTGTAGATACCCGTGGCAAAGGTCTGGACCCCGAAATAGGCCACCGTGCCGAAGTCCGCGATGGTCTCCATCACCGCCAACAACACCCCCCCCGCAATCGCCGGGCGCGCCAACGGCAGGCTGACCTTGAAAAACGCGGCAAAGGCGCTGGACCCAAGGGCGCGCGCCGCCAGAAAGGTGGTTCCGCTTTGTTGCAGGAACGCGGCCCGCGCCAACAGGTACACATATGGGTAAAGCACCAGCACCAGCATCATCGCCGCCCCACCCAACGACCGGATGTCGGGGAACCAGTAATCACGCGGTCCCCAGCCGGTCAGCGCCCGCAATGTTGTCTGCACGATGCCGGGATGGTCGAGCAGATCGGTATAGGCATAGGCCAGCACATAGGCCGGGAATGCCAGCGGCAGGACCAGCGCAATCTCAAGCACCTTGGCCCCCGGAAACCGCGTCATGGTAACCAGCCACGCAGCACCGACACCGATTGCAAACGTACCTACCGATACCAATGCTACCAATACCAGTGTCGTGACCGTATAGCGGCCCAGAACGGTATCCATCAAATGCGCAACCGTTTCGGTGCCGCCGGTGACCGCCGCAATCAATACCGCCAGCATTGGCAAGGCACAAATCCCCGCCACCAGCAACGCCGAACCAGCCAGCAGCGGCGGCCCGTCCCGCAGCCTGGTCTTGGCCTGGGTATCTGGGGTCTGAACAGTCATGCCTGTATTTCGACTATTTCTGTCGGAATTGAAAGCAGGTTTGGGACACCCATGCAGCCCCCCGTCCGGGCCAGTAGCTGTCACCTGTCACGGTTGTCTGTGTCCGGGCCGCATTCCGTCAATCGTAGGTCCGCTGATCCTCTATCACCAACCCATCCTTGGGCAGGCTCCCGGGCTCGACAACCACAACCTTGCCTTTCAGCTTCAGCAACTGGGCCACCGATTGCGCATAGGCATCCGCATCACCGCCGGCGCTTTCGATCTGCACCGTCATAACGTCCTGCTCTCCGGCGCGGCTGGCAATTACCCGCGCCTTGGACACTTCATCATGATGCGCGACAAAGGCCGCGATCTGTTCGGGGCGCACAAACATCCCCTTGATCTTGGTTGTTTGATCGGCGCGTCCCATCCAGCCCTTGATGCGGGCGTTGGTGCGGCCACAGGGCGATGTGCCTTCCATGAATGCCGACAAATCCCCGGTTGCAAACCGGATCAGCGGATAGTCCGGGTTCAGCGCCGTCACCACAACTTCGCCCACCTCGCCGGGGGCCACCGGATCTCCGGTACCGGGGGTGACAATCTCGACGATCACCCCTTCATCAAGGATCATGCCCGTCATTGCCGGGCTCTCATAGGCGATGTTGCCCAGATCGGCGGTGGCATAACACTGCAAACACGAAATGCCCCGATCAATGTAATACTGCCGCAGCGACGGGAACAGCGCACCGCCCCCTACCGCCGCCTTGGTGATGCCCAGCGGCACCCCCATCTCATCGGATTTCTCCAGGATGATCTTGAGGTAATCCGGCGTACCCGCATAGGCCGTGGTGCCGACATCCCGCGCCGCTGTGACCTGCAATTCCGTCTGGCCCACGCCGGCGGGCAATACCTTGGCCCCGACCGCACGTGCGCCGCTTTCAAACATGTGCCCCGCAGGGGTCAGATGATAGCCAAAGCAGTTTTGCACAATGTCATCCGCGCCCAATCCCGCCGCATGCAGAAACCGACCCATGCGGAACCAGTCAGGGCCTGAGCCACCGGGTTCATAGATCGGACCGGGCGATTGAAACACATGGGAGACATTGCTGACCTCGATACCCCCGAAAGGGGGCCGCGCCTTTTGCCACGCGCTCAGGTCCGATTTGCGCAGCACCGGCAACTTGACCAGATCTTCTGCCGATTGCACCTCTGCCGCAGCGGCGTGCCAGTCGTCAGGTGCCACGGTGATGGCCGCCAGACGCGCGCGCAACAACGCGGACTGCTGCGCATGACGTGCATCCGCACTTCGGGTTTCCAGATCGTCAAAAAAGGTATCGGACATGGCCATTCTCACTTCAGCTTTGCGTGAACCGTAGGGTGGGGTTTCACCCCACCGCTCCCCTCAACTCAGCCAACGCTTTCGGCGGCGATAGCTGCGCACATCCCGGAACGATTTGCGTCCCTCGTCCGACAGACCCAGATAGAATTCCTTCACATCCTGATTTTCACGCAGGTCGGCGGCCGGGCCATCCATCACCACGCGGCCGGATTCCAGAATGTATCCGTAATGCGCAAACCGCAGCGCTACATTGGTGTTCTGTTCTGCCAGAAGGAAGGTCACGCCTTCCTTCTCGTTGATTGTCTTGACGATCTCGAAAATCTGTTCGACCAACTGCGGCGCCAGCCCCATGGACGGCTCGTCCAACAGGATCGTCTCCGGCTTGGACATCAAGGCGCGACCCACCGCACACATCTGCTGTTCGCCACCGGAGGTATATCCAGCCTGCGACTTGCGCCGTTCGCGCAGCCGCGGGAAATATTCATAGACCATCTCAAGGTCGCGCGCGATGGCGGCGTTGCCGTCCGTCCGGGTATAGGCCCCTGTCAACAGGTTTTCCTCAACCGTCAGGTGTTCAAAACAGTGACGACCTTCCATCACCTGAACCACACCCCTTTTCACCGTCTCCGCCGGGTCGGCATGTTGAATGTCGTCACCATGATACTTGATCGACCCTTTGGTGACTTCACCCCGTTCCGAGGCCAGCAGACCCGAAATTGCCTTGAGCGTCGTCGTCTTGCCCGCACCGTTGCCACCCAGCAAGGCAGTGATCCCGCCTTTCGGCACATTCAGGCTGACACCCTTGAGCACCAGGATGACGTGATTGTAAATCACCTCGATGTTGTTGACCTCCAGCACGTTTTCCACGGCGGTCTCGGCGGCTTTGACGTCGTCCAGCATATTTTCCACTCCACGCGCCCCGGACCTGATCCGGGGCCTCTTGGTTGTCGGGGCGGCCCTTTGGCTCAAGGGCCGCCCCTCTTGTCATGGCCCCGGATCAAATCCGGGACGAGTGTGTGCTTACTTGCACTGTGGCTCGATGTTGTTTTCCGCCGCATAGGCTGCGGAATCTTCGTCGATCAGCGGCTGAATGATTTCCATGTCTGATGGTTTGAAATCAGAAATCAGGTTCCATTCCTTGGCCGTCGCATCCCACTGACCCACAGCAACCAGACCCGGTCCACCATGGTTCTCACAAGATACCTGGAACGCCGGACCAAAGTTCGGCATGCCAAGAGACGCCATGCGCTCTTCGGTGATGTTCAGGTTTTCCATCGCATCGCGCATCATGCCGCCGGTGA
>CAXBKL010000145.1:0-8132 GCA_963976125.1 uncultured Sulfitobacter sp. | reverse complement strand
TAAATCTGGTCCTCGTGGAAAAATGCCGCAAGGGTCGCGTTCAGAGCCTGCGCGGTTTCCAGATCATGGCCAAAGGGTTTCTCGACCACAATCCGGGCCTGACGGTCCGCCATGCCCCATTTTTGCAGCCGCTCGGCCAGATCGCCAAAAAGCGTCGGGGAGACCGAGAAATAATAGGCCTCGACCCGGTTTTCACCTGCCATACGTTCCTGCAACGCGGCCCACCCCGTTTCGCCCTTCGCATCAATTGCGATGTAATCCACACAGGCGAGGAAATCATCCAGACGCTTGGCGTTCTCTGGCTGCACATCGCCAAATTCCTTGATTGCCCCCGCCACCATCGCGCGAAAGGCAACCGCATCCATATCCGCCCGTGCCGCGCCGATGATGCGCGATTGCGGGGTCATCTGTCCGGCACAATAGCGCCGGAACAATCCCGGCAGGATCTTGCGCCGTGCCAGATCACCAGTGCCGCCGAAAATCACCAGATCAAATGTGTCGACAGGGATGACCCGCGATACCATGCGTGGCATCAGATTGCTTCGTTGCGTCATACCGGCCCTCATATGTTAGCGCTACCAGTTGCGCATAATAGACAAAATGGAACGGTTCACAAGGTCGTGCATCCGACCCTCCCCGGACTTTTCACCAGCGCAACAATACCGTAGCACAATGCACAGGACCGCAGACAGCTTCTTGAGGATCGAATATGAAAGATGTCCTTCTTGCCAATGAGGGCAAATTTGTTGATCCGCACGTGACGGCCAATGGAGATGCCCGGGCGACCGTGGCGCTCAGGAATCCCCAGACGTTGTGGTTCAACACCGGAACGCTGTGCAACATCGAATGCGTCAACTGTTACATCAGCTCCAGCCCAACCAACGATGCGCTTGTCTACATCACAACCGGCGAGGTGTCGGATTATCTGGACCAGATCGAAGACCGTCGGTGGCCGGTGCGCGAAATTGCCTTCACGGGCGGCGAACCCTTCATGAACCCGCAAATGATCGAGATGAGCGAAGCTGCGCTGGCGCGGGGGTATCAGGTGCTGATCCTGACCAACGCCATGCGTCCGATGATGCGCAAGACGATGCAGGCGGGTCTTTTGCGGCTCAACGCGGCCTACCCCGGCAAGATCACGCTACGCATTTCGGTCGATCACTACCGGGCCGAACTGCACGATGCGGAACGTGGCGCGGGCGCGTTTGACAAGACATTGACCGGCATGAAGTGGCTGCGGGACCATGGACTCCGGATGGCCGTGGCAGGGCGGTCGATGTTTGGTGACAGTGACACGCAAAGCCGCGCAGGATATGCGGCGTTTTATGCCAGGCATGGCTTTGACATCGACGCGCAAAACCCCGGAATGACGGTCCTTTTCCCGGAAATGGACGAAACCGTTGAAGTGCCGGAAATCACCACTGCTTGCTGGGGCATTCTGGACAAGTCACCCGATTCGGTGATGTGTTCGTCTTCGCGCATGGTGGTCAAACGCAAGGGGGCGTCAAAACCTGCGGTTCTGGCCTGTACGCTGTTGCCGTACTCCGCTGAATTCGAACTGGGCGGGACGCTGCAGGACGCCGAACGCGATGTGGCGCTGAACCATCCCCATTGTGCAAAATTCTGCATTTTGGGCGGGGCGAGTTGCTCAGCCTAGGCCAGTCCAGCCGCCCCGGCCCAAGACCGGAGCACCATGGTGCCCATTCAAAGCCGAAGAATATGCCCATCGCGGGGATTTGCCGTGCCATTTGCCAGCGCGCCGTAAACTGCGGCGGCTTCGCCGATGCCGTCATGCACTTTCACGTCGAGCCAACCGGAGGCATCCGCTGCGATGCGTTTCCAGCTTTCGGTGATCTTGCCTTCGATTACCCCCGGCCCCCATTCCTCGCGGCGTTTGGCGATCTGGGCCGGGGCAAAAAAGAATTGCGGCTTGGGACCGGCCAGCTTGACCGCTGGATCGAACTGATCCCAATGGCTGATCCCGACAGCGGCGGAATGTTTCAGCTGATCGTCAAGATGGGCATGCAGGGCGGTCTTGACCTCGGCGTTGCCGGACATGTCGACATAGACCGACGGCACTTTTGTCAGATCCCCGATCGCATCATAGGTCAGCACTTCGTCACAGACGCCAAGCCCCTGAACAAAAGCCCTGTTCCGCTCTGACGTCAGACCGGTGATTCGATAGGGCCGCGCGTCCGGCTCCGCCAGGAATTTGCACAATCCCAGCCCGGTTTTTGACGACGCACTGCCGATCTGTTCGGCCCCGAACCTGTCGTTGTCCATCAGCCAGTCAAAAAGCAGGTAAGATGTCGCCAGCAAAGGCTGAAGCAAGGCGCGCATGTGGTCCTGCTCCGCGCTGCCTTTTTTGACCGGGGCATAACGGTTGTAGACGGCGGGCAATTCCGCACGGTGGGCTGCGGCATCGACGATCCCGCCATATCCGTCATCCTGCGGAACCATCACCAGCTCTTCGGCCAGGGGAAAAAACCCATAAAGCCGCGTGCCAACCGCCAAGGCATCGCTTTGGCTCTCAGACACTTCCGCAACGCCCCAGACAGGGACCAGCCCCTGCCCTTCAATCCCCGTTGGGAAAAATTGCCAATATCCGATCGCAAACCCGGACGCCGCATAGGTGACGTTGTTCGCCGTCAGTGCAAAACTTTCGATTTTCAACCGGGCCTCACCGGGGGCCAGCAATTGCGGCGCGACATCTTCAAGCCGGGTCTGTGTGATCTTGGTCTGGTCTACCAGCAGTCGTTGCATCGTCATCTCCCTGTGTTTGCGGCCAGCCTACCGGGCTCAGGTGCAAAGGGAACCGAAACGTGACGGCACGGATCAATGCAGGGTGAATTCCCCGACCTGATTTTGCCATTCACCGGGCCGGATAAGCTTGCGGTGGGTAAACCGCACTGAATGCAGGGGACCGTCCAGCTCGGATTGCCAGAATTCGACAAATTCAAACAGTTTGGGATGATCCGGGGCCAGGTCATAGTCCTGCCAGACATAGGAATTCAGAACATGAGTGTAGTCGGGCATGTGATAGTAGAACTCCGCCGTGGTCAGCCCATATCCCCGGAGCATCAATTCTGTTTCTGATGGGGTCATTTTCGCCTCTTTTTCTGCCTCTTTGCCCAGTTTTGCGGGACATCATATAGTTTTCAATAAAAACAGTATGTTGGCACTCATCATGGACTGCTGCCATGGCCATTCCGCCACAGGGATTGCACCTTATATGCGGCCTCTGCTATACAAAACCGCAAGATATAGACCGCCATCAAGAGCAGAGTAATCAACGTGAACGACACGCCAGAAACCCCTGAAAACGAAGACGAAAACCGCCCCGAGCGGCCCGTCTATGATGGCCCCACGGTCAGCATCGAAGACGAGATGCGCACGTCCTATCTGGATTATGCGATGTCAGTCATCGTCAGCCGGGCAATCCCGGACCTGCGCGACGGGTTGAAGCCGGTGCACCGGCGCATTCTCTTTGCGATGCATGAAACCGGCAATACGGCGGACAAGTCCTATCGCAAATCGGCACGCCCCGTGGGCGACGTCATGGGCCAATACCACCCCCACGGCGACAGCGCGATCTATGACGCGCTGGTGCGTATGGCGCAGGATTTCTCGATGTCCCTGCCGCTGCTGGACGGTCAGGGTAACTTTGGCTCCATGGACGGCGATAATGCCGCCGCCATGCGCTATACCGAAGTCCGCATGGACAAGCCTGCCGCATTCCTTCTGGCCGACATCGACAAGGAAACCGTCGATTTTCAGGACAACTATGACGGCAAGCAGAAAGAGCCCACTGTTCTGCCCGCGCGCTTTCCCAATATGCTGGTTAATGGTGCGGGTGGCATTGCGGTGGGCATGGCCACCAACATTCCGCCGCATAACCTTGGCGAGGTCATTGATGCCTGTCTGGCCCTGATCGAAGAACCCGATCTGACATCGGAACAGCTGATCGACTATGTGCCCGGCCCCGACTTTCCGACTGGCGGGATCATGTTGGGCCGTTCCGGCGCACGCAAAGCCTACCTCGAAGGGCGCGGCAGCGTCGTGATCCGGGCCAAGACGCGGGTTGAGGAAATCCGCAAGGACCGTTGGGCCATTGTCATTGATGAGATCCCCTATCAGGTCAACAAGGCCACGATGATCGAGCGCATCGCCGAACAGGCGCGCGAGAAAAAGATCGAGGGCATCGCCCATGTGCAGGACGAATCCGACCGTAACGGCGTGCGCGTTGTGGTCGAGCTGAAACGCGATGCCACAGCCGAAGTTGTCATGAACCAGCTGTTCCGGTTCACCCCGTTGCAGACCTATTTCGGGTGCAACATGCTGGCGTTGAACGGCGGACGGCCCGAAACGCTGACGTTGCGCCGTTTCCTGACCTGTTTTATTGACTTCCGTGAAGACGTTGTGGCCCGCCGCACCGCACATCTTTTGCGCAAGGCCCGTGACCGCAGCCACATCCTGTGTGGTTTGGCGGTTGCCGTCACCAACATCGACGAAATTGTCGCCGCCATCCGGTCCTCGGCCGACGCCGCCGAGGCGCGCAACAAGTTGATGACCCGGCGCTGGCCTGCTCGGGACATTCTGCCCTACATCGCGCTGATCGACGATCCGACCCATACAGCGAATGACGACGGCACCTATAACCTGTCTGAAGTGCAGGCGCGTGCCATCCTTGATCTGCGGTTGCAGCGCCTGACCCAGATCGGCGTCAAGGAAGTGACAGACGAGCTGGAAGAGCTGGCTGGTAAAATCAAGGAATACCTGGAAATTCTTGGCAGCCGCGAGCGGATCATGTCGATCATCTCGGACGAGTTGCGCGAGGTCAGAGATCTCTTTGCGGTGCCGCGCCGTACCGAGATCGTCGACTGGTCCGGCGACATGGAGGACGAAGACCTGATTGCACGCGAGGATATGGTCGTGACCGTGACCTCGGGCGGCTATATCAAGCGCACGCCGCTTGTTGATTTCCGCAGCCAGCGTCGCGGCGGCAAAGGTGTGAGCGGCATGGCGACCAAGGAAGAGGACGTCGTCACCACCCTCTTTGTGGCCAATACCCACACGCAATTGTTGTTCTTCACCACCGACGGCATGGTCTACAAGCTCAAGACCTGGCGTTTGCCACAGGGCGGACGCACCTCCAAGGGCAAGGCGATCGTGAACATCCTGCCGATCCCGACGGGTGTTTCAATCGCGGCAATCATGCCAGTGGACCGCGATGAAAAGGAATGGAACGATTTGCAGGTGGTCTTTGCCACCTCCGCCGGGACCGTGCGGCGCAACAAGCTGTCGGATTTCACCAATGTGAAGTCCAACGGCAAGATTGCGATGAAGTTCGAGGATGAACACGCGGATACGACGCTGATCAATGCCCGGATTGCCTCAAACGACGATGATGTGATGCTGACGACCAATTCGGGCCGCGCGATCCGCTTCCCGGCCACAGACGTGCGTGTTTTCAACAGCCGTGCGTCGGTTGGTGTGCGCGGTATCAAATTGTCAGGCGCAGACAAGGTTGTGTCGATGTCGATCATCCGCCACTTCAACGCCTCGTCCGAGGAGCGTGTTGCCTATCTCAAGATGCGCCGTGCGATGGCCGGCCTGACCGACGAAGATGCAGGCGACGAGGACGATGCGGTGGCCGATCCGAATTTCTCGCAGGACCGCTATGTCGAAATGTCTGCGGCGGAAAACCTGATCCTCACCATCTCGGCCAAAGGCTCGGGCAAGCTGAGTTCCAGCCATGATTACCCGGTTCGGGGACGTGGCGGTATGGGCGTGATGGCGATGGACAAGGCCATGCGCGGCGGCAACATCGTTGCCTGTTTCCCGGTGGAGATGGATGACCAGATCATGCTGGCAACCTCCAAAGGCCAGTCGATCCGCGTGCCGGTCGAAGGCATTTCATTCCGCTCGCGCTCTGCGGGGGGTGTAAAGGTCTTTGATACCGGTAAAGGCGAAGAAGTGGTTTCTGTGGCCTGGATCGCGGATCAGGGTGACGAAGAAACGGAAAGCTGAAACGACCGCATCCCGGGCAGGCCCCGGGACCACGCCCTTTCATGCCCGCCCTTTGGAAACCGCACAGAGTGTTCAACCACGAGGCCCCGGCTCAAGGCCGGGGCGTGAGGTTACACCCCGTAAAGCTCCGAGAACTTGGTTTTCAGATAGGCCAGCAATGGCGCTTCAGACGGGGCTGCACCCGTTGCGTTCTCAATCACCTCGCGCGGCTCATACAGCCCGCCGTGGGTCTGGACGTTTTCGCGTAGCCACCCGGTCGCGGCGGATGTGTCACCTTTCGACAACCGCGCCTCAAGATCCGGCACTGCCGCCTGCATCGCCTCGTTCAGGCACCCGGCATATAGGTTGCCCAGCGAATAGGTCGGAAAATATCCGATCAATCCCACCGACCAATGCACATCCTGCAAGACACCGTTGGAGACCCTGTCCACCGGAAAGCCGAAATCCGCCTCGAACCGGTCATTCCACGCGGCCTCAAGGTCGCTGACCTGCAATTCATGTGACACCAGCGCGCGTTCCAGATCGAACCGCATCAGCACATGCAGGTTATACTGCAATTCGTCGGCTTCGGTCCGGATATGGCCATCATTGACCCGGTTGACGATGCGATAGAACGTATCTTCATCAGCCACGCCAAAATCACCAAAAGCGTCTTTCATCTGACCAAAAAGCCAGCCCGTAAATGCCCGGCTGCGCCCGATCTGGTTTTCGTAGATGCGGCTTTGACTTTCGTGCACGCCCATCGACACGCCCTGTCCCAAGGGCGTCAGCAGGTAATCGCGGTCAATGCCCTGTTCATATGCGGCGTGGCCAACCTCGTGGATTGTGGAATAAAAGCAATTGAACGGATCACGCTCCGATGTGCGGGTGGTGATGCGCACATCCAGCCCGGAACCGGATGAGAACGGATGTACCGCCTTGTCCACCCTTCCGTTGCTCATGTCATACCCAAAGGTCTTGGCCAGATGGCGCGTCAGCTTCATCTGCGCGCCTTCGTCAAACGAATGGTCAAGCTGGGGCGGCGCCGGGGCATCACGCACAGCCGCGCGCAATTCCGACAGCGCTGGACGCATGGCGGCAAACATCGCCTCAATCTCGGCCCCGGTGGTGCCGGGTTCGTAGTCAGCCAGCATCGCATCATAGACATCGCCGCCCATGGCCAGCGCCTGCCCCTCTTCCCGTTTCAACCCAATCACCTCGGTCAAAGTCGGCGCGAAGGCGGAAAAATCATCCTCCGCGCGGGCTTTCGCCCAGATGCCCTGAGCTTCGGAGGTGACGCGGGCAATGCGGGCGGCAAGAGCGGAGGGCACTTTGCTGGTCCGGTCATGGTTGCGGCGGATGTGTCGCAGGTTGGCACGACCAACCGCGTCAAGGGACGCATCATCAATGACCTCCAGCCATTCCGCCACCTGTGGCGCAATGGCGCGCGCATGCAGGACGCTTTCCATTGCGGCCATTTCCTCAGCACGCTGCGGCCCGGCCCCGCGCGGCATTGTGGTTTCCTGATCCCAGCCCAGGCGACCGGCCACCTGTCCCAAGGCTTCGGTCTCGCGTTGGAAGGCCATCAGATCGTCATAGGCTGTCATGTCAGGTTCCTCTCAGGGACGTGGCGATCGGATAGGCGCTGAGATAACGGGCGCGCAGGATCAAAACCCACAGGATCACGGCAAGCGCCTGATGCACAAGGGCGATATGCACCGGTGCTGCATAAAGCACGGTGGTGACGCCAACGACGACCTGTACGATCAGTGCCGCCATCATCGCGTTGAACGCAAATCTCGTATGGGGATGCGCCGATCTGCGCCCCCTGAGCCAGACCACGATGCCAAAGACCAACAGCAGATAGCCGGTGATGCGGTGCATGAATTGGACCAAGCCGGCGTTCTCAAAGAAATTGCGCCAAAGCGGTTCGATGTCGAAGGCATCGGGCGGAAAGACCTGCCCCTGCATCAGCGGCCAGTCGATAAAAAACCGGCCCGCATCAATGCCTGCCACCAGCGCGCCTAGTAGTATCTGCAAAAAGGAAAAATGCAGCAGCCCCGTGGCCAGCCCGAATTGCCGGACCTCCCTGGTGCGCCGTGCCTGCATCAATTCCCTTTCGG
>CAXBKL010000144.1:0-8135 GCA_963976125.1 uncultured Sulfitobacter sp. | reverse complement strand
AGAAACCGCCACTTCAAAACCGCTCACATCAAGCAGACGCATACGCTCGCACAGTCGTCCTTCCTTTCCACCGCCGCAGACCTACTCGAACCAGTCCGGTGCTTTTTTCAATCCCGGCCATTGCTCGGGGCTGTGCCCATAGATCACAAACGCATCACGTGCACGCGCCAACCCCATCAACCGGTCCCCATGAAAAATCGCCTGATCCACGTCCCATGAGCCGGCGAACTTCTCGTCAATCTCCGACGCGCGGCTGATCGCGTCCGACGTCAGCAACACCCAGCCGGTTTGCGGCAACTGCACCATGAACGCCAGCTGCCCCGGTGCATGGCCCGGACAATGCAGCACCTCGAACCCGACGCCAATCGCGGTGTCGCTGTCCACCAGATGATAGCTGCGGTCAGGCCATTCCATCATCTGTTTGCCCGACCAATACAGAGGGCGCGGCAGCGCGCGTTCCGCCTCCGAGATCAGAATCGGTGCCTGAGGATACCCACCCATATCCCCCACATGATCAATGTGGGTATGGCTTTGGATCATCAGGGTCACCTGCCCCTTTGACAGCCCCAGTTTGGCCAATTGTGGCCCCGGCATGTTTTCCGGTGTGACCGACAGAACACGACCAAAGCTGCCCAGATCATCCTCGACGGTGGCGGTCTCTGCGTCCTGTGCATATTTTTGCGGGAACCCGGTGTCGATCAACACAACTTCGCCCGCATCCGTCTCGATAACAAAGCCACAGATGCCGATGATACGTGGCCCCGCGTGAACCTCAAACAACCCGTAATCCAATACGGCAAGTCGTTTCGGTTTGCCCCGGAGGGTGATCTGGTTTCTCATGGAGCCATTGAGTGAAGGGTTCGCATGAAAGTCAAGATTCACACGCTGTTCCAATATCTGCTGGAAACGACAAACGCCGATCCAGAAGCGATTGTCGGGTTCTCGCTGTCACGGTCCCCGACACTTGGCGACTACCTTGATGATCTGGACCCTGCGCTGTCGCTTGACTGGAATAACCGTGACTTTCGCGGCCTGCCGGAACTGAGGGATCATGTTCTGGCCCAATCGGGCCTGACCGGGATTTGCGGGCCATCGGATGTCCTTATCACCGCAGGGGCCGCAGAGGCGAATTACCTTGCCATCATGCAGCTTTTGCAACCGGACGACGAGATCGTGATCGAAACCCCCGGCTGGCCGCAAGCCGAGGTTCTGGCCCGCGCCATCGGAGCAAAGATCGTCAAGGTGACCCGTCACGAAACGGACAATTGGTGCCTGCCGATGGACCACGTCGCGCGGGCCGTTACCAACCGTACAAAGATGATTTTCATCTCGAACCCCAACAACCCCACCGGTGATTTGCTGGGCAAACCCGAGATTGAAGAACTGGTGCGCATTGCAGATCGTGTCGGGGCGTGGCTGTTGATTGACGAAGTTTATGCGGGGCTTGAATGGAACGGCGTGCGCGCGCCTTCGGTTGCGGGACAGTATGCGCGCGGCATCACTACCGGATCGGTCAGCAAGGCACTGGGCCTGCAAGGGCTGCGCACCGGGTGGCTCATCTCCCCGGATGCCGCATTGGTCATGGATGCGGTGATCCTGCGCGAAAACAGCTCCGAAATCATGAATATCATGGGTGAAGTGATTGCCGAGATTGCCCTGCGCCCGGACCGCTATACCAGCGCGATGCAAAAGGCACGGCGCGATGGCGAAAACAACCTAGCCGACATGAACGCTTGGGTGGATGCGCACGACGGGCTGTCTTGGGTGCCGCCGCGTGTGGGCCTGATTGGGTTGGGCCGTCTGCCGGTCGGTATCGACAGTGATGCTTTCGCGCGTCGATTGCTGTCTGACCCATACCGCACGTTTCTGTTGCCGGGCAGTGCATATGGTCAACCCAACCACATCCGGCTTGGCGTTGGCGGCGGAGCCACCGTGAACCTTCAAAAGGGCCTCGACCGGGTGTCGCGGGCATTGCAAAATTGGAGCGGCACATGAAAATCATCGACGCGCACCACCACCTCTGGGCGCCTCAAACGCCCTCACTTGACATCGGCTATGGCTGGCTCAAGGCCATCTGGGATCGCCATAGGATGCATCACAGCAAGGCATGCGGCGCTGGCGTGATGGCATGCTTGTATTGGCTGCTTTGCCCCATGTCAGTGTCAAGTTATCCGGTTACGCGATGATTTTCGGCGCAGATCTGGAAGGGTGGCGCAACAGGTCACATCGGACATCCTTGAAATGTTCAGCCCGGCGCGCGTGATGTTTGTAAGCGACTTTCTGGTCGACAAACCGCACCTGACCTCTGCGCGGGCCCTGGATCAGGTGATCGCGGCAACAGGACCAGACGCGGTAGATAAAATTCTGTTTCAAAACGATTTTCTGCTCCACGCCTTCTGAGGATTGGCACGCGGAGCCACTAGGCAGGCCGCTTCTGCACGGGTCCGTGGCTAACGGTATGCCCCCCGCGAGGCTTGTTCAGAGCCGCCTGATCACCTGCAAAACCGGTACTATTTTCGCGGTTTTTTATCACCCGGAAAAATTTTACCTTTTGATAAAATAAAATTTCGTGCCATGATGATTCCCGAGCACGACGGATGGAGTAGCCATGAACAGCCAACTGACCCCCGGTATCGCCCCCGCCCGACTTGGCGCCGACGAACTGGCCGAGAACTTTTCAGACCTGCACGCCCCACTGGAGCCGCACGAGGCGGCGGTTGCGGCGGACCGATGCTATTTCTGCCATGATGCGCCCTGCGTGGCAGCCTGCCCCTCGGACATCGACATCCCGTTGTTTATCCGCCAGATCAGCACCGGCACACCAGAGGCGGCGGCCAAGACAATCTTTGATATGAATATCCTTGGCGGCATGTGCGCACGGGTCTGCCCGACCGAAGACCTCTGCGAAGAGGTCTGTGTGCGGGAAGTGGCCGAAGGCAAGCCGGTCGAAATCGGGCGTTTGCAACGGTATGCCACGGACAAGTTGATGGCCACGGGCGTGCATCCGTTCACCCGTGCGGCATTGACGGGCAAGACTATTGCCGTGGTCGGCGCGGGTCCGGCGGGCCTGTCGTGTGCGCATCGGCTGGCAATGCTGGGGCATGACGTGACCATATACGATGCGATGGCCAAGGCCGGTGGCCTGAACGAATACGGAATTGCCTCCTACAAATCGACGGATGATTTTGCCGCCCGCGAAGTCGCCTGGCTGACCTCCATCGGCGGTATCACCATTGAGAATGGCAAGACGCTGGGTGCCGATCTGACACTGGACTCATTGGCCGACACCTTTGACGCCGTATTTCTGGGCGTAGGGCTGGGCGGTGTAAATGCCCTTGGCGCGCCGGGGGACGACAAGGATGGTGTCACCGACGCGGTGTCGTTTATCCGCGAATTGCGCCAGGCAAATGACCTGAGCATATTGCCCATTGGCCGCAACGTCGTGGTCATCGGCGGCGGCATGACGGCAGTTGATGCGGCGGTGCAGTCAAAACTGCTGGGTGCCGAGCAGGTCACAATCGCCTACCGCAGAGGCCGCGAGGCGATGTCCGCAAGCCGCTATGAGCAGGATCTGGCCGCATCCCACGGGGTCAAACTGATGTTCAACGTGATGCCAAAGGCCGTGCGCGGAAATGGCGCCGCAGCGGAGGTGGAGCTTGAATATACAACCGTGACCGACGGCGCATTGGCGGGCACGGGTGAAACCTTGCGCATTGCCGCCGATCAGGTGTTCCGCGCAATCGGCCAGACGTTAAACACCGATGCCGGGCTTGATCTGGAAGGGCGCAAGATTGCCGTGAACGAAACGGGCCGCACCAGCCGCGCCGGTGTCTGGGCCGGGGGCGATTGTGCCTCGGGTGGCGATGACCTGACGGTGACCGCAGTGGCTGAAGGCCGCGATGCGGCAATGGACATGCATGCAGTGCTGATGAAGTAAGACACGCCCCGGATCAGATCCGGGGCGTGACGGGAACACTCACTGGCAACAGAGAAAACCAAAGGGAGGCCCCAAAATGGCTGATCTGACAACCGACTTTCTTGGCATCAAGAGCCCCAATCCGTTCTGGCTGGCTTCTGCGCCGCCAACCGACAAGGAATACAATGTCCGACGCGCGTTCGAGGCCGGGTGGGGGGGCGTTGTGTGGAAAACGCTCGGCTCCGAAGGGCCGCCCGTCGTCAATGTGAACGGGCCGCGTTACGGTGTGATCCATGGCGCCGACCGCCGGGTTCTGGGCCTGAACAACATCGAATTGATCACCGACAGGGATTTGCAGACCAACCTTGACGAGATCACCCGCGTCAAAGCCGACTACCCCGACCGGGCGATAATCGTGTCGATCATGGTCCCCTGCGAGGAGCAGGCGTGGAAAGACATCCTGCCAAAGGTCGAGGCAACGGGGGCTGACGGCATCGAACTGAACTTTGGTTGCCCGCATGGCATGTCCGAACGTGGTATGGGGGCCGCCGTTGGTCAGGTGCCGGAATACATCGAAATGGTCACCCGTTGGTGCAAACAGTATTACAGCAAACCGGTGATCGTGAAATTGACCCCCAACATCACAGACATCCGCAAACCCGCCGAAGCGGCCAGACGCGGCGGCGCGGATGCGGTCAGCCTCATCAACACGATCAACTCTATCGTGTCGGTAGATCTGGACACCATGAGCCCCCACCCCAGCATTGATGGCAAGGGCACCCACGGCGGCTATTGCGGCCCTGCGGTGAAACCCATCGCCTTGTCGATGGTATCCGAAATCGCCCGCGCACCGGAAACCGCCGGGCTGCCAATTTCGGGCATCGGCGGGGTCACAACATGGCGCGATGCGGCGGAATACATCACCATGGGCTGCGGTAACGTGCAGGTCTGCACGGCGGCGATGACCTATGGCTTCAAGATCGTACAAGAGATGATCTCGGGCCTGTCCCAATGGATGGACGAGAAGGGTCACACCTCCATTCAGGACTTCATGGGCGCAGCAGTGCCGAACACGACCGATTGGCAATACCTGAACCTCAACTACATCTCCAAGGCGTCAATTTCGCAGGACGATTGCATCAAATGTGGCCGCTGCTATGCCGCCTGCGAAGATACTTCGCATCAGGCAATTGCCATGTCCGAGGACCGCACGTTCAGCGTCATTGATGAAGAATGTGTGGCGTGCAACCTCTGTGTCGAGGTCTGCCCGGTGGAGAACTGCATCACGATGGTAGAACAGCAGCCCGGCACCGTTGATCCCCGTACGGGCAAAGTTGTGTCGGATGACTATGCCAACTGGACAACGCATCCCAACAATCCGGGCGCGGTCGCGGCGGAGTAGGCAAGTAACACGTCCCGACCTGGCGCCGGGACGTCGTCGCCTTGGGCAATTCATGTTGATCCACGAGGCCCCGGCTCAAGATCGGGGCGGGGTGTTCAATATGGAAAACTAGTCCCGCAACATTCGGCGCAGCATATCCTCAAGGTGCGCCTCTGCCCCTATGAACGGATCCTTGTCGCCCAGAATCGCACGCACCTGCACGTCGAAATCCGCATAATGCTGCGTGTTCGACCAGATCGTGAACACCAGATGATAGGGGTCCACATCGCGCATCCGCCCTTCGGCTACCCATCCATTGATAACATCGGCCAGCCGATCAATCACTTCCCGCAGTTCACCGCGCAGGACATCGCCAATCTGTGGCGCGCCCTGAATCACCTCATTGGCAAACAAACGGCTTTCGCGGGGGTAGTCGCGGCTCATCGACAGTTTGCGCTTTGCATATCCCAGAATTTCCTCAACCGGGTCACCAGCTGGATCGATCCTGTAAATCGGCTCCAGCCAATCGGCCAGCAACTGCGCCAGCAGTGCCCGGTAAATCGCGTCCTTGGAGGCAAAATAATACAACATGTTCGGCTTGGACAGCCCCGCCTCTTTGGCGATCTGATCGAGTGTGGACCCCCGAAACCCGAACTGCGAGAACACCTTGAGCCCCGCTGCAAGAATGGCCGCCTGGTTCTTTTTCTGGATGCGTGTTTCCGGTTTTGTCATGGCTCGTCTTTGTTGCTGACCAATCGCCGGACAAAACGCCCAACTCTGGGGCGTCTTTAGCGACAAGTTGCGGTTTGGTTAAGCAAATTCCTTGACTCGCCTTCACTCACTGGTAGCGTGTCTTTACCAGTTGGTCAAATTCTGACCATTGGACAAGACCGGAATATCGCTAGGGGGACATTATGGCAGCCATCGGAGAAAACCTTCGGATCAACAGTGAGCGCCTTTGGGACAGCCTCATGGAAATGGCCAAGATCGGCCCTGGCCTTGCGGGCGGCAACAACCGCCAGACCGTCACCGACGAAGACGGCGAGGGTCGCGCCTTGTTCCAATCGTGGTGCGAGGCGGCGGGCTGCACGATGGGTCTGGACCAGATGGGCAACATGTTCGCGGAACGTCCAGGTGCCGATCCCGACGCGCTGCCGGTATATGTCGGCTCACATCTGGACACACAGCCGACGGGCGGCAAATATGATGGCGTCCTTGGCGTGCTGAGCGGCTTGGAACTGGTCCGCACGTTAAACGATCTCGACATCAAGACAAAACACCCGATCATCGTCACCAACTTCACCAATGAAGAAGGCACGCGGTACGCCCCGGCGATGCTGTCATCGGGTGTGTTTGCAGGCATTCATACCCAAGATTGGGCCTATGACCGCGAGGATGCGGAGGGCAAGAAATTCGGTGATGAGCTGAAACGCATCGGCTGGCGCGGTGATGAAGAGACGGGTGCCCGGAAAATGCATGCGTTCTTTGAACTGCACATCGAACAGGGGCCGATTTTGGAAGCCGAGGGAAAAGAAATTGGCGTTGTCACCCATGGGCAAGGCCTGTCCTGGACGCAGGTAACTGTGACGGGCAAAGATTCGCACACCGGCTCCACCCCGATGCCGATGCGCAAGGATGCGGGCCTTGGCATGGCGCGCATTCTGGAGAAAGTGAACGAAATCGCAATGAGCCACGCGCCACATGCGGTAGGCGCGGCCGGTCATATCGACGTTTACCCCAACTCGCGCAACGTGATCCCCGGCAAGGTGGTGTTTACGGTCGATTTCCGCTCACCCGACCTGTCGGTGATCGAGGATATGGAGGCCCGTCTGCGTGTCGAGGGGCAGGCGATTGCCGATGCGATGGGCATGGAGATTGAATTCGAAAAGGTCGGTGGCTTTGACCCCGTGGCCTTTGACGAAGCCTGCGTGTCTGCGGTGCGGGGGGCGGCGGAGCGGTTGGGTTATTCCCACATGAACCTGATTTCCGGCGCCGGGCATGACGCCTGTTGGATCAACCGGGTGGCACCGACGGCGATGATCATGTGTCCCTGCGTTGATGGCTTGAGCCACAACGAGGCGGAAGAGATTTCACCGGAATGGGCAGCGGCAGGCACGGATGTGTTGCTGCACGCGGTGCTTGAGACGGCGGAGATTGTGGGGTGAGCAGCAATGTCCGCGTCCCGGGCTTGACCCGGGACCTCTCCCAATCGTTCGCCCGGTTTGAAGTGCGAGGCCCCGGATCAAGTCCGGGGCGTATTTCACTTTTTGTTAACCGCATCGCGCCAACGCTGAAGCATGTCGTTTTTTGTCTACATCATGGCCTCCCGCCCCGCAGGTGCGCTTTACACCGGACGCAGTACCGATTTGCGTCAACGGGTCGAAGCACATCGGGCTGGGTTGTCGCCGCATACAGCAAAGTACAAAATCAAGACGCTGGTTTGGTTCGAAGAACACGCAGATTTCGAGCAGTCCCTCAAGCGCGAGCGCAGCATCAAACGCTGGCGGCGCCGCTGGAAAATTCAACTGATTACGCAAGCCAACCCAAACTGGCGAGATGTGACCGTCCATATACCAGAGTAACACCCGTCCCGGGCAGGGTCCGGGACCTCTTTCAACTCAATTCAACGCCTCAAACGTCGAGGCCCCGGGTCATGCCCGGGGCGCGATACGCGTATTGAAAGGATCCATACCATGACCAAAGTCATCAAAAACGGCACCATCGTCACCCATGATCTGACCTACAAGGCGGACGTGTTGATCGATAACGGCACCATCATCGAGATCGGGCCGAACCTGAAAGGCGACGAGGAACTCGATGCGACGGGGTGCTATGTGA
>CAXBKL010000143.1:0-8421 GCA_963976125.1 uncultured Sulfitobacter sp. | reverse complement strand
GGCAACTCCTTTGAGCTCTTTACCGAAGGCGAATGGGCGTGGCCTGCGACCACTGACGACGACGCCAAGATCATCACCGCCATGAAGCGCGGCGCGGACGCGGTCATCAGCGGGCGTTCCGGGCGGGGCACCATGACCAAAGACACATTCTCGTTGCTGGGCTTTACCGCCGCAGTCGAAGACGCCGCCAAACGCTGCGGCAGCTAAGTCTGATGACAATGCAGCGTTTCAAGGGCCGGGGGTTTCAACCCGGCCTTTTGCAATTCCCGCGCTGTCCTATATAGAGGCGCATCCCTCTCAAGCGAGTCGTCCCCATGTCTGCAAGCGCGCCCATTACCCAAGACGTCCACACAATCCCCCGCAAATTGCCGGACGGGCCGATCAACCTTGTCGGGCTGACGCGCGATGCAATGCGCGAGGTGCTGATCGAAAATGGCACGCCGGAAAAGCAGGCCAAGATGCGGGTCGGCCAGATCTGGCAATGGATTTATCAGTGGGGCGTGCGTGATTTTGCGGAAATGACCAACCTCGCCAAGGCTTACCGCGCCGAGATGGCCGAGACGTTCGTCATCGACACCCCCGAAGTCATCACCAAGCAGGTCAGTGAAGATGGCACCCGCAAGTATCTTGTGCGCATCGCAGGCGGGCACGAGGTCGAGATTGTCTATATCCCCGAAGATTCGCGCGGCACCCTGTGCATCTCATCGCAGGTCGGCTGCACCCTGACTTGTTCGTTCTGCCATACCGGCACCCAGAAGCTGGTGCGCAATCTGACCGCCGGGGAAATCATCGGTCAGGTCATGGTGGTGCGTGACGATCTGGGCGAATGGCCAGAGGTCGGAGCGCCCAAGGATGAAACCCGCCTTCTCAGCAACATTGTGCTGATGGGCATGGGCGAACCGCTTTATAATTTTGAAAACGTACGCGACGCGATGAAGATCGCAATGGACCCCGAAGGCATCCAACTGTCACGCCGCCGCATCACCCTGTCCACTTCTGGCGTTGTGCCGGAAATTGCGCGCACGGCGCAGGAAATCGGCTGTCAACTGGCCATCTCGTTCCATGCCACCACCGATGAGGTGCGCGACAAACTGGTGCCGATCAACAAACGCTGGAACATTGCCGAATTGCTGGACGCCCTGCGCGCCTATCCAAAGGTGTCAAATTCCGAGCGGATCACCTTTGAGTATGTCATGCTGCACGGCGTTAACGATAGCGACGACGACGCACACCGCCTGCTGGAATTGATCAAGGGCATCCCGGCCAAGATCAACCTGATCCCCTTCAACGAATGGCCCGGCGCGCCCTACAAACGCTCCTCCAACAACCGTATCCGCGCCTTTGCCGAGATCATCTACAAGGGTGGCTATGCCACGCCGATCCGCACGCCGCGCGGCGAGGACATCATGGCCGCCTGCGGTCAGCTGAAGTCAGCCACCGAACGCGCCCGCAAGTCCCGCAAGCAGATCGAGGCGGACGCGGGTCTTGCCTGAATGCAGCCCCCGGCCTATCTGATTGCATACGGCCTGCCCGGTCAGTTGTGGATCATGCCGCATCCGCCAACGGAAACGCTTCCGGACGCGGTGGCAAGCTATGCGGCGCGAGGCATAGATACGGTTGTTTCGATGTTGCCCACTGACGATGTTGTGCAACTGGGCTTGGGGGATGAGGCCGCGCTATGTACGGCGCAGGACATTGAATTCCTTAACCATCCCATTGTCGATTTCGGATTGCCGGACGCGGATACTTTTCCGGCGCTGACTGACGGTCTGGCGACGCGGATCAGGGCAGGCCGACGCGTGGCGGTACATTGCCGGGCCGGGGTTGGCCGTTCGGGCATGGCAACGGCCTGTACTCTGATCAGGTTGGGATGGGACCGGGACAAAGCGGTGAGGGCCGTGTCAGAGGCACGGGGTGTTTCAATTCCGGATACAGTCGCGCAGGCGGAGTATATCGCCGCGTTCGAACAAAACCCGAAATAGGGCCAAATTCCAGATGAGGCCCACCCAGCGCAGGACCGGGTCTCTGTGGACTGACGGCGCACCAACAGGGCGAGGCCGGGGCGGGGGGGTGTTTTTGCGGGAAAGTGAGGCTGATGCCCCCACAAAATGACCCATCTTCTGCCGCATTGTCGCACAACTCCTGCCACGGTCGCGCGACAGGTTGTTTCCATCAATGCACCAATGAGGAGACCCCCCGATGTCTGTCATGTTCAACAAAGACCCCTTTATCACCGCGCAGGTGATCGACCTGGTGATGCGCGAGCGTGCAAGCGCCCTGAGCGCACGGGAATGGAAGCACCGTTTGGCGGGCTACGGCTATGCCATCAAGGACACAGATCACGGCCAGGTTGTTGAAACCCTGCCGCATCATGTCGAGGTGGGCGTGCTGCCGGCAGACGTCGCGGCATAAGCCTATCTGCCGGGAATGCTTTCGCGCGCCGTGGGCGCGTCCCAACTCTCGATAAGATCAATCGCCTCTTCCGCCGTTTCGACAAAACGGAACAGGTCCAGATCCTCTTCTGAAATGGTACCGGCATCGGCCAGCGCCTCCCAGTTGATGATCTTTTGCCAGAATTCCTTGCCGAACAGCAGGAAGGGCACACGCTGCATCCGGCCCGTCTGAATCAACGTAAGAGACTCAAACAATTCATCCATGGTGCCAAACCCACCGGGAAACACACAGATCGCCCTTGCACGCATCAGGAAATGCATTTTGCGAATGGCGAAATAGTGGAAATTAAAGCACAACTCCGGCGTGACATATTCATTGGGTGCCTGCTCAAACGGCAGCACGATGTTCAACCCGACGGACCGCCCCCCGGCTTCCATCGCGCCGCGATTGCCCGCCTCCATCACTCCTGGGCCGCCACCGGTAACCACAACGTCGTCGTGGCCACCTGATTTCATTGACTTCAACGTAATCAGCCGCGCAAATTCACGGGTCTGATCGTAAAACCGCGAAAGCTCTGACAGGGTGTCGGTCCGCGCATGATGCTTTTTGGACGGCTCGGGAATCCGTGCGCCACCAAAAAGCACAATTGTGGAGTTTATCCCCTGCTCATCGAGCATCAATTGAGGCTTCAGAAGCTCCAGTTGCAACCGCACGGGCCGCAATTCTTCACGACACAGGAAATCTTCGTCGTTAAAGGCCAACCGATAGGCAGGCGCACGGGTTTGTGCCGTATCTGGCGCAGATTCAGCTGCGGCGCGATCCGAACTGGCATGGCGAAGCGGGTGACGGTGTTTATCGTCTGGCATGGCTCTCTCTCAATCGGTTTTGCGCGACCGTGACGTGGTTCCCGATAACTTGCAATGTCACAATGCGTTGACTGCGCTGTGATGGACGCCCGATGTTTCCACAAACGCCGCCATTCCCACACTCGATCAAATGATGCAGAACGATTGCGCGGACCTCTGCGCAGCTGTATAGCGCCCCAAATGTCATTCCCATCAGGAGAGCAACCGATGTCCAACGCCCACCTCGAAGCCGCAATCGAAGCCGCCTGGGATACCCGCGATCAGATCACCTCGGCGACCACCGGCGAAACCCGCGATGCGATCGAAGACACGCTGAATGCCCTCGACAGCGGCAAACTGCGCGTTGCGGAGAAACAGGACGACGGCAACTGGCACGTCAACCAATGGGCCAAAAAGGCGGTTCTGCTGGGATTCCGCATCAAGGACATGGAACATCAGGAAGGTGGCCCGCAGGGCGCCGGTTGGTGGGACAAGGTCGACAGCAAATTCAAAGGCTGGGGTGACAATCAGTGGAAAGCAGCTGGTTTCCGAGCCGTACCCAATTGCGTTGTACGCCGCTCTGCCTTCATCGCGCCCGGCGTTGTGCTGATGCCATCTTTTGTCAATATCGGCGCCTATGTAGACAGCGGCACGATGGTTGACACTTGGGCAACCGTTGGATCCTGCGCCCAGATCGGCAAGAACGTTCATCTGTCAGGTGGTGTGGGCATTGGCGGTGTTCTGGAACCGATGCAGGCGGGTCCGACAATCATCGAGGACAACTGCTTTATCGGGGCGCGCTCGGAAGTGGTCGAAGGCTGCATCGTCCGTGAAGGTTCGGTTCTGGGTATGGGCGTGTTTATCGGTCAGTCGACCAAGATAGTGGACCGTGAAACAGGCGAAGTCATGTACGGCGAGGTGCCATCGGGGTCGGTTGTTGTGGCAGGGTCAATGCCCTCAAAAAATGGTGTGAACCTGTATTGCGCGGTCATTGTGAAACGTGTGGATGAGCGCACCCGCTCCAAGACGTCGATCAACGAATTGCTGCGCGATTGATGGCGTTGCGCCCCGCATCACGTCCGGGGCGTTCAGGAATAGTCGACCCCTCTTGACCCTCACATGTGGCCCTTCTCATGTCTGACACCAAAAAGCCGAAAAAACCGTCGCGTCAACAAGTCTATACCCTGTTGGTCCAGATCGGGCGCAAGGATGGCGACGGCCTGCCGGACAAGGCAACCGGTGCGGCGCTGATGTGCTTTGCTTCCGGCGTGGACGAGGCCGAAGCGGTACGCGAAACTGTGGCACTGCTCAAGCAGGCCGACACAAATCCGCTGGATGTGACGGGCTATGGCACCTTGGCGGAGCGGGAAGCCGACGATCAGGAGATCGACGCAGAAGAACGGGCGCTGATGCAGCGCGCCCTTGATGAAAACTCGGTTATCGTGGCGCAAGTCACGCCGTTTTACGATTGAGGGCGGACGATGAGCGGTGAGCAAGACCTTGATGCGCTGTTGCGATCCATGTCGGCGGAGCTGGTGGATGGGGTTCATGTCTTTGTCACCCTGAACACCGATAATGTACCGGCCGGGCTGTGCCCGCGCATGGTATTTCAGGAAGCCGAAGGCACCACGCTGATCCTGCGCAAGGATGAGGCCGACGCGGCTGGACTGACCTGTGAATTCCCCTGCCGGATGATCACATTGAACGTGCATTCATCGTTGGAAGCGGTTGGATTCATCGCCCGGATCGCCGCCGAATTGGCCAAGGCAGGTATGGGCGTGAACCCGGTATCGGGGTTCTATCATGACCATCTGTTTGTGCCTGACGGGCGCGAAGCGGAAGCGATGGAAATCCTTGCGGGAATGGCGGCGAAATAGGCTGTTTCTGGCGTTTTCGAAAGCACCGTTTGAAACTCTCGCCTGCCCGTCTCGCGTTTCGATTGAACTGAAATAGGGTCTGAATCTGTGGGGTGTTCTCGAAAGGACCAAGAACGGCCCGACTTCGCATCACGTTCGGGTCCGCCGCAATCACGGCACGAGAAGCGCCAATAAAAAAAGGCGCGACAGAGGTCTGGCGCGCCTTTCTGAAATTCAATGTCGGATCAGGCTTCTTCGGCAACCGCCGCGACAACCGACGCTTCAAAGATGGCCAGACCTTCTTCGATCAGCGCGTCGGATGCCGTCAGCGGCACCATCACCCGGACAGCGTTGCCGTGCATACCACAGCCAAGCAATAGCAGACCGCGCTTGAACGCATGGCCAATCACCCGCTTGGTGAAATCGGCATCCGGTTTGGCACTGGCAAAATCGGATACGAATTCAACTGCAATCATCGCGCCCAAACCGCGAATGTCCCAGAACCGATAGGGGGCCGCCCGTGCGCCGATCTCGGCAAAACGCGCCTTGAGCGTTTCACCCATTTCGGTAGAGCGGGCCAGCAGGCCTTCGTCTTCAATCGCGTCAATCGCCGCCAATGCGGCCGCACAGGCAACCGGGTTGCCGCCGTAGGTGCCGCCCAACCCGCCGGGGTCCATCGCGTCCATGATGTCCGCACGGCCAATTACACCCGCCAGCGGATAACCACCCGCCATGGATTTTGCGACCGTAATCAAGTCAGGTACAACGCCGGAATGTTCAATCGCGAACCATGTGCCGGTCCGGCCAAAGCCGGCTTGCACTTCATCCGCGATCAGCAAAATGCCATGTTCATCACAGATGACGCGCAGTTCCTGCATCATCTCGAACGGCACCGGAACATAGCCACCTTCGCCCAACACAGGTTCAATAATCATGCAGGCAATGCGTGACGGCTGTGCATCGGTCAGGAACAGGTTTTTCAGGCCGGTAATCGCGTCGTCAACGGTGATGTCATCGCGCAGGGACGGGAACGGCGCGCGGAACACATCCGCAGGAAATGGTCCCACGTCCTTTTTGTACGGCGATACCTTGCCGGTCATGCCCAACGTCAAGAGCGTGCGGCCATGATAACCGCCGGTAAAGGCGATCACACCGGGACGGCCCGTCGCGGCACGGGCGATCTTGACCGCGTTTTCAACCGCTTCGGCACCGGTTGTCACCAACAGGGTTTTCTTGGGCGCATCACCGGGGGCCAGCGCGTTCAGCTTCTCTGCCAATTCGATGTAGGGCGCATAAGGCACGACCTGAAATGAGGTGTGTGTGTAGTGGTCTTCCTGTGCCTTGGCCGCGTCGATCACACGGGGGTGACGGTGGCCGGTGTTCAGAACACCAATGCCGCCACAAAAGTCGATGTAGCGGTTTCCTTCTACATCCCAAAGCTCGGCGTTCTCGGCGTATTTTGCATAGATTGGCGCGGCGGAGGCGACACCGCGTGGCACAGCCGCATCGCGGCGCGCGATCAGCTGTGCATTGGTCAAGTCAGCACTGGCCACGGCATCGGACACGATTGTATCAACCACGGGGTTTGCTGTCGCGGCGGCTGCGGTCTTCTTCGGGGCGGCCTTGCGGCGCGTCTTTTTCACTGTGCTGGTCATTTCTCGAATCCTTTGATCAAAACTTGAGGCTCGTTTAAAAAATCCTATCTCGATGTTTAATATAATTGTCAATCTTGATGTTTTGACCTAGGAGAATTTTTGCACAGGCCGTTCGTTAAAGGCTTCTGAGGTGAGGGACTTCCGCAGTGGATATTGGACACAAGCTCAAGACCATTCGCAAAAAGCACGGTCTTTCGCAGCGCGAACTTGCCGCACGTGCAGGGCTGACCAATGGGACAATTTCACTGATTGAACAAAACCGGACAAGCCCCTCCGTCGCGTCGCTTAAAAGCCTGCTCGATGCCATCCCGATGAGCATGGCCACCTTTTTCTCCACACTTGAAGAAACCTCGGGTCCAAAAGTGTTTTATCGGGCTGAAGAATTTACGGAAATTGCGCCGACCAGCGATGGCAAGGTGTCGCTTCGTCAATTGGGCAACGCAGAGCATCATGCGCTTCAGGTGTTGCACGAAACCTATCCTCCGGGGGCCGATACCGGTCCGGAGTTGTTGTCACATGAGGGTGAAGAGGCGGGTCTGGTAATCAAGGGATCAATCGAAGTTACAGTGGATGGCCATGCCGAAATCCTGAATTCCGGCGACGGCTATCTCTTTGACAGCCGCCTGCCGCATAGATTTCGCAACCCCGGCACAGATGTGTGTGAAGTCGTGAGCGCCTGCACCCCGCCCAGCTTCTAGCGCCTGCACCCCGCCCAGCTTCCAGGGTCAGGCATCGGCCAACTGGCCGGCGCAGGTTCTGGTGGTACAGTCGGCAAACTCTGGTCTATCAAGAGATCACGGATTTTCGCAGCCGTCAGGAAGACGCATGACAAGGCTTTTCTCCTCCAAAAACCGCCCCCCCCATTTGGGCCCCTACCCTGTTGAGTTGCTCAGCAGAACCGAAGTCATGCCTGATCTGGCAGGGGTAACGCCGATGCAACCGCTGAGCTTTGATCGGCCTAACGATCCCCATTCCATCATCAATGCCATGCGCGATCATCAGGCGATGCTTGACACGATACGGGGTGGCCCGATCAACACGGCCGTCGCGGATGCCCCTTCTGATCTTCGGGAACGCAGGGATCATTTGAAATCCTTTGGGTATTTTGCCGATGCGGCGGTTGTTGGTTCCTGCCTTTTGCCCAGTGGAGCGATTCTGGAGACGCCTTTTCAGAACGCCGACGTTGCCGGGCTGGTGCAGGATTTGCAGACAGCCCAGACCAAGACACTTGCCTCCGGCATCGACATGATTATGGCGGACCTCAGGGACTCTGCAAATGCGGCGCTGCCTGACATAACCCATCATACTCATGGGCTGGTCTTCTTGTATGAAAACCCGCGCGACGTGATGCCAGACGAACCGGGGACCGAATGGATCAAGGACGCGCATGACCACCGGGCGGGTCTGATCGCAGCCGAAACCGCGATCGTGATTGCAAATTACCTGCGCCTTCTGGGCCACGATGCCCGCGGCCACACCATGACCAGCAGCGATGTGGATCTTAACCGGCTGGCCGTTGCCGCAGGTGTCGCGACCTCCGACGGTGGCCCCCTCATACATCCCTACATCGGCCGGCGTTTTGGGCTTGCGGCTGTCACAACGACATTTGCCATCGCGCCCGACCTGCCCCTTGCCGCCCTGGCCCAACAGCCGCGCAGCGCCTTTGGCCGG
>CAXBKL010000142.1:0-8566 GCA_963976125.1 uncultured Sulfitobacter sp. | reverse complement strand
CCAGTTGCAGGGTATAGGAGGATTGGTTGCCTTCAAACACGGCCGTATCCGTGCCACCCTCGCCCTCAAGGGTGTCGTCTCCGGCTGTTGCCACAAACCGGTCTGAAAACCGCGTGCCGGTAAAAAGCGCGCCGGGCGTTGGGACAAATCCGGCCGCACTTTCAAGGCTTTCCTGCCCGCCCAGATTATCCTGCAATGTCATCCGCACAGAGATCTGCGCGTTTGCATCCACAGAACCGATCAGATAGTTTTGGCCGGTCGCACCGTTGATCGCTGTGCCGTCGCGCAGCCATTGAAAAACCGGATCCACCCCGATCAACCCATCGGCATCTGCCAGATCGGACAGAATGCCCACCAGTGTAGTGCCAACCTCAAAAGTTCCCGTAATGCCGAGACTGCCGGTGACGGCGTCATTCACGTTTTCGACCGGTACCGAAGCTGCGGAAAACACCGTTTCCTCTACGTTGAAGAAGTCGGTAAATCGGGCTTGAACCGCGATCACCGCCCCGACATCTGCCTGTGACAGCAACAGGCTTGTCCCGGTGGCCCCGGCGATGTTGGTGCCGTTGCGCAGCCACTGGAATTCAGCGGTGGCCGGGTCAAACCCATCGACATCACTGACGCTGTCCAGATCAACCAGAAGTGTTGCGCCCTGGCGCAGCTCGCCGGTGATTTGCGGCATGCCCGTCGGGGGCAGATCGCCGGCGGCCAGCAACAGATCGTCAAATGACAAATCCTCAAACGCACTGGCGGCCCCTTCAAACCGAAGGACCGTCCCGTCCGGCAAGGTGATCTGTGTTGCGCCGGATGCCACGTCAGACAGGGCGCCCAGTACCGCAGCCCGTTCAAAACCGCTCAGATCAAGTTGATCTGTTCCGGGTTGGTAGTCGCGGATTGTAATCTGGTCATCACCGGGGTTGATGACAAAGGTATCCGCCCCGCCGCCGCCATCCAGCGTGTCATTGCCCGCGCCACCGCTTAGCGTATCGTCGCCAGCGGTGCCAACAATGCTGTTGTCGCCTGCATCACCTGTCAGCGGATCGCTATCGGGGGATACGGGTACGGTCGCCGCACTGCTTATCATTTCATCGGTGCCCTGGCCGTCGGTGTAGCGCACCACAACCGTTATGCTCGCCCCCACGTCTGCCGCACTCAGCAGATAAGTCGCACCGGTCGCGCCGGTTGTCGTGCCGTCGCGCAGCCAGTCAAACGCAAACACCCCCAGCCCGTCGGCATCCGCCAGAAGCGCGGGATTGGCAGTGAGCAGACCCCCTTCAACCGCCAGACCGTCGATGCTGACGGTGCCTTCGGGGGCGTCGTTGATGTTGCCAATCGCCGTGCTCGGCATGCTGAGGATCTGTTCTAATGTGCCGTGACCGTCGACGTATTGCACCTGCACAGTCATGACCGCGCCCACGTCACCCTGCGTCAGGGCATAGCTGCCGCCGGTTTGGCCGGTGACCTGTCCGTCGCGCAGCCAGGCAAAGGAGAAAGGCCCCAGACCGTCGGCATCCAACAGCCCGCCCGTATTTACACTCAGCGTGCTGCCCTGAACCGCTGTCCCCAAGATCGTGACCGCGCCGATGGGGTCATCATTGGTGTTGGCAACCGGGATCGTGGCAGCGCTTGTGACGGCTTCAAGGGTTCCCTGGCCGTCGGTATAGCTCACCCGCACGGACATGAGCGCCCCGATGTCGGCGGCAGTCAGCTGGTAGGTCGCGCCGGTTGCGCCAAAGGCACTGCCGTCGCGCAGCCAGGTGTAGCTGAACGCGCCCAGCCCATCTGCATCCGTCACGCCAGAGGCATCAGCGGTGAGCGTGTCGCCCTCGTTCAGCGTGCCGGTGACGATGACGGTGCCTTGAGGCAGGCTGTTGCCTCCGCCACCGTTCACGACGACCACGTTGGTGTTGTTGAGCTGTGTTCCCGATTGCGAGGCTTGAAAGATGTCAACGAAACTACCGTCACTCAGGGTGATCCGCGAGACGTTGGAAAATGGTTTTGATACCGCAGCCAGGGCCGCGGCGGTGTCGGCAAAGCCACTGTTGACCAGCCGAAGGGTCTCGGTGTTGACGTCAAAGTCAAAGATCGTGTCGTCGCCGCCGCCCAACCCGAAGATGAAGGTGTCAGTGCCGCCCTGACCAAAGATCGAATCTGATCCGGCCCCGCCGGTGATGGTGTCGTTGCCAATCCCGCCTTGCAGGGCGTCATTGTCCGCACCGCCGTCCAGCATGTCATTGCCATTGCCGCCGAACAACGAATCGTCCCCACCTTCGCCTTGCAGGTCGTCGTTGTCATTGCCGCCCTGAAGCTGGTCTTTGTTTTCTCCGCCCAGAAGCGTGTCGTCACCTTCGTCGCCAAACAGCGTGTCCGCGCCTGCGTCACCCTGTAGGCTGTCGGCACCTTCATCGCCCTGGATCTGGTCCGCGCCGGCCCCTCCTTTCAGCGTATCATTTCCGTCGCGCCCGAACATCAGATCAGCACCGCCCAATGCATCAATGTTGTCGGCAAGGTCCGTGCCGCGTATCGTCTCGCCCGAGGCTGTGGCGATCGGGGGGGTGGTCCCCTGCTTGACATAGCCGGTGACCTCATAGCCAATATCGGCAAGCATCGCCTTGTCGAATTCGCTGGGCCGAAGGCGCACACCCGTGGTCAGGACCGGATCAAGCACAACGCTGTTGCCGGAAAAACCTTCTTCGACGTGTCCCAGACCGGGGTCAAGCGGGACGCTGACATTGCCATTCAGCGCAGTGGCATTGACGCCATTGAAGGTTGGTGGAGATCCGGGCGTGATGAGCGCATCAAAGGCGGCCGAGGTGCCAATGCCGAGAATGTGGCCAATCTCGTGAACGGCGACGGTGAAAAGGTCCAGCTTGCCGGCGGTGGGTTCGTCCAGGCCGAAATGCCAATTGGTATTGGTGTCAAAGCTGACCGATCCCGTCCAGGGTTCGAAATCCGTGACTGGCCCGTTTGAGCGGAAATTTGACGAGAAACGCGAGGCATAGACGTCCCCCTGAAGGGACATGCCGTCCGGTCCTGCAACCGCGGCCGTAGACCCGGACAGGTTGCGCGCCCCGATGAAGACCACAATGTCATCAACCGGTTCAGTGAGCGTGATTGTCTCGATGCTGCCGGGATTGCTGGGGTTGGTGATGTCAAAGGACGTGCCGGTGGGGATGGGGTCAAAATCGTCGTTGATGAGCGCTTCCCATTCTGCCGCCGCCGCTTCCAGCACGGCCCGGCGACCCGGATCGTCGAAAAAACCAGAGGTATCAAACCGGTAATCTAACTTGATGGAAAATGTCATTGGACCTGCTCCAACTGCTCAACACTCAACTTCGACCGGACTACCCGGCGGCCCGGATCACCCAGTTTTGCATATCCAACACCGTTGCCGGACCTGAACCGCCATTGCACATCCCGGTCCGCGTTTGGTGACATCACAGCTGCCTTAATTTCCGGTTTCGAAGAGCAAGGCTCCCCACTTGATCCTTCGACATATTGACACGATTTGAGGCCTATTTATGACCCTGCAAGGACAATAACCGGGACTCTCCAGGTATTGCCAGAAATTTGGGATCAATGGGTGCAGGCCGGCAAGGAACGGCTGGTCAGGTCAGAACAACCCGCCCCCTGGCCGCCTCGTAGCTGGCCACAAGGCCAAATGCGGCGCCTGCATGCACCGGAACCGAACAGCCGATGGCCGCAAACAGTGCGCGGAGAGGGCGCGGGTCAACGTCCAGAACAACCAGATCCGTCAGCGTGGCACCGCCGGGTGTCGTTGTACCGGGGTGGGGGGTGTCGCCCCAGTCGATGAAAAACGGCAGGCGACCGGGCCAGCGTTTGTCCTGCATCCGCAAGATCCGCCAGTGCAGAACATCGCCCTTTGGGGTTTTGCGCGACATTGCAAGTGGCGCATCCACAGTCACCCCGGCGGCACAGGCCTGTCGCGCGACCTGTTCAAGATCATCACAGGCCAGACAGAAGGTATACATCTGCGGATGGCTCAGCGCCGCCACGTCCGCCCCCCATGTTCCCGTCAGATCCTGAGTGGGATCGGGGGCCAGAATCTCAAGGTAGGTATCGGGTGAAAGACTGCTGAGCGCGTTGCGGGTGCCAAAACCGGGGTGGGCACCGCCGATCACCGGGGCAACGCCGGTCAATTGTTCAAATAGCGCCATGCCGTCGTCCCGGTCCGGCACGGCCCATAGCACATGGTCCAAGGTTACTTTCATGGCGGCCTCGCGGGGTTGACTGTGTTGCAAACGCTAAGCCAAACCCGCCGACAGGGCAATCAGCGCAAAGCGGAGCGGCGTCAAATCCCAGCGTCAGGATTAACCACCATGGGTCATGTCTTTCGGCCAACACGGACCAACCGGCAAACCACGCGTCCCGGATCATGTCCGGGACGCAAGCGTTGTCTAGCCCCGGCGGCGCCCGCCCGTGCGACCGGCGCGGCCCCGGCCTTCTTGCCCTGCTTTTGGCGCAACCTTGTTGAATTTGATCCAGTCGCCACCGTGCGGATCACGGTCAAACAGGAAATTCGCAGCGCGGATTGCTTCCATTTCCTTGCCGGGGCGGGGCAAGGTCGATCCCAGACCGAACAACTGCACAAAAGCCTCGTCATCCATTCCTTCGGGCAGAACCACGCCAAGAGCGGTAAGTTCGGCCTTCTTTTCCGCGATCTTGGTCGCGTTCACAGGCAGCGCCACCGGGTTCATGATGGCCGATGTCATGCCCGCGCCCATCGCCATGGGCAAGAAGGCATTGTTGATGCCATGACGGTTGGGCAGGCCAAAGCTGATGTTGGAGGCACCGCAGGTGGTGTTGACGCCCAGCTCCTCACGCAAGCGGCGCACAAGCGTGAAAACCTGATGGCCTGCCGTTGACATCGCGCCAATAGGCATGACCAGCGGGTCGACCACAATGTCATGGGCCGGAATGCCGAAATCGGCGGCACGTTCAACGATCTTCTTGGCCACGGCAAAACGCACGTCCGGGTCTTCGCTGATCCCGGTGTCGTCATTCGAGATCGCGACAACAGGCACGTTGTATTTCTTGACCAGCGGCAGGACCAGTTCAAGACGCTCTTCCTCGCCCGTGACCGAATTCAGCAAGGGCCGCCCATCGCAGGCCTCCAATCCGTTTTCAAGCGCACCGGGGACCGAGCTGTCAATACAGATCGGCAGGTCGCAAACCGCTTGCACGCGGGCAATCATTTCCGGCATCAACATCGGTTCGACAAAGTTATTGTCGGCGTAGCGTGGGTCTTCGGCCATCTTGTTGGAGAACACCGCGCCGGAATTCACGTCAAGAATGTTCGCGCCCGCGTTCATCTGGGCAACGGCATCGGCTTCAACGCGGGAAAAATCGCCGCGCTCCAGCTCTTCGGCCAGAATTTTGCGACCTGTGGGATTGATCCGCTCGCCAATGACACAAAACGGTTGGTCAAAGCCGATGATGGCGGTCTTGGTTTTGGATTCGACAATAGTGCGCGTCATTTCTAGTCCTTAAGAGGAAGCGTTGGCAGGAGCGGCAGATGTGCCGCCATTTTCGATGGCCCAGTTGGCATTTGTCTTGATTCCGCCCAGCGGGAAAAAATGCACATAGGAGACGTTGAAATCGGGGTTCGCCGCCTTGTGCAGTGCCAGATCGCGCACCACCTCCGTCGGCTCATAGGGCAGCAGCAGCTTGGTCACATCCATGGCGCGCTTTTGCAGTACCTTGAGGGACGGGCCGACACCGCAGGCGATTGCGAATTTGATCAATGTCTGTAGCTTGGCCGGACCGGCAATGCCGATGTGCACCGGCAGGGTGATGCCATCGTTGCGCAAGCCGTCTGCCCATTTGATGATCGGCTGTGCGTCAAAGGCGAATTGCGTGGCAATTGCCATCTTGGCGTCAGTCCGGGTCTGGAAGTCATTTTTCCAGCGCAGTGCCGCATCGACATTTGCGGTGCCCGCCGCATCAATGTCGCGGTTGCCTTCGGGGTGACCGGCCACATGCAGGCGCTCAAATCCGGCCTGATCGAACAGACCCGTTTCCATCAACTGCATGCTGTCGCTGAAATCACCGTGGGGCTTTTCGACCCCACCGGCCAGAAGCAGCGCCTGCATGACGTCCGCCTCGCCCTGATACCGGGCAATCCAGTCGCCGAGCGTAACCTTGTCCTTGATGATGCGCGCGGGGAAATGCGGCATGACCTTGTAGCCGTCAGCGTTCAGACGTTTGGCCGTAGCAACCATATCTTCAATGGGTGTGCCTTCGATATGGGCGATGTAGACGCGGGTACCGGTGGGCAACAGAGCGCGGAAATCATCGACCTTTTCTGCCGTGCGTGGCATCACTTCGATGGAGTAATCCTTCAAAAAGGCTTCGACCTCTGCACCGGACAGATCGCGGGCAGGGGTCTCCTTGCGGCGGAAGTTCAACAAAGCCATGATGGTGTCCTTTATCATGTGGGGTGCGGGTCTCAGGCCCTGGTCACTTGTGCGCCTTCGGCGGAACCGTTGGCTTGTGCGCCTTCGGCGGAACCGTTGGCTTGTGCGCCTTCGGCCCAACCATCGTTTGCAATCAGCGCCTTGATGCGCTCGCGGTCATATTCTGCATCCAGCCGTGCCGCTTCGGCGTCAGCAACGGCATCGGGGTCGCCTTCAACGACAAAGGGCGCCGCCTTGCGCCACTCTGCAAGATAGGCATCCGTATCCTCGGCGCCAATCTTCATCGCGGCGCGGTCTATGGCCTGTTCGAACCGTTCGGGCAGCGGGCGTTTGGACCCGCGTCGGCCCTTGCCCACGATCACTTGGGCCGGGATGTCGCGCCAGTACACAATTGTCACGTCAGGCATTGGATGATTCCTCGTCTGGTTTCTCGCTGTCTAACGGGTCGGCTGCGCCGCACGGTGCCGTTTTTCGACCGAAGTTGGTTCATCCGCGACCTTGGGCAATCCATATCCCAACCGACCCTCGGGGGCGAGGCGGCCGGGCCGTCATAATTGCGAACAACAATGTTAGGTTCGGCTCAACTTTGCAGGGGCGACAGCCTTTGATACTGCTGGTCCATGACCGATGCCACGCCCGCCGCCGCTTATGTCCTGTGCAGCCTGCCGCGCAGTGGCACAACGCTGCTGTGTGATCTGCTGGCGCAAACCGGGGTGGCGGGGAAACCGAATTCCTTTTTCCGTGAAAAGAGCCTGCATTCATGGGCCGAACATTGGGCCCTGGCCGGAGACCCGGATCCCGCGCGCGCCGCCTTTTCGACCCGCTACATGGACGCGATGCGGACCGAAGGGCGCGGCGGCACCGATCTGTTCGGCATGCGTCTGATGGGGTCGGATCTGACCTACGCCTGCGACTGGCTGCGCCGGCATTATCAGGGCCTGCCTGACCAGGCGGCCCTGTTTGATGCCGCTTTTGGTCCGACGGCCTTCATCCATCTGTCCCGACATGACAAATTGGCCGAGGCCGTTTCCTACCTGCGCGCGGAACAAAGCGGGTTGTGGCATGCCAATACAGATGGCTCTGATCGGGAACGTATCGCCCCGGTTGCCGCGCACGGTTACGACCGGGCCGCCATTGCCCGCCGGATGGAGATGTTGTCGGCCCTTGACGCCCGCTGGGGCTCATGGTTTGCCGATCACGACATCATCCCGCTGAAATTGAGCTACGAAGTATTGGCCGCGGACCCTTTGGGGGTCTTGGCTGATGTCCTGCGCTACCTCGGTCTTGATCCGGCCCATGCGGCGCGGGCGAGACCGTCGCTGCGCAGGCTGTCCGATGCGACTTCGGCCAACTGGATCGCCCGATTCCGCGCTGAAAATGACCTGCCATAGTGCGGCCTTCACACTTGCGCGGGCCACGGCATCGGATTACCTTGATGCCAACTCGATATGAAAGGCGCGAACCATGGCGCCAAAGCGTCCCAAGGGTGCGGGCGCGCTCGAAAAGGATACCAGACCGGCTCTGAGCCCCGCGCCAGTTCCGTCCAGATCATCCGAGCTATATGCGGCCCTTGATCTGGGCACAAATAGCTGCCGCATGTTGATCGCTCAGCCCAAGGGCAGCGGTTTTCACGTGGTAGACAGTTTTTCAAAATCCGTGCAATTGGGTGCGGGGTTGGAAAGGACCGGGCGGTTATCGCGCGGATCAATGCTGCGCACCATTCAGGCCCTGCGCATCTGCCAGCAGAAATTGCGCCGCAACAAGGTCCGCCGCATGCGTCTGGTTGCGACCGAAGCCTGTCGGCGCGCGTTGAATGGTACCGAATTCATGCGCCGCATTCATCGCGAAACCGGGCTGAAACTGGACATCATCACCCCCAAGGAAGAAGCCCAGCTGGCGGTGATTTCCTGCGCGCCATTGGTCGACTCAAGGACCGAAAACCTGTTGGTTGTGGACATTGGCGGGGGGTCGACCGAACTGGTCTGGATCGACATCAGCGGTGTGCCGATCGGGGATCGGACACAGTCGATCATGCGGCTTCATTCGGGGTTTGATCAAACCAAATCGGGGCTGCCAGGCAAAGGTCGTTGACTGGATTTCCGTGCCTTTGGGGGTTGCAACCCTGCGCG